>NZ_JAUZVB010000001.1:1339204-1674005 GCF_031844365.1 Exiguobacterium sp. BG5(2022)
GCGGCAAAAGACGCGTTTCCCTTTTACATCGATGTCACGAATAGACTGTTTGTTCATAACTTTCGCCTCCATATGTCGTGCGTGTCATTTCATAAATAGAGCGGAGAACAATCTCTTGTTTCCGCTCCTATTTGATTCTATTTAGTTCACGAAATTACTTCGCGATGTTAGCGAAGTGCTTAACTGTGCGAACCAATTGTGCAGTGTAAGACATTTCGTTGTCGTACCAAGAAACTGTTTTAACGAGTTGCTTGTCGCCAACTGTCATGACTTTCGTTTGAGTCGCGTCGAAGAGTGAACCGTATGTGATTCCAACGATGTCAGAAGAAACGATTTCGTCTTCAGTGTAACCGAATGACTCGTTCGCTGCTGCTTTCATTGCTGCGTTTACTTCGTCAACAGATACTTGCTTGTCAAGTACAGTTACGAGCTCAGTGAGTGAACCTGTAGCAACTGGTACACGTTGTGCAGCACCGTCAAGTTTTCCTTGAAGTTCAGGGATTACGAGACCGATTGCTTTCGCAGCACCTGTTGTGTTAGGAACGATGTTCGCTGCAGCTGCACGCGCACGACGGAAGTCACCTTTCGGGTGTGGAGCGTCAAGCGTGTTTTGGTCGCCAGTGTAAGCGTGGATTGTCGTCATGAGACCTTCAACGATTCCGAACTGGTCTTGAAGTACTTTAGCCATTGGCGCCAAGCAGTTTGTTGTACAAGAAGCACCTGAGATAACTGTTTCAGTACCATCGAGGATGTCGTGGTTTGTGTTGTAAACAACAGTTTTCATGTCACCTGTAGCAGGAGCCGAGATAACAACTTTCTTCGCGCCAGCTTTCAAGTGAAGCTCAGCTTTTTCTTTTGAAGTGAAGAATCCAGTACATTCGAGAACGATGTCTACACCGAGGTCTCCCCATGGAAGTTCTTCAGGGTTACGGTTAGCAAGCGTGATAACTTTCTCTCCGTTTACGAGGAAGTGATCGTCGTGTACTTCAACTTCTCCGTCGAAACGACCTTGAGTCGTGTCATACTTGAGAAGGTGCGCAAGCATCTTCGTGTCTGTCAAGTCGTTGATTGCAACAACTTCGATTCCTTCGTTTTTGATGATCTCGCGGAATGCCAAACGACCGATACGTCCAAATCCGTTAATACCAACTTTTACTGCCATGTTAATTTCCTCCTTAGGGTAGAAGCTATTTATTGAAGAGCCAACGGGGGGTCAACTCTTTAATAACAAGTTAATAATTCTTTCGCCGCACCTTCGTCTGTGACGAGGATGATGTTCGACGTGTGTTTCGCATAAGCGGCGATTGCCTGTGCCTTCGATTTTCCTCCGGCAACCGCGATGACGGCATCCATGTCATCCAGCTCTTCGAGTTGGATTCCAACCGTCTTGACGCGATGGACGATCTCACCTTCAGCATTGAAATAATATCCGAATGCCTCGGCGACGGCGTCATGCCGTTCAATCATCCGCAAATGCTCCGGTGATGCGTGACGGCGCTTTGCCATCGTTTCTGCCTCACCAATTCCATGTACCACAATTCGCGCCGCTCTAATCATTTCCAACACATTTTTGATGCTAGGTTCCTCCACCATCCGGTCGAACGTTTCTTGTGATACTTCATCCGGAATATGTAGAAGATGATAGTCTGCGTGGGCCCGGTCCGCCATGCGTGAACAGACGGTGTTCGCCTGAAGTTCAAGCGTTTCGCCGAGACCTCCGCGTGCGGGCACGAAATGCATCGGGCGTTCTTTTTTATCGGGCGACATCATCGCCGCGACCGATGCCATCGTCGTTCCTCCCGTTACCGCAATCACATTATCATCCGGTGCGAGCCGCGCTTTTAGTTGCGTGACCGCCGCCCGTCCGATATCGCGTTGGACCCAGAATGTCTCATCCGAGTCACCCGGTACGATGACGACTTGGCGAACCCCTAATTTCTCTTCGAGCTCTCTTGCCACTTCTGAGATCCCAAGAAGTTCTCCCATGATCTCGTGCAAGTCTCGTAAGACGTTTCGTCCCGTCTCACTGAGGGAAATTCCTTGAGTAGCGACGTAAAGAAGACCTTGATCTTTCAAAAAGTCGACTTCTCGTCTGAGTACCCGTTCGGTCAGTCCCAAGCTCGTTGCGAGTGTCCTGCGGCCAATCGGCTGCATCAAGCGGACATAATGTAAGATATCGTAACGATGTCGGAGCGTATCGAGCAGGTCAGGGACAATTTGCTTCTGAACGTGAATCAGTTGCTGGATCATGCTCATACCCCCTCGACT
Source organism: Exiguobacterium sp. BG5(2022) (assembly GCF_031844365.1). Classification (GTDB taxonomy): domain Bacteria; phylum Bacillota; class Bacilli; order Exiguobacteriales; family Exiguobacteriaceae; genus Exiguobacterium; species Exiguobacterium profundum. The sequence goes on from NZ_JAUZVB010000001.1 coordinate 1,341,473, forward strand.
TTCAGTGTGGACAACTTTTGTCCCACTTTTTTATTTGCGTCCCACCGCTACGAGTTCATCTTATCAATCACTTTTCCGTCTGGCAACCCCTTCAAACGTTTTTTTTCGATGTAAGCGTATACTTAACAAAATCTTCAACTTTGTTGTCATCATATCGCCCTTGACTGATGACTACACCTTCATGTATGAGAACGGGGATTTCAAAGAGGTACTTTGCCTCGAGCACCTCATCCCCGGTGATGTCGATCTGTTCGAGTTCAATCGGGTAATCTTCCTGTAACCATTCGAGCATGACGACCGCCTCGTCACATAGTGAGCAATTGTCACGTTTATATAAAGTAAGTTTCATTTTCGTCATCCCTTCCATACCTGTCGCTCGCGCTCGCGCGAATTACCGAATCCAAGCTCTTCCCGATAGTTCGTCACCGTCCGCCGGGTCACTTGATAACCGTATCGAATCAATTCATTCGCAAGCGCCTGATCACTTTGTGGTGCCTTCTCTCGTTGAATCAGTTCTGCGAGTGCCCGTTTAATCATAAATGGCGAATGCCCGCGACTTGTAGACCGAACAAAAAAGTGTCGCCATTCCATGATGCCACTCTCGGTCTTGGCGAACTTCCCTTGGATGGCTCGTCCGACCGTCGATTCATGTTTTCCGATGAGCTGCGCGACCGTCCGTCGGGTCAACGGATTAAGGACAAGTTCCCCTTTGAGCCACTCGGTCTGACGTGCTTCAATGATTGACCAAATCTCACGCAGCGTTTCGTTCCGCATCGAAAGGGACGTCATCCACCATTTCGCCTCACGGTCATTCCCGACACGCGACTCGTCGAGTTCGGGACTGAGCCACGTCGTGACGAGTGTCCCCTCTTCATAGCGTACCTCGACTTCCGGAAAAACGTGACCCGTTTCTTCATATAATAGAGGACGTTTCGGAAGTGTCGCGACGATTCGTTCGAGTCTTGCCATTTCCTCCTCTGAAATAGCAAGAGCAGTCGTCATCTGTTGAGGACTCACCCCACTCTCAATCGCTTCGAATACATCGACGATGCGAGGGTCCTCATGTTCGATCGCATGTCGATATTGACACTCCCGTTCTGTTCTCGCCCCGATCCCCGTCGGTTCAAGAAATAAAAGCGCCTGCCTCGCCTGTTCGATTCGAGTGACGTCGACACCGAGTCGTGTCGCCAACACCTCATTCGCATCCGGCAATAATCCCCGATGGTCGAGCAAGAGGATGAGTTGTCGTCGCAACGCTTTCTCATCCTCACTACCGCTACCCTCATAAATCTGTGTAAACAGCTTCTCCTCAAACGAGCTCGCCGCATCTGCAATCCAATCGATGCCCCCGCTCCCGATTTGAATGTTCGTGTTATGCCGTGCAAGACGCGCCAGCCGGAATGCGAGCGCAAGACGGTCCGCCTCAAGGACCGGTAACCGCTGCACGAGGTCTTGCGTCATCTGTTGTTGCTGGATTTGTTTTTGCTCCTGCCGTTGCATCGTTCTCCCCCCTCTTTTCTATTGTATCGAACCCGCTTCCGTCGCGCTCAAAAAAGCTATGTGAACAGGATTGCTTTTTCAATAAAACAAATGTATAATAAATTCGTGTCACAGATATGCACCCGTAGCTCAGGGGATAGAGCACTGGTTTCCGGTGCCAGGTGTCGGGAGTTCGAATCTCTCCGGGTGTATCAGATGTAGAGGTCAGGCAGATTGCCTGGCCTCTTTTTCGTTTCACGATAAGAAAATCGTGGAATAGGTGAAAAACGATGACTATCGTTTGACCATCATTGACTATACAGGTATGATGAAATTACAACCTACATAAAGGAGGCAGATTCAATGTTAATTCCAACAGTTATCGAACAGACAGGCCGTGGGGAGCGCGCGTATGACATCTACTCACGCTTGCTTAAAGACCGCATCATCCTTCTCGGAAGTGCGATTGACGACAACGTCGCGAACTCAATCGTCGCACAGCTCCTCTTCCTTGCAGCTGAGGACCCAGAAAAGGACATCTCACTCTACATCAACAGCCCAGGTGGTTCGATCACAGCGGGTATGGCGATCTATGACACGATGAACTTCATCAAGCCGAACGTGTCGACGATTTGTATCGGAATGGCTGCATCGATGGGTGCCTTCTTGCTCCAAGCCGGTGAAAAAGGAAAACGCTTCGCATTACCGAACGCAGAAATCATGATTCACCAACCGCTCGGCGGCACACAAGGCCAAGCGTCAGACATCAAGATTCACGCAGAACGCATCATCAAGATGCGCGAGAAGTTGAACCAAATCATGGCAGAAAACACTGGACAGCCTCTTGAAGTCATCGAGCGCGATACAGAGCGTGACTACTTCATGGCAGCTGACCAAGCGAAAGACTACGGTCTCATCGACAAAGTCATGACACGTTAATTTTCCGAAAGACACACAATCCTAATTGGATGTGTGTCTTTTTTATTGACTTCTGAAACCTGCAAGTTAAAAAGATATTGACCCTATTTTCTGAACAAGAGACCTATAATAAATAGGAATATATAGATAATGTAGACCAAATCGGGAGGTTTATTTTGAAAAAATTATTACATTTCAGTTCAATTATTCCGTTTGATGATTCGGATAATCATGCTTCATTACCGGAATATTGGATGCATTCACCTGAAGCCATATGTGCTCTTACTAAAGATGATGAAATTTGGTTCGTCAACTCTTCGTTCGAAAAGTTGCTTTCAGAATCCATCGAAGAATTTGTTGAAATACTGTCAAACGAATTGGACCCTTTTGCGGAATCCATGACTTCGTTACACGATGGGATTCAAGTTCGTCTTCAACCGTCGAATCGTCTATTTCAATTGATGCCCGTCCCTATTTCTGTTCACCCTGAGATTACCTTGGTGTTCTCGGTGATGGAGCGAACATATGAAAATGAGCTCGCACAAGAACGCATGCGCTTTGATGCTTATCGTCAAGTCTTCGGCGACATTCACGGTCTCGCCCTCTTTGAGTTCAATTTAGAGACTCACTATTTCGAGACATTTGGATCATTGAAAGATATGTTCGGACTTAGCACTATTTCATCGGATACACATACACCGCTACTCTTCAAACAGTTACTCCATCCAGATGATTTAAATGTGTATTTAAAGATTCTTGGTGAGTTGATGATCGACCCTGAGATTGAGATGCGGGAGTCTGTTGTTCGAATCTTTCATTTAGAAGAATCGCAATACCACCATTATGTCGTACGTAGCCATTTATCTATGGATCGAAAACTACTTACATGCGCGGTGATGGATCAATCGGTCTACCAAACTGACAATGAGAAGATTGAGAAATTCAATCAGTTTATCGAAGCCGGGATGATGGAGTTTGATTTTCAGAGCGATACGTTCCAACACGTTTCTCCTGGCCTATTCCGTATGATTGGATTTGAGATTGAGCCTTCTGATATCACGCTCGAATTTTGGAAGCAGTTTCTTCATCCAGAAGATTTGGAACGACTAACCTCATCACGTCATGAGACGTTACAAGGAGAATCCGCTACTTACATATATCGTGTTTATGTAAAGGATGAATTGAAGTGGGTGGAAGAAAAGCGTGAACCTATCTGGGATCAGAATAAAAATGTAACCGGTTACCGTTCCTATTTGAAAAATATTACGCGACTGCAAGAACAGGAGCAAGAAATCACCACATTACGGACAGTGGACCCGATTACGGGAATTGCCAATCGAGATACGTTAAAGACACATATCGAAGAACTATTAGAAGAGGCGCAATCCGTCACGATGATTGGAATTTCCTTCAATCACTATGCGGAGGTCAAACAAACACTAGGCTTTGAATTAGCGGATGAATGGAATGCCGTAACGATTGGCACGCTCCAACCTTACGTTCCTGATGATGCCTTATTAGCTGTCATTCATGAAGATTTATACTGCATCGTGATTCCTAGTTATTGGACCGATGAGAGAGTCCGGCGTTTCGGTGAAAAGTTGACCACCTTGTCCGAACGCGCTTACAGCATCAGTGAGTATGAAATCTTCCCACACGTTTCCGTCGGTGTCTGTCGCTCCCCACATGACGGGATGACAGCGAACGAACTGATTGCCCATACCGTTCAGGTGACGAATCACGCTTACACACAGGGACATTCCAATCTGGCGTTCTATTCATCGAGCGTTGACTTGCCATCCTTGCGTCGCTATACGTTGATCAATGATTTACGCACCGCCATCAAAAATAGGGAGCTGTTTGTTGTCTATCAACCGAAAGTCCATGCGTGGACCGGTGAAATTGTTGGCGCTGAGGCACTGATGCGCTGGACACATCCAACTTGGGGACCCATCTCGCCTGCTGAATTTATTCCGTTGATTGAGCACAACCAACAGATTGTGGAATTGACGGACTTTTTAATCGAGGAAGTCTGTCGATTTATGAATCAGCTTCCGACATGCATCCCGATTTCAATAAACATTCCGGCTTCCTATTTCTATCTAGATAACTACATGCAACAAATTCAACAATCCTATACGAGACACAACATCCTACCTCATTATTTAGAAATCGAAATTCCAGAATCGACGCTATTGGAGAACCGAGATCGAATGAAGTCCGTGTTTGAGACATTGAATGCATTCGGCATCACCGTGTCATTTGACGACTTCGGTACCGGTTATTCTTCACTCGCGTACGTACAGGATTATAATATCCAAATCATGAAGATCGACCGAATTTTCGCACACGGCATTCATCAAAATGTGAAATCACAAGCCATCGTCCGTAGCTTGATGTATATCGCAAAAGAATTTGGCATGGATATCGTCGTCGAAGGTGTAGAATGTTTCCGTGATTTGAATTGGTTGCGGGACCATGGTGTCCAAACGATCCAAGGTTATCTCTTCAGTCCACCGGTCGAGAGCGAGCAGATGATTCTTCTCCTTGATCAAACGTATTTGCCTCCGACGGAAGTGAGTTCACTCGAGGGCCATACGATGCTGATTCCCGTTCAAATGATTTTTTCTCGCATCCAATCGTTCACGTCCGATTTGGGTCGAGCACCTGCTCTAGTGTCGATGGAAGATCGTAAGTCGTTCAAATTATATACGACCTTGTTTTTACCGCCGAACGATTTTTTACAGTTCTCCATTCTGATGAAATCGCAGGACCAACCGATTCCTGTCAACATCATCGGAACTCCCGACTTCGAGGACGGGATTTACACATATGAATTAGAGCCAATTGAACAGAGTTTACTAGAGGGCGCTACTGAGCACGCCTTCCATCTCACTCCGGAGCAAGCTAAAAATACGTTACATCTCCATCATTTTCTCTAAAAAAGAACGCATCGATGGATGCGTTCTTTTTTCTATTCGATGGGCATCCAAATCTCAATGATGTCGTCCGCTCCACCTTGACCGTGAATATAGCGCTCGAAGTCGACCGCGTCTCGTAGCGTCACGTCTGGAACGTTTACTAGCTGCTCATACGTAGACGGAATCATCGGGATGCCTCCCTGCACCGTCGCGACGATATAGTTCCCTTTCGTCAGTTCGACACTTCGCGCACTTTCTCCCGACACCGGCTTCGTCATCCCCGCGACATAACCGTTCTCCTGCGGGAGACAGACCCCGTACGATTCGTCTGTCGTCAATTCTGGTTGAAGCTTGGCCCACATGTTCGGAATCTCCTCTAACGTACCACCATATCCATAGACGGAAATGGCTTCATTCAACATCTCATATCGAATCTTCATGTCGTTCCCTCCTGATTGCATCAATCGAATCTGCCTCTCGATTCGATGAAGTCGTTCGATTTCTGCCTGGACTTCATCCAATCGTGTTTCTAGTAATGTATCAACCGGTAGACCCGATTGAATTTGTTCTAGACGGAGTCCAATTTGACGTAATCGTTTGATTTCACTTAACCGTCGAATCTCTTCCATCCCGTACATTCGATACTGATTCTCGGTCCGCGTCGGGCGGACCAATCCGCGCGCTTCATAAAATTTGATCGCCTTGACCGACAATCCGGTCACATGGGCGACTCTTCCGATTGGAATCACGGTTTCCCCACCTCCTACTTTCACTGTACAGTCGCCCCTTAGAGGCAGGTCAATCATTAGTTTTCAGGGACCCGGACACCGAAGACGTATCGGCTATCTCCTTGCGACCACTCTCCGCCGACTTCATAGAGATAGATGCCCGGCTCATCCGGAACGACAAGTTCGGAAGGGACGAGTTCTCCATCCTCGATTCGATTGAAACTCGATGTCATCGGTTCTGCATGATAGACGACATCGATCCGGTCTCCCGGTTTGACAGTGATCAGTTGAAGATCGTCCGCTTCCGGTAGTCCGTAATCGGCGCATGTCGCTTGATTGCCGGTCTCCCAACAGTACGTCGATTGTTCCACTTCTGCCGATACCGAACCAACCCGAATCGTTGGAAGCGGCGGCTTGACACTGTCCTCTCCATCCCCAAATAAGGTCATGGCGAAATAAACGATTCCCGCCCCGACAAGTACAAACAGTAAGATCATCCACACACGTCGATTTCGTTTCACGGTCTCATCTCCTTTCTTCACTAGTTCCCTGTCACGAGATAAAATCCCTACTCTAACAAAAAAAGACCCACTTTCGTGAGTCTTGTGCGTCATTTCGGGCGACGCAGTCCTTTCATCATATAACCGCCTTTGAAGTCGATTGGGTCAAATGCGACGAGGAACGCTTTCGGTTCATGCTTCTCGACGAGTTCACGCAGTTCTTTCATCCGGGTACGGGCCGCCAATACGTCAAGACGGTAACGGACCCCGTCACGTCCTTGCCCTTGATAATGCGTAACTCCATATCCGTTGTCACGTATCTGTTGGATGAGTTCCGCTGGATATTCTTTCGTATGGACTTGAATCATGTTGTAACCGATGGCGAGTTTTCGTTCGACGAAACCGCCAAGTAAGATTCCGAGCCCGAAGCCGACCGCATACACGATCATACCTACCGTCGTCAGATCCTGGAACACGATGCCGAGCGCAAAAATATAGATTAGCGTTTCTAACGTTCCGAATAGACCGGCGATGACGGTCTTCCCTTTCACGAGCATGATCGTCCGGAGCGTTAACACCGGAACGTAGATTAGTTGTAGCAGTAGGATGAGTAAGATTTGACCCATTTGATCGACCTCCGTTCCAATTCATTATCACCACTATTCCAAATTTCTGAAAGAGATGCAACTAAAAAAGGCTGACCGGAGTCAACCTTTCACTTAGTTATCTAGATTCTTTACGCTCGTGAGCAACTCGTAGTCTTTACGAATGACTTCGTAGATTGCGTTCTTGTCCCCGTTCAACAACTCTTCCGCACGAAGCTGGTTCAAGAAGAGGCTTGTAGCGAACGTGACGAGTGCACTTTTCGGAATTCCGATTTCTTTAGCACGCTCTGTGATGACCTGGTCGAGCTTAGCGTCAATCGTGAGCGATAATCTTTTCTTTTCATTCGACATAATGATGAAGCTCCTTTTACTCGCTTTTCATAAAACCTATACACAATTGCTTATTATATAGGAAGAATGGTTTTGGCGCAACCGCATCACGAGGATGCGATCTCATCGCCGCTGCGCACGCGCTCGGCAATCTGGTCAATTTTACGAAGTCTATGGTTGATTCCTGACTTCGAGATCGGACCGGACTCGAGCATCTCCCCGAGCTCCTGTAACGAGACGTCTTGATGCGTGACGCGCAGTTCGGCGATTTCCCGCAATTTTTTCGGTAAGACGTCGAGTCCGACCGTCCGTTCCAAGAACTTGATGTTCTCGACTTGGCGCAATGCCGCACCGACCGTCTTGTTCAAGTTGGCCGTCTCACAGTTGACGAGACGGTTGACGGAGTTTCGCATATCTTTGATGATTCGTGCGTCTTCGAACTCCAACATACCCCGGGTCGCCCCGATCAACTTGAGGAAGTCCGAAATCTTTTCACTTTCTTTCATATACAGGATATGCCCTTTTTTCCGTTCGAGCGTCTTCGCATTCAACTCAAACCGGTTCGCCAAATCACGTAGTGCCTGGTTATGGTTTTCGTACAAGCTATAGATTTCGAGGTGGTACGAGGACGTTTTCGGATGGTTGATTGACCCGCCTGCGAGGAAGGCGCCACGCAAGTAAGCGCGCGCTAAGTTCTCGTCCCCCGTCATATCCGAGTTCAGTGTCCGAATCATCTCGTAATTCTCTCCGAGGATCTCAAGATCCCGAAGCATCGTTTCCGCATGCTGTGACACTCGGACGATGTAGACGTTGTTCTTTTTCAAACGCATTTTCTTCCGTACGAACAAGTCTAACGGATGGTCGTAAAGGCGTTTCATCAACGAGTAAATCCGCCGGGCGATCGAGGCGTTCTCCGTCGAGACATCTAAGGTCATACCTCGTCCAAGGGCGAGCGAGATGACCCCGTTCATCCGAACGAGTGCCGACAGTTCCGCTTTCGCTTCCGTGTCGGTCACTTCGAGTTGTGTCAATTCTTTCTTCACATCTGAGGCAAAGCTCATCGAGTCCCCCTCCTTTCTATCTTTCCAACAATCTTTATTTCAGTTCCAATTCTTGAAATGAGCGCGGCTTCTTGATGCGGAGTACCCGCTGCATGACGAGTCCGGCGATGGCGTCGGAATCATGACGGATATACTCCCGATTATAGTCGACGATGTCCCCAGCGAGAACGTTCGTGCCATAGTTCCGGAGCTTCTTCCGATCGAAACGGACCTCTTCCGATCCATCCTCACGGTAACGCTCCAAATACTCTTCTTCAATCGGTTCGTTGTTGACGACAATCGTGTCAATCGATGCCTTCCCAAGGTACGACTCGATGACTTTCAAGTGTTTCATCGCGTCATAGCCTTTCGTCTCACCTGGTTGCGTCATCACGTTACAAATATAGACGACCGGGACTTTCGAGCGGATGATGGCTTCCCGTACAGCTGGGATAAGCAAGTTCGGGATGATACTCGTATAGAGACTCCCTGGACCGAGCACGATGACATCTGCCTCTTCAATCGCCTCGACGACGCCCGGGGCCGGTTCAATGCCTTCTTCGAGTAAAAACATCCGTTTGATCGGTTGCTCATGAAGGGGGATCTTGGATTCCCCTTGGACGATGGTGCCGTCCTCAAACTCGGCTGCGAGGGTCATGAGCGTCTCAGTCACCGGCAATACTTTTCCTTGTGCGTTCAAGAGCTGCGACATGACATCGATCGCTTTGACAAACGAGCCTTCGCAGATGTGGGTCGCCGCCGTGAGCATCAAGTTTCCAAGGGAATGCCCTTCTAAACCAAATCCCGTATCGAAGCGGTATTGTAAAATCTTATCCATTAACGGTTCGACTTCCGACAATGCCAAGATGACATTACGGATATCGCCCGGAGGCAACATATGAAACTCGTCACGAAGACGTCCCGAGCTCCCCCCGTCGTCCCCGACCGTGACGATTGCCGTGATATCGAGTGGATAATGTTTCAACCCACGAACGAGAGTGGACAATCCTGTCCCTCCCCCGATAGCGACTACTTTCCGATCTCGTCTCATGTCACTTCTCCTTCGTCGCGTGAGCGAGGTCTCGGTGGACCGTTTTCACATTATAACGTTCAGCAAAGTGCTCCGACACTTTCTCAGCGAAGGTAATCGACCGATGCTTCCCACCGGTGCAACCGAATGCCACGACGACTTGCGTCTTGCCTTCCCGTTTATATTGCGGGAGAAGGAACTCGAGCATGTCGATCAACTTTTTATAAAATGCTCGTGCCTCCGGATGAGACATGACGTATTCCTGTACTTCTGTCGTCTGACCCGTGAGTGGACGGAGCTCAGGGATATAGAATGGGTTCGTGATGAAGCGAACGTCGAACAACAAGTCGATATCGAGCGGAACCCCATGTTTGAAACCGAACGACATGAAGTTGACTGTGAACGGGATCCGTTCTTCATTGAATTGTTGGAGGATGCGGTCCTTCAACATCTGAGGCTTCAATTCGCTCGTATCATACAGCGTGTGAGCCCGATCACGGAAACCTTCTAACAGTTCGCGCTCCATCTTGATGCCGACAAGTGGCGCATCTTCCGGTGCGAGCGGATGGGACCGTCGCGTCTCTTTATAACGGCGAACGAGCACGTCGTCCCGCGTCTCTAAATACAACAGGTGCGGATGCACATTCTTTTTTTCCAAATCGTCGATGACGATGAATAAGCTATCGATAAAGTCTCGTGTCCGTGTATCGATGGCGACCGCGATTTTCGGTCGGACCGAGCTGATGACATCAATCAATTGTGGCAAGAGCACCGGTGGCAAGTTGTCGACACAAAAATAGCCGAGGTCCTCGAAACTATTCATGGCGACCGACTTCCCAGCCCCGCTCATCCCACTGATGATGATCAATTCTTCTAATCCTTTAAAGTCTTCCATCTCGCTGACGCCCCCTTAAAATTGACAACCTAGCCGTGTGTGTAGCTCTCTCCATCTAGTATAACGAACGTCCGAAAAAAAGAGAAGGACCGCGGTTCCCCGCAGTCCTACCTTCTTGAATCATGCGTTTTGTTCTTGCAACGATTCGAGGAGCCCCTCGATGAAGTGTTGAGCATTCTGAGCGGCAATCGACCCGTCGTTCGTCGCTGTGACGACTTGACGGAGCGTTTTCTCACGGACGTCACCGGCCGCGAAAATCCCTGGGATATTCGTTTCCATCGCCTCGTTCGTGACGATGTAACCTTGTTCGTTCGTGATGCCGAGGTCTTGAACGAATCCTGTAATCGGGTTCATCCCGATATAGATGAAGACGCCGTCAATCTCGTGGTCTGTCTCTGTCCCGTCAACTGTGCTGACGAGACGAGCTCCACCGACTTTCCCGTCTTTCTCTGTGATTTCTTTCAATGTGTGGTTCCAAATGAAATCGATTTTCTCATTGTCGAACGCACGTTTTTGAAGAATCTTCTGAGCGCGAAGCTCATCGCGACGGTGAACAATCGTCACCTTGTTCGCAAAGCGTGTCAAGAAGACACCTTCTTCAACAGCCGAGTCGCCACCGCCGATGACGAACAAATCTTTCCCTTTGAAGAACGCTCCGTCACATACCGCACAGTACGATACGCCACGGCCACCGAGTTCTTCTTCTCCCGGTACGCCGATTTTCTTATACTGAGCACCAGAGGCGAGGATGATTGCACGTGCTTTATAGTCACGGTTGTGCGCATGCACGATTTTATATTGTGTTTCATCCGAGATGCTTTGCACGTCCCCATATGCATACTCCGCACCGAACGCTTTCGAATGGTCGAACATTTTTTGAGACAAGTCAGGACCAAGGATGCTGTCATAGCCCGGATAGTTCTCGATGTCTTCCGTGTTGGCCATCTGACCACCTGGAATCCCACGTTCAATCATAAGTGTTGAAAGGTTCGCACGTGAAGCATATAGCGCAGCGGTCATTCCGGCAGGACCGGCACCGATGATAATGACGTCATAAATTTTTTCTTCTGTCATGTTGATTCCACCTCTGCAAGAAATTGATTGCCTTTAGTATAAGAAACCTGTAAGGGTATCGTCTATCTTTATGCTTGTTCGAGTGTCCGTTTGAACGAACGAACCGTCTCTGTCAACGTGTCGACCGAGAGATGGAAGGCGTCCGCACAATCTTCGAGAATCAATGCGTCCCGTTTCGTATAAAACATCCAGACGAGCGCAGCGGCCGATGCCGTTACGTCCATGAATGATTCATCAGACAACAGAAGCGTCGCGAAACGTTCATAGAAGTCGCCCTCTAGGCTCATCCGTTCCGCTTCTGATACATGTGCTTCAGCCAAGACGAGCGCATCAAACGCACGCTTGATCCGGACGTCTCCTTTGAACGGTTGCTGACAAAGGTCGGCACGACACATCTCTGCGAACGCACGGACCGTCTCGTTTTCCGTCACCGCATTCGTGAGCGCAAGCGCTTCGAACGCTTCGTCATCTTTTAAGTTGGCGATGATTCGGATAATCTCGATTCGAGCCAAGTCGCTCTCTTGACGCAATCCTTGGACGAGTGCCGAACGAAATTCGAGGTTTTCTCGGATGTCGAAGCTTTGTTTCTCTTCAAACTGTTTCATCTCTTCATTGTTCAAGTAGGTGGCTGCCTCTTCAAGTCGTCCTGTCTTATAGGCAGACACGCTGAGCCAATGCCCAAACAATGGGTCCCCACGGAATCCGCGGTCTTTCAATAGACGCAGTTCTTCATATGCACGGTCGTAATGTCCGACAAGCGCGAGTGTCGTCGCCAATTTATAACGTAAGTCAAATTGGAGTGGACGGACACGTGTGAGCGGTGTCGACAACTGCAGGGCCACTTCCGATTGACCCGCTTCATGGAGCAAGAGAATCGTGTTCAAGATCGCATGCAAGTTGCCTGGATTTTGGTCGAGCACGTATTCGAGCGTCCGGAATGCCGCTTGATCATCACCAAGGTAAAAACTGACGACCGACAGATTGTTGTATGCTGGCCAAAACGATGGATATTGACCGATGAGACGCTCGAGTGTCGCCTTTGCCGCAAACAATCGTCCTTTATCGATTTGACGCTGCGCTTCCGTATGCCACGTGATCAATTCGTCTTCTTCCTCGTCCTCTAACTCTTGTTCGAGTTCGATCAGTTCAAGAAGGGATTGCACGGCTTCCGTGAAGTGACCTTTTGTGTCACGGGCGAGATATTCGGATGCATAGTGCGCCGCTTCCTCATATTGAGAGACATAGGCACAGTTGCTTGCTAAGTGATACAGTGCCTCTGTTGCGGTCTCATCGAGCTCTAATACTCGTTTCCACACGTCATTGGCGTGGTAGACCTCCCCTACTTCAAATAACAGTTCTGCGTACTGTTTATGATAGTCGACGCGATGCGTGGCTGCCGCTGTCGCTTCAGCCATGAAAAAAGTCGCTTCATCCAGGCGACCTTCACGTAACGCACGACGACCTCTATAGTAGTGGAGCTCCGCAGCGAGCGGAGATTCTGGTTCGGGTAGCGTCATTACTGCTTCATAGTTCGCTTCCATATTCTAAATCCTCCACATCATCTCTAAATCTTTTTTAGTTGCAGGGATAAGAATACCGCACTCGAACAACGAGGGCAACTGAAAAAGTCAAAAAAAATTGCGACTATATTCCCTCTATAATGAATATTTTTTACTAGGTTCAAAAATTGTTTTTGAACGAAAATATGATAGCTTCATTTCTGTACATTTATCCATGAAAAAGCGGCATCTCTTTAAAAAAAAGTGATACCGCTCAAGTATTATTGATTCTGTATGAACAAAATGCTCATGAAAACATTTTGCGAAAAATTGTGTCAAATATGTGTCAACGATTGAAGCTTTGAACCGATGACCCGCTCTCCTGGTAAGACGTCACGGTGCACGACCGCGCCCGCGCCGATGACGGCACCGTCCCCGATGGTTACCCCTGGCAGGATGGTAACGTTCGCACCGATCAATACGCCATCACCGATGATGACGTCCCCGATCCGATACTCGTCTACGAGATACTCATGACAGAGAATCGTCGAATTGAATCCGATGACCGTATTGCGACCAATCGTGATACGTTCCGGGAACATGACGTCCGGTGTGACCATGAGAGCAAGGGCACTATATTCTCCGATATTCATCCCGAGGAACGTCTGGTAAAGCCAACGCTTTGCCTTCACCGACGGAAAGTAACGACCGACCAGAACGACCGTCGTGTTTTTGAAGACACGCAGAAAGCGAATCGTCTGATACATTTGCCAAAGCGGATTCGGTCCCTCGATGTGATATCGTGTCGTCTTACGCATGAATACTGACCTCGTCTAGCCACGCCTCGAAATGTTCCATCGAGTCGATGATGACGTCCGGTTCGAGCGATTCGAGGAATGGACGCCCTTTGAGGGCCCAGCCGACAGCGACCGTCTTCGTTCCGGCATTTTTCCCGCTGAAGATATCCGTGTCGTTGTCTCCGACCATGACGGCGCGTTCTGGTGACGAGTCGAGTGCTTGTAGTGCACGCTCGACCGGTTCAGCGTGAGGTTTTTCGTTCTCGACATCATCCGCTGTCACGACGACGTCAAATAAGTGGTCGATATTGAACAATCGAAGACCGCGCTCGACGACTGGACGACCTTTCGACGTGACGATGCCCATCTTGTATCCTTTCGCATGAAGGCGATATAGCCCCTCGATGACTCCTGGGTACTCTGCGACGAGTTGGTCATGCATGGCGATGTTGAAGCTCCGATAGAAGGCTTGCATCTCTTTCCATTCCGGCTCGTTGAGTTCACGGAACGACTTTTCGAGCGTCGGTCCGATGAATCGATAAATGTCTTCATCCCGATACGTATGTTCCGGGAAATAATAGTCGAAAGTATGGCGGAAACTCGCGATAATGAGTGGGTTCGTATCGAGTAATGTACCGTCTAAATCAAATAAGATCGTATCCATTAATCAAACAATCCTTTCTCTGATGGGTCGTTGTAACGTTTCGCCTTGCGACGAAGAATCATCGTGACGATACCGAAGAGGATCAAGGCGATTGACACCATTTGCGCCGCACGCAAATCTCCTGACATGAGACTGTCCGTACGAAGTCCCTCGATATAGAAGCGACCGATTGAGTACCAGACGAGGTATGACAAGAAGATATACCCACGTCGTGGATTGCCAATCATGCGCCACGCGACGAGAAGGATGACCCCGATGATATTCCATACACTTTCATATAAGAAGGTCGGGATATAATAAGTCCCATCGATATACATCTGATTGACGATCCAGTCTGGTAACATGAGCGTATCTTGCAAGAAACTACGCGTCGTCTCGCCACCATGTGCCTCTTGGTTCATAAAGTTTCCCCAACGCCCAATGGCTTGTCCAAGAAGAAGCGATGGCGCCAAGATGTCCGTCACTTTCCAGAACGACATCGACTTTCGCATACAATAGACGATGACGACAAGGAGAGCACCGAAGATGGCTCCATGAATGGCAATCCCACCTTGACGAATGTCGATGATTTGTCCGAGGTTCTCTGAATAATAATCCCATTGGAACGTCACGTAATAAATGCGCGCGAAGACGATGCTGATCGGAATCGACCAGATGACGACATCCACGAGTCGTTCCGAATCATAATTGATACGTTTTGCTTCGTATAAGGCGAGGACGAGACCAAGCATCGCCCCGAAGGCGATAATCATGCCGTACCAATAGATTGGCAAAGAGCCAATCTCAAACGCCACACGATCAAATGTCGGTTCTACCATGCTCACAAGTCTCCTTCAGTATCCTGAATCGCGTTCGCGAGACGTTCCGCGAACTCTTCAGCCGTATTGATTCCCATATTTTGCAGACGATAGTTCATCGCTGCGACCTCGATGATGACTGCCAAGTTTCGACCAGGTCGAACGGGGATGGTCAAGAGCGGAACTTCACTGTCGATGATTTTCATCGTATTGTGGTCGAGTCCGACACGGTCGTATACTTTGCCCGCGTCCCAGTTCTCCAAGTTGACGATGAGACTGATCTTTTTATGCGACCGAACCGCACCCGCACCGAACAACGTCATGACGTCGATGATGCCAATCCCACGAATCTCGAGCAGGTGACGAATGAGCTTCGGTGCTGATCCGACGAGGAGCTGGTCCCCCGTTTGACGAATCTCGACTGAATCATCGGCGACGAGGCGGTGCCCCCGTTTGACGAGTTCAAGTGCCGTCTCAGATTTCCCGACACCACTCTGGCCCTTGATGAGGACACCAACACCGTAAATATCGACGAGCACACCGTGCATCGCCGTCATCGGTGCTAGTTCCATCTCTAGGAAGTTCGTAATTTGTGATTCAATCGATGTCGTCACCGCATTCGTCCGCATGAGAGGAACGTTTGCCGCTTCCGCCTCTTCTTCGATTTCTTTTGGAATATCGAAGCCACGCGTGATTAAAATTCCTGGCGTCTGTTCCGTACACAAGATTTTAGCTCGTTCACGACGCTTCTCTTCCGAGAGGCTCGCATAGAATGTCAACTCCGTCTTCCCAAGCACTTGCAGGCGGTTTTTGGCATAGTGCGTATAATAGCCAGCAAGGACGAGACCCGGTCGACTCAGGTCGGGTGTTGCGACCGGTCGATGAAGTCCTTCCTCTCCCGCAATAACTTGAAGTTTAAAACGCTCAACAACTTGAGCGGTACGTACGATATTTTGCATCAGTATCTGCCCCTTTCACGCTCATTATTGTATCATAGCTCTTTCTAAGACGGGCTAGGGAAGTGATGAAGAACGTGTCAAAAAATTGTTGAAACCATCCTATTACACCGTTCGTATGTAGGGTATAGGCTAACTAGGAGGTGGAATAATGGAAGGTTTATTTGGAATTGTCATCTTATTTGCGCTAGTGATTGGAATTGGGTCCCTCGTTTACATCATCAAATCGTTAATCGATATGTGGAAAGAATATGCCGCGACGAAAAATGAGACGATCTTGCTATTGTTCATCTTGAACATCATCGGATTCTTCTTGTCCGGAGCGCTCATCTCCATGATTGTCGCCATCATCTTCTATTGGAATCGCTCGAAGTCGATGCGCCTTCTTGGAATCATTCTCTTGATTGCCGGACCGGTCCTCTTCATCGTGTTTGCTATCAGCGCCTTCACTCTGTTTGATACACAGATGATGGATTGGCAACAGATGGAGTACGAAATGAATCTATAATCAAAAAATCCCGAAGGCTGAGCCTTCGGGATTTTCTTATTGTTGATGGAACGGATTGTTCAAATCGCCCGGGTCGACAGGATCGACCGGGTCAGCCGGTTCCACTTTATCTTCATCGAGGAATGTGGATGGCGTATAGACCGAACCGTGCTCCAAATCGATTGTACCGGTACGCGTCCCCGCCTCGACTTCGATACGAGGGGTTTGACCGCGACCCGATAAGAATTCCAGACGACGCTGTGCGACGTCCTTGCGGTCACGGATGATTTCGAGCTCATCAAGCAAGCAATGCAGACCACCGAAATTCGTCTCGAGCTCCCCTTCGACCTCGACGCCGTGTGGTAACACGAGTCGAATGTTCCCGGCGAGTGACGCGAGTTCAAACTTCGCAGGACGAGCTGTCGCCAGTTCCGCGCGGATGTTTCCGTTCCCGGTCTTGAGGGAGGCTTTATCGTACTTCCCACCGACGATGACGGCACCGTTTCCGGTCCGAACGTGAACGAGTTCCGCTTCGACACCTTCGACCTCGACCGTCCCATTACCAGTGTTCAGTAATAGTTCGGATGCATGCACGTCATGGAGCACGACACGCCCGTTTGCGGTTTGCACACGAACGTTCTCGACATCGAGACCATCGGCACGGACTTCACCGTTCAACGTTTGAACAAGAAGATGGTTGAAATGGTGGTGCGGGACGTACAGTTCCACGTGGGCCCGGACGAGTTTATCACGGAGCGAAACGACGAGACGATCACCAATGACAGAGTGCTTAACCGCAGACTGTAACTGTTCGAGCGCCTTATCCGCATCTTGTTGGCGAAGCGGACGACCCGTGACAATCAGTTCACAATCTTCGGCATCAGACGAAACAATCGTCGCCGACGCGTTGAACAGGTCGAGCGAGATATCGCTACCTGTGAACGGGAACGACTTCGAATACGTCACTTCCGGACCAAAGTTCGAGCTGAATGAGAAGTCGCTGTCGCGAAGTTTCGTCACGAGCCCTTCCACTGCAGATGTCAGTTTCGTTGTGAGCGATTCAACCGAATAGGCATCGACCTTTTCTGTATCCTGTCGCTCTTCAAGCGCTTGAACCTGTTCCGGTTCAAGTCGCTCGAGACGTTCGAGTTGCGTCATCGCCTCCTCGATCGTCATCTTGCCTTCCTTCACTTGCTGGAGAATCAGTTCACGCATTTCTTGTTTCACGTTCGTTTTCCCCCTTCAATTTGGTTGCACGTCAATTACCTTCCCGTTTCTCACCATTTCTATACTTATTTCTTTTTTCCTGCTTTCGGTTTCACTCGGGCTGCATCTCGTTCGAGAACCGGCTTCAAATACTTACCGGTATACGAGCCTGACACTTCCGCGACTTCTTCTGGTGTCCCCGTTGCGACGATGAGTCCGCCACCATCTCCACCCTCTGGTCCGAGGTCAATCAAATAATCGGCCGACTTGATGACATCGAGGTTATGCTCGATGACGAGCACCGTGTCCCCGTTCTCGACAAGACGTTGCAACACTTTCAACAAGCGCGCGATGTCGTCGACGTGAAGACCGGTCGTCGGTTCGTCCAGAATATAAATCGTTTTCCCGGTCGACCGTTTATGAAGTTCCGAAGCGAGTTTGACACGCTGGGCTTCCCCACCCGAAAGTTCCGTCGCCGGCTGACCGAGTTTCATATAGCCAAGACCGACGTCATAAATCGTTTGAATCTTCCGCTTGATTTTCGGAATCTTGTCAAAGAATTCGAGTCCTTCCTCAATCGTCATATCAAGGACGTCTGCGATCGTCTTTCCTTTGTACTTCACTTCGAGCGTTTCACGATTATAGCGTTTCCCATGACAGACCTCACACGGAACGTAGACGTCAGGAAGGAAGTGCATCTCGATTTTGATGATCCCATCCCCACGACATGCTTCACAGCGCCCGCCTTTAACGTTGAAACTGAAACGTCCCTTCTTGTAGCCGCGCATCTTCGCTTCATTCGTCGAGGCGAAGACGTCACGAATATCATCAAAGACACCCGTATACGTGGCCGGGTTCGAACGAGGGGTCCGTCCGATCGGGGATTGGTCGATATCGATGACCTTATCGATATGCTCAAGTCCTTCAATCTTCTTGTGCTTGCCTGGCTTCGC
This sequence comes from Exiguobacterium sp. BG5(2022), assembly GCF_031844365.1. Taxonomy (GTDB): domain Bacteria; phylum Bacillota; class Bacilli; order Exiguobacteriales; family Exiguobacteriaceae; genus Exiguobacterium; species Exiguobacterium profundum. The sequence goes on from NZ_JAUZVB010000001.1 coordinate 1,360,352, forward strand.
TTTGGCCCGGTTCATATTGTGCGCGAGCGATTTATAGAGAATCTCATTGATGAGGGTCGATTTACCCGATCCCGAGACCCCTGTTACGGCAACGAACATCCCGAGTGGAATGGAAACGTCGACGTCTTTTAGGTTGTTCTCTTCTGCTTTGACGATCTTTAAGAAACGTTCGTCTGGCATCTTCCGTTCAGCCGGAAGTGGGATGAACTTCTTCCCAGCAAGATATTGACCGGTGAGCGAGTTTTTATTTTTCATCAGTTGTTTCGGCGTCCCGGCCGCAATGACCTGTCCGCCATGTTCTCCTGCGCCTGGTCCGATATCGATCAAGTAGTCGGCTTCCATCATCGTGTCCTCGTCATGCTCGACGACGATGAGCGTGTTGCCGATGTCCCGCATCTGTTTGAGGGTCGAAATCAACCGATCGTTATCACGTTGATGAAGACCGATGGATGGTTCGTCAAGGACATACAAAACACCCGTGAGACGAGACCCAATTTGTGTCGCGAGACGAATCCTCTGCGCCTCCCCACCCGAGAGTGTTCCAGCGGCACGAGAGAGCGTCAAGTAGTCGAGACCGACGTTATTCAAAAAACTGAGTCGTTCCCGAATCTCTTGGAGGATGAGACGGGCGATGGCGATCTCTTTCTCGCTCAACTGCTCGTTGAGTCCTTCAAAGAACGCGAGTGCGTTCACGACCGATTTCTCCGTCACTTGCCCGACGTGCTGACCCGTGATCTTGACGGCGAGCGACTCTTCTTTCAAGCGATAGCCGTGACATGTCGGACACGCATGTGTCGCCATGTACATTTCCATCTGCTCACGGATATAGTCGGATGTTGTCTCCCGGTAACGGCGCTCGATGTTACGGAGCACCCCTTCAAAGAAAATGGTATTCGTCCGCACTTGACCGAAGTCGTTCTCGTAGCGGAAGAGGAACGATTCCTCCGAAGATCCGTTCAAGACGAGGTCCTGATCACGTTTTGATAGGCGCTCGAACGGCACGTCCATGTCGATGTTGAAATGCTGGCACATCGCAGCCAAAAGTTGTGGATAGTACTGGGAACTTGTCGGTTGCCATGCGGCAATCGCCCCCTCTTTCAACGTCTTCGACGGGTCCGGGATGACGAGTTCTGGGTCGACGTCTAGTTTCGTCCCAAGACCATCACACGTCGGACATGCACCGAATGGCGAGTTGAATGAGAACATCCGAGGTTCGAGTTCGCCGATGGAGAACCCGCAGATCGGACAGGCGTGATGCTCACTGAAGAGAAGCTCGGTGCCATCCATCTTATCGATAATGACACGGCCGTCCGCAAGACGTAATGCCGTCTCGAGTGAGTCGGCGAGGCGCCCTTCGACGTCAGGTCGGACGACGAGGCGGTCGACGACGACTTCAATCGAATGCTTCTTGTTTTTATCGAGCTCAATCTCATCCGTCAATTCAATCGTTTCACCATTGACACGGACACGGACGAATCCCTCTTTCTTTAACGAGTCGAATACTTTCACGTGCGTCCCTTTCCGACCCGACACGATTGGCGCCAAAATCTGGAGTCGTGTCCGCTCCGGCAACTCCATCACCTGGTCGACCATCTGCGAAATCGTTTGACTCGAAATCTCGATGCCGTGGTTCGGACAGACCGGTTTCCCGATTCTTGCAAACAATAGACGAAGGTAATCATAAATCTCGGTCACCGTCCCGACCGTCGAACGCGGGTTACGACTCGTCGTCTTCTGGTCAATTGAGATGGCCGGGCTAAGTCCTTCAATCGTATCGACGTCTGGCTTATCCATCTGTCCAAGGAACTGACGGGCATAGGCGGATAAGCTCTCGACGTACCGACGCTGTCCTTCCGCATAAATCGTATCGAACGCAAGTGACGATTTCCCGGAGCCGGACAAGCCCGTCAAGACGACGAGCTGGTCACGTGGGATATCGATGTCAATATTTTTTAAATTGTTGACGCGTGCCCCTTTGATGACAATCGCATTTTTCTTTTCAGCCATTTAATTCCCTACCTTCAACTCCAAGATTAAGTCACGCAATTCGGCCGCGCGTTCGAACTGGAGATCGCGTGCCGCTTGCTTCATTTCTTCTTCCAACTTGGCAATCGCCGCCTCGCGTTCGGCCGGCTTCATCGTACTGAGCGATTCGAGTGCTTCCTCTTCCGCCTCGACCGTCGCCCGAATGACCCCTCGGACGTCTTTTCGAATCGTCTGCGGGGTGATGCCATGTTCTTCATTATAAGCCTGTTGAATCGACCGACGACGATCCGTCTCTTCGATGGCACGCGCCATCGAATCGGTCATCTTGTCCGCGAACAAGATGACATGTCCGTTCGCGTTACGCGCCGCTCGTCCAATCGTCTGGATGAGCGAACGATCGGAACGAAGGAATCCTTCCTTATCGGCATCGAGAATCGTCACGAGGCTGACCTCTGGAATGTCAAGACCCTCCCGCAACAAGTTGATTCCGACGAGCACGTCATATTTACCGAGACGAAGGTCACGAATGATTTCGATTCGCTCGAGCGTCTTGATTTCGGAGTGCATATAGTTGACCTTGATTCCCGCTTCGCGTAAGTAATCGGATAGGTCCTCTGCCATCTTCTTCGTGAGCGTCGTCACGAGCACGCGCTCGTCGCGCTTGATGCGTTCGCGAATCTGATCCATCAAGTAGTCAATCTGACCTTTGATTGGATGAATCTCGATTGTCGGATCAAGTAACCCGGTCGGACGGATGATTTGCTCAATCATGTTCGGCGTATGTTCGAGTTCGTACGGACCTGGTGTCGCCGAGATGAAAATCGCTTGTGAGACTTTCTTCTCGAACTCATCGAACTTGAGCGGACGGTTATCCTTCGCCGAAGGGAGACGGAAGCCGTGGTCGACGAGCACTTGTTTCCGTGCCTGATCCCCGTTGTACATCCCGCGTACTTGCGGGAGCGTCACGTGCGACTCATCAGCAACGAGTAAAAAATCTTCCGGGAAGTAATCGATTAACGTGTACGGGGTTGAACCTTCAGGCATCAAGTTCAAGTGTCGCGAATAGTTCTCGATTCCTGAACAATACCCCATCTCACGCATCATTTCCAAATCGTAATGCGTTCGTTGCTCGAGTCGTTGCGCTTCTAAGAGCTTCCCTTCTTCGCGGAACTTCTCAAGTTGTTCCTCAAGTTCCGCTTCGATGTTGACGATTGCCTTTTGCAATTTTTCGTCGCGTGTGACGAAGTGGGATGCCGGGAAGATGGCGACGTGATCACGGTCTGCGATGATTTCACCCGTCAACGGATCCATCTCACGGATGCGGTCGATCTCGTCTCCGAAGAACTCGATGCGCATGCAGTGTTCGTCACGCGATGCTGGGAAGATCTCGACGACGTCCCCGCGGACACGGAAACGTCCACGCTGGAAATCGATATCGTTTCGTTCATATTGAATGTCGATGAGTTTACGTAACATCTCGTCACGTCCCATCTCTTTCCCGACGCGAAGGCTCAAGACGAGGCTCCGATATTCTTCCGGGTTACCGAGACCATAAATACAGGAGACAGATGCGACGATGATGACGTCATCGCGCTCAAAGAGAGCCGACGTCGCCGAGTGACGCAGCTTATCGATTTCATCATTGATTGAAGCATCCTTCTCAATGAACGTATCCGTCGACGGCACGTACGCTTCCGGTTGATAATAGTCATAGTAACTGACGAAGTACTCGACCGCGTTGTTCGGGAAGAACTCTTTGAACTCCGAGTAGAGCTGACCGGCGAGCGTCTTGTTATGGGCGAGGACGAGTGTCGGCTTCTTTACTTCTTGAATGACGTTCGAGACGGTAAACGTTTTACCCGTACCCGTTGCACCGAGGAGCGTCTGATACCGGTCACCTCGATTTACACCTTCGACAAGCTGTCGAATCGCTTCAGGCTGGTCGCCTCCTGGTTGAAATTCAGATTGTAATGCAAACGGAATCGATTCCATAAGATACTCCTCACCTTCTCATTTCATAAGTGTCTTGATTATACCATAGACACGAACAAATATTCGCTTATTAGCTTGTAGGTTAATTCATTTTATTTCTTTTTTTCATTCAATCCATTGTTCATTTCTTTTTCCTTTACTGTCTCAAAAGAAACATCTTGTTCCATCCAAATCATCACATCAAGATTTCAACAGAATCACTTTTGTGGCATAAAGCATTACACTTTTCAGATTGGACTATGTCCCTAGTAAATTGGAATGCTTGAAATATCCAAAAAAAACATCCACTTCGTGAACGTTTCGCTCTGCTTCTTAACTCTTTTGTGAAGTTTACAGCTGTAAATGTGAACATTTGTAGGAAAAAAGTAGGATTTTTTAAAAACACTGTTTTAAAACGCTTACATTTTGGGCATATAATGAAGTGGTAAGTCAAATTGCATAAGGGAGAAAGGGGAGTATCACATGTCAGCATTTGTCAGTGAAATTATTGGTACGATGCTATTGATTCTGCTCGGTAACGGTGTCGTCGCCGGCGTCGTCCTCCGCCATTCCAAAGCGGAAAACTCTGGCTGGATTGTCATCACAATGGGTTGGGGTCTTGCCGTTATGGTCGGGGTCTACGCAGCCGGAATTTACGGAGGCGCTCACATCAACCCTGCCGTCACGATTGGTCTCGCGACAGCAGGCGAATTCCCATGGGCTGATGTCCCACTTTATATCCTCGCTCAGTTTATTGGAGCCATCATCGGGGCATGTTTGGTTTATGTCCACTACAAGCCGCACTATGATGCGACAGACGATCCTGGTTTAAAACTGGCGACGTTCTCGACAGCTCCAGGTATTCGAAGCACGCCGTACAACTTGATTGGTGAGATTATCGGAACATTCGTCCTTGTCTTTGCATTGTTGTCATTCGGGGCAAACACATTCGCAGACGGACTCAATCCACTCATCGTTGGTTTCTTGATTGTATCGATTGGTCTTTCGCTCGGTGGTACGACGGGATATGCGATCAACCCGGCACGTGACCTTGGGCCACGTATCGCACACGCATTCCTTCCAATTAAAGGAAAAGGATCTTCAGATTGGGGTTATTCATGGATCCCGGTCGTCGGTCCGATTATCGGTGCGATTATTGCCGCACTCATCTACGGTATTCTCGTCCCTTAACACATAATTTTGAAGGAGGAAATCACATATGGCGAAAGAAAAACGTTATATTTTAGCATTGGACCAAGGAACCACAAGTTCACGGGCAATCATCTTTGATCATGATGGAAAAATTGTCACAGTCGCACAGCGCGAATTCAAACAATACTTCCCAAAACCAGGCTGGGTCGAGCACAACGCCAATGAGATTTGGGGCTCTGTCCTCGCCGTTATGGCGGAAGCGTTCGGTTCTGCTGATATCGACCCGAATGAGATTGCTGGAATCGGGATCACGAACCAACGTGAAACAGCTGTCGTTTGGGAGAAGGAAACAGGACGCCCTGTCTATAACGCCGTCGTCTGGCAATCCCGTCAAACCGCCGACATCTGTGAAGAGCTGAAAGCAGCCGGTCATTCCGATATGGTCCGCGACAAAACAGGTCTCCTCATCGATGCCTACTTCTCAGGAACGAAAGTCAAATGGATTCTTGACAACGTCGAGGGTGCACGTGAAAAAGCTGAGAACGGCGAACTCCTCTTCGGGACAATCGACACGTGGCTCATCTGGAAACTCTCTGGTGGAAAAGCACACGTAACCGATTACTCGAACGCATCGCGTACACTCATGTACAACATCTACGAGCAGAAGTGGGATGACGAGTTACTCGACATCTTGACAGTGCCTAAATCAATGCTTCCTGAAGTCAAACCGTCAAGTGAAGTCTATGCGAACACGATTCCATACCACTTCTTCGGATTCGAAGTCCCGATTGCCGGAGCTGCAGGTGACCAACAGGCCGCCTTGTTCGGACAAACTTGCTTCGAAAAAGGTGAGGCGAAAAACACGTATGGAACAGGTTGTTTCATGCTCATGAACACGGGAGAAGAAGCCGTCAAATCTGATCACGGTCTCTTGACGACAATCGCTTGGGGCTATAACGGGAAAGTAGAATACGCGCTCGAAGGTTCGATCTTCGTCGCCGGTTCGGCGATCCAGTGGCTCCGTGACGGATTGCGGATGTTGAAATCAGCGAAAGACTCGGAACAGTATGCGACACGGATCGAATCAACTGACGGTGTCTACGTCGTTCCTGCCTTCGTCGGTCTCGGTGCACCGTATTGGAACTCTGACGTCCGTGGTGCCATCTTCGGTCTCACACGTGGGACAGAGAAAGAACAGATGGTCCGGGCGACAATCGAGTCACTCGCTTACCAGACACGTGACGTCCTCACGTCGATGGAGAGTGACTCAGGCATCAACTTGAAGACGCTTCGCGTCGACGGTGGGGCCGTCAGTAACAACTTCCTCATGCAGTTCCAATCGGACATTCTCAACGTCCCGGTCGAGCGTCCTGAAGTGAGTGAAACGACTGCACTCGGTGCCGCCTACTTGGCAGGTCTCGCCGTTGGATTCTGGAAAGACCAAGCCGAAGTCAAAGAACAGTGGAAACTCGACAAGAAGTTCGATCCAAACATGGATGAGTCTCATCGCGAAGCCCTCTACAAAGGATGGCAACACGCTGTCGAAGCCACAATGGCATTCAAGCCTTCAAAACTTGATGTATAAGACGAACGGGCATCCTCACGGGTGCCCTTTTTGTATGCAAAAAAGAGTACCCATGACGGATACTCTTACAGTTTACGTAAGCGAACTCTCGGGCTCGTCGGTTCCCCGACGAACAAAATTCCGAGCTCATGTGGATCGGTCTCATACATCGCTCGTTGAACGAATCGGATATCCCCGTTCAGATTCAATACTTCCAGTTTGATGTACGGCTTATGTTGCTGGAGCGCCTCATAAAAACTATGCCCTCCTGTGATGACCGTCCCGTTGACTTTATAAATCGATTCACCCGGGATGAGCTGCATCGTCTCCCCAGGTGAGTTCGGTAACGTGTCGACGATGACCGCCCCACGGTTTCCATTGATGAAAACGGGTGTCGTTCCCCGATTCTCGCGTTTGATCCATTGTAAGCCGAGCTCATAGAGGACGAATATCGTCAATACTACATAGTCGACATATGGAATCTTAAACGCATATGAGAGGGCGAATAAACCGAGAGCGATCAAAGCGAGTACGGCACGATAATTGCTCAATCGTGCGAGAAGCGTTCCTGGTAAGGCGCCGGTCGACAATAAACTGACCCCGATGGGAATCGGAAGAATGATGGGCACCATCGGCCAGTCGAGACCGAACATCGGTGGCACGAAGACGACGAGCGGGAAAAACCAAATCCGTTTGACGACATGCCCTCCGATAAACTGCCCCCGTTTCGACAAGATCAAGGTCGGGGATGTCTCTTTTGGTCCGTTCCAGCGCAAGAGAATCGCTTCCGCAAGGGTGACGAGGCCGAATGTGAGCGCATAGACCGTCCAATCGACCTGAGCGAGTGCTGCTACCCAATCACGAAGCGCCCCATATGCGACAACATCGCGTAACAAGACGACCCCGAACAACACGAGAAGAGGCAGCACCGGATTAAAGAATCGCGGATGCATCGTCAAGACGACGAGCGTATAGAGAATCGTGAACGAGACGGCCCACTCAAACGTGATGGTCGTCTCGAGTAAAATCGTCACGGCCGATGAGAGGACCGCTAACAGAAGACTCGGCCAGATGAAATGTCTCCATTCCGACTTCGGTGAGCGACGTCTCGAACGGAACATGGCCCGTTCTCGCTTGACCCGTGTCAGCGATATGTATGTAAGGGCGACGAGTGTCACCCAAAACAGCGGACTACCTAACAACGTCAATAAAGCCGTAACACCCATTCGTACAACTTCCACGCGGTCCAACCCTTTCTTTCATACAACGTTATTTTGCGGCTTCTTCAAGCGCACGATTCAATTGGGCGTCATTCGCCTCATCTTGAATCGCTTCGAGCAATTTCGCTTCGAGTGCAGAGGCTGTCTCTTCATCGACAGTTCCAGAAGCCTCGAGACCATTGTCTGTCTGGAATGCTTTCACGGCGTTCGCCATCGTGTCCCCGTAATATCCCGGCTGACCGCCTGGCTCATAGCCGATTCCAGTTAAAATTTTATGCAAGTTCGAGACGGCGTCACCGTAATCTCCGACTTGGAGTGACTCTTCTTCTGTCAGGACACGGGTCACGTTGAAGAAGTCCGGTTGCTCCACTTCAATGTCCGGCTCGATGCCCTTCTTGTTAATCCAATTTCCGTCCGGTGTGAGCCATTTGCTCGTCGTCAATTTCAAGTTACTGCCGTCCTCTAAGTCGAACGCCGTCTGGACGACACCTTTTCCGAACGTCTTCGTCCCGATGATGGTCGCGCCTGCTCCTTCTTTCATCGCACCAGTCAAAATCTCAGATGCCGAGGCAGAACCCTCATCCGTCAAGACAAACAGGTCATACGGTTTCGCTTCACGAGCGCGACCGTTTTGTGCATCACGGTCACCGTCCGCATTCTCGATTTGGACGACCGGTTTTGATGTCGGGACGAACCCTTCCGACATCTCGATGACGGCAGGCAAGAGACCTCCCGGATTTCCACGAACATCGATGATCAAGCTATCGATTTCTTCTGACTCGAGTTGCTCGAGTTGTTCGAGGAATTCATCAGCCGTCGGTTCTGAGAATTGGGTGACTTGGAGATACCCAATCTTTTTACCGTCTTTCTCTTTCACTTCAGAGAAGACCGTCTCGATTGGAATCGTGTCACGTATGATCTCGTAGTCCGCCGTCTGACTGCCACGGCGAATCGTCAATGTGACGGTCGTCCCTTTTTCTCCTCGAATCAATTGGACGGCCTCCTGTACATCCATCCCTTCAATCGACTCCCCGTCGACCGCTGTGATGATGTCACCGGGACGAAGTCCAGCCTCTTCGGCCGGAGCGCCTTTGATCGGAGCGACAATTAAGATGTCCTCTCCTTTCTTCTCCAAAGTCGCGCCGATTCCTTCAAAACTCGATTCAATCGAGTCCGTAAATTGTGACGTTTCTTCCGCATCCAAGAAATCCGAATACGGGTCGTTCAGCGCTGCGGTCATCCCGTCGAGCGCACCGGTCAATAAATCGTCTTCTGAGATGTCCTGTAACGAATGTTCTTCAATCAAATCACGTACTTGGTCGACTTTATCCCAGCCTTCCGCATTCGTTTGAATGGGAAGCGATGTGTCTGTAAACGCCATCGTCGCAAGGCCTGCACCGGCCCCAGCCACGAACGTTGTGCCAGCGAGTAGTCCTGCGGTTGAATTTTTCACGGGTTGGTCCCTCATTTCTCTTTGTAAGTCTTTTCATTAGTATAGCAAAAACTAGAGGAAAAGCGGACGCGTTCCACATATTTGGGACGCGTCCGCTTCTGTCAGTATCCAATATACGGGGCCGGGTCAATCGCGTTCGGCTGTCCCGGTGCCCATTTCCCTCGGTGTAACTCAAAATGAAGATGGGGTCCCGTCGACCAGCCGGTATTGCCAAGCGTTCCGACCGTCTGTCCCGCCGCCACTTGTTGACCGGCTCCGACTGTGATCGCATTTAAATGGGCATAGACGGTCGTCCAAATCTCACCGTTGATGACATGCGAAACGAAGACGACATTTCCATACCCGGTCGCCGGTGCCGCCTTGATGACGACACCTGGTGCGCTTGACACGATTGGTGTTCCAGACGCATTGACGAGGTCAATGCCCTTGTGAATCTCCGGCACACCTGTCAACGGGTTGTCTCGTGGACCGAACGGACTAGACACATAACCGGACACAGGACGAACGAATCCCGTGGACGTGGACACATTCGTCGGTGTTTCGGTTGGTGCGGTCACTTCTGGTGCCTCCTCGACCTCCGACTCACGGGCTTCCGCTTCTGCTCGCTCTTCAGCGGCACGCGCCTCAGCTTCACGTTTGGCACGTTCCGCTGCCTCTGCGGCTTCTCGTTCGGCAGTCGCAATCGCCTCTAGTTGTTCACTGATGATGCGGTTCTGTTCAGCCATGACCGCCTGCTCTTCACTGCGCGTCATCTTTTCGAGCTCGAGCTGCTCTACTTGTTCGTTCAGTTCAACCAACAGGTCACGTTTCTTCTCGGCCGTCCGGTCAAGGTCTTGCTTGGTGATGACGAGCTCGCGCTCTTTTTGCTTGATGAAAGAGAGCTGGGTACGTTGTGTCGACTCGAGCGACTCCAAACGTTCCATCTCACTCATATAATTATGTATGAGCTCCCGGTCCTGTTCAGCGATCGTGCGGGCCGTCATAGCCCTTGTCACGAAGTCGCCGAAAGAACGGGACTCAAAAATGACTTGTAAATAGGAAGTGTCTTCATGTACTTGCAAAACGCGAAGGCGCTCGTTCACGAGTTCCTTCTGGCTTTCCAAGTATTCTTCCTGAACGGAAAGTTGTTGGCGGGTCGACTCGAGTTCTGCCCGGGCTGTATCGACCTCATGCTGCTGAATGGCGATTTGTTCGCTCAATTCATTCAACCGGTCGTCGACGACGTGTATTTCCGTCTTCACGGCATCACGCTCTGCCTCGGTGATCTCGAGTTCGGCATCCGTCTCGGCCTGCGCTTTTTTCGACTCCTCCAACTCATTGGACAGTCGATCTTGTCGAGCTTTCAACGTGTCTTTCTCTGTCGCCATGACCGGCATGGCAAGTAACGATACACACAACCCTAGCGCAAGCGAACGTTTCATCCGCCAACTCCTCCTTATTTAAGTTAGATTTTCAAGAAACGACCGAGCGATGTCGTCGATCCCCAGATTCCGATGAACGCACCGAGTGCAAGTAAAACAAGCGATACTTGGACTGTTAGCGTCGATGGATCAATCAACTTAAATATATCACTATTCAATTGATCAAGCGATGGTTGTAAAGCACTATATGCAACGTCATATCCGAAATAAATGACAAGAATCGGGACGAGAGCCCCAAGCATTCCAAGGAGCAATCCTTCGATAAAGAACGGCCAGCGGATAAAGCTGTTTTTCGCTCCGACGAGTCGCATGATTTCAATCTCACGGCGACGCGAGAAGATTGTCATTTTAATCGTATTTGAGATCAAGAACATCGCCATCAATGTCAAACCGACAATCAACGCGAGTCCACCGATGCGAATCCCGTTGAAGAAAGCAAACATTTTATCGATGTAGTCTTTTCCGTATTTCACATCGTCCACATTATCGAGTGAACCGACCGATTTGGCCACTTCCTCTAGTTCTGTCGGGTCTTGTGCTTTGACGATATAGCGGGCGTGGAGCGGGTTATCTTTTTCGACCGTTCCGTATGCAGCCGCATCATCGCCGAGCTGGTCTTGGAACTTCGCTAGCTCATCTTCTTTTGAACTGAACGTGACCGTCGAGACGCCCGGCACCTGTTCAATGTTCTCTCCGAGTTTCTCAACCGAGTTCTCATCCGCTGTACGAGTGATGAACACTTGAATCTCGACATCATTTTCGACGTTATCTGAAATTTCATTGATGTTGAACATGACGAGTGCGAATACACCGACAAGTAGCAACGTAATGGTCACGGCACTAATCGCCGCGAACGACATCCATCCATTCCGAAGTGTTCCTTTGAACCCTTCACGCAAATGGCGCAATCCAGTCTTAAATATCATAGCCATATGCTCCTTTCTCTTCATCGCGCACGACTTTCCCGTTCTCAATCGCGATGACGCGGTGACGAATCTTATCGACGATGTCACGGTTGTGTGTTGCCATGACGATTGTCGCTCCGCGGCGGTGAATCTCTTCAAACACTTCCATGATGCCCCATGCTGTTTCCGGGTCTAAGTTCCCTGTCGGCTCATCGGCGATGATCAATTTTGGCTTATTGACGATTGCGCGAGCAATCGAGACACGTTGTTGTTCTCCACCTGATAGTTCGTCCGGATAGTTGCGCGCCTTGTTCTTCAATCCGACAAGGTTCAACACATCCATGACTTGTTTCCGAATCGAAGACGTATCCGCTCCTACAACTTCTAATGCGAACGCTACGTTCTCATATACCGTAAGTGACGGCAACAATTTGAAGTCTTGGAAGATAACGCCGAGTTGACGGCGTAGCTTCGGTACGTGTCGGTCTTTAATTTTCCCGACATCGAGTCCGTCAATCAACAATTGACCGGCTGTCGGCTTCTCCTCACGATAAATCATCTTCATGAACGTCGACTTTCCGGCACCGGAAGGCCCAACGACATAAAGGAACTCGCCGTCGCGAATCTCTAGATCGAGGTCATCCATGGCGACGACGCCGTTCGGATATACTTTACTGACTTTTTGCATCGAGATCATAACGTATTCCCTACCCTTTTTAAATTATTTTTAAGCATCTATGACGAATTTGAATCAATTATTTTAGTTACTGTATATTTCGCCTAGAGTCTTTTTTACAGGAAACGGCTCCCTCTGTCAAGGTGTCGCTTTTTTATGTTAGCCTGGTCAAAAAATCATCTAGGGCATATGTTGAAGCGACTACAATTATATCAATCCGACTTTTAAAACACCATTACAGGATTGTTTCAGTTCGATTGAGTTCGATGTGAAAATGTCGCGAAGAAACTCGCTTTCTTATTCCCCAAGAGAATATTGAAACCGCACTTCAAAAGGGTGCTCCCTAAGGAACACCCTTCACCAATACGCCACATTTAATCGTGTGGTTTTTCTTTCAATGCATCAAACGGCGACTTTTTCCGTTTCCGATACTTGATATGAATCGTTGAGGATTCATAGTCATCGGAAGCCCGGATATCCCGACTCGATACGCGGACGAATGACCAAGCAAGAAGGAACATGATGAAGATAAGCGGGAATCCACCGACGATACTCGCTGTCTGGAGCGTCTCTAGTCCGCCGAGGAACATGAGCGTGAGCGGCATGATAGCAAGCGCGAACGCCCAAAAGAGACGGTTCCAGACAATCGGCTCATCCTCGACATGTTTTTGCGTGACCGATGCCAAGATGTATGATGATGAATCGAACGTTGTCGCCAAAAAGATAATGGCAAGAAGCGTAAAGACGCCGATGACGACTTTCCCGAAAGGCAATTGGCCGATGATGGCGATGATTGTAGGTGCCGGGCCATTCGCCGCCATGTACCCGACAACATCGAACGTCCCACTTAGATGAAGGTAGAGCCCGTAGTTTCCGAGAATCCCAAAGAACAAGATGCATCCGAGCGTTCCGTACACCATCGTCCCAAAGATCATATTCCGAATCGTACGACCGCGTGAGATACGGGCGACGAACAATCCGACGAATGGTGCATAGACAAGCCACCATGCCCAATAGAACACCGTCCACGATTCCGGGAACCCGGTCGATGTGAAGCCACCGAAGTCACCGAACGGTTCCATCCACGTTGCCATCCGGAAAAAGTTATCCATGACGATTCCGACTCCATTGAACGTCGTCTCCATAATGAATCGAGTCGGACCAAAGATAAGCACGAACGTCAAAATCCCAAGGGCGAGCCAGATGTTCAAGTCACTGAGTACTTTGATGCCACCCTTCAGTCCAATGTAAGAACTGATGGCGAAGATGACCGTACAAATCAACATGATGACGGCCTGCATCCCGAGCGTGACGGGAATCCCTGTCAGTTCGTTGACCCCTTCGGCAATCATCGGGGTACCGAGGGCGAGCGTCGTCCCGGCACCACCTAATAATCCAAAGATAAATAAGATATCAATCAATTTACCGAGGGGTCCATCTGCCCATTTTCCGATAACGGGACGTACCGCTTCACTTACCTTTAAGACGGATTTCTTACGGACGTAAAAGAAATAAGCGATCGGCAGTGCCGGTAACGTATAGATTGCCCAAGCGATCGGTCCCCAGTGGAACATCCCATATGCTGTCGACCATTGAATCGCTTCCGGTGACTCCGGTGTCAGCCCGAACGGCGGACCTTCATAGTAATAGACCCATTCGATGACGGACCAATAGAGGATGCTGGACCCGATGCCGGCAGCAAATAACATCGCCGCCCAAGAGAATGTACTAAATTCGGGTTCTTCATCTTCACGACCTAATTTGATATGACCATTCTTACTGAAGGCAATGAAAATCAAAAATCCGAACGCACCTAAGCCCATTGCTAAGTACAACATGCCGAAGTTAGAGGTCATGTATTCATTCGCCGCACCGACCCACGCTTTACCGGTCTCTGGGAAGAAGATGAGCGGTAACGTCACCCCTAACAGTAATACAAACGAGCCGATAAAGGTCGGCCAGTCAATCAGTTTCGTCTTCAATTGTCATCACTCCATTTCCACTATGTCTCACGTTACCTTAACAATATTTCCCCAAGCCCTAACACCCAAAACAAAAAAGCATGAGGTGTGTTCCACCTCATGCTGTCGAATCTTATTTTTTCTCAGCGAGCCAAGCAGCGACCGCTGTGATTTCTTCGTCTTTTTCAATGACGTTCGCAGGCATCGCGCCTTGACCGTTTCGAATGACGTTTTCAATCTCTTCTGCCGACAGACGAGCACCGACTTGCTCGAGTGACGGGCCACTCATTCCTTCAAGGTTCGCACCGTGACATGCCGCACAGTTTTGTGCGTATACCGCTTCCGCGTCAACCGATGCCGTGTTCGAGCCCGAATCCCCGTTGCTCGATGTATCCTCTTCTTCACCGCCGCCACATGCGCCGAGTGTCAGCATGGCGCCGAGGCCGATGGCCATCATCCATTTTTTCATAACCACGTTCCCCTCCTAAGTTGTAGAAATGACCTACATTTACCATTATAGCCGTTAACGTATGCTTTCTAACCTAATCTCACGAAAAGTACACAAAGATTCCACAACTTACGGTACGTTGATGTAACGCTTATCGGACGTAAACCCTTGTCCTAGCACCTCATGTGCCTCACTGAAGACAAGGAATGCCTCCGGGTCGAGCCGACGGATGATTTCCTTCAATCGACTCACTTCGCTCTGACGGACAACAATCATGAGCATCGGACGGTCGAGACGTGAGTATGCTCCGATTGCTTGGATCTCTGTCGCACCACGGTCAAGCTCCTCGAAGACGGCCCGGACGATGAAGTCTCGCTTCTCCGAGATGACGTAAGCCATCTTGTCCTGTGTGAACCCGAGCTGGACGAAGTCGATCATCTTGACCGTGATGAATAATGCGATGAGTGCATAGAGCCCGGTCGTGAACGAGAACGTCAAGGCCGCGGTCAAGACGACCATGCCATCGAGGATGGCGATACAGAGATAGAGCGGGATGTGCGTGAACTTATGTAAGATCTGAGCGATCAAGTCCATTCCCCCTGTCGAGGCGCGTCCACGGAAGATGAGTCCGAGTCCGACACCGACGCCGACACCACCGAAGATGGCCGCGAGGAGCGTATCGTCCACAGCCGCACCGGCATCGATCGCCTCATAGAAAAGAATGACACCCGGTAAAAAGATGGAGCCGACGAGCGACTTCACACCGAAGCCGAGGCCGAGGATGGCCCACCCGATAATCAGAAGTAACACGTTCGCCACGAGCTGGAACGCCCCCGGCGAGATGCCGAACAGTTCATAAGTGATGACCGAGATCCCGCTCACCCCGCCTGATGCCAGATTGTTTGGCAACAGAAATAAGCTGAAGGCCGAGGCGACGAACACTGAGCCGGTCAACAAATACAGATAGTCTTTGACGATTTGCTTCATTAAAGAAAGTCTCCTTTACACACAACATGGCCCAAAGACAGGTGTCTTTGAGCCACATGCATCACATATTTGTTTTACGAAGGTAGGCATCGATGAACGGCATGACGTCGCCGTCCATGACGCCACTCGTGTTCCCGACTTCATGGTTCGTCCGGTGGTCTTTGACCATCGAATACGGGTGGAAGACATACGAACGGATTTGGCTACCCCAACCGATGTCCGTCTTCTCCCCACGGATCTCGTCGAGTTTTCGTTGCTGCTCGTCGAGTTCGCGTTGGTACAATTTCGCTTTCAACATCTTCATCGCCGACTCACGGTTCTTGATCTGTGAGCGCTCGGTCTGACACGAAACGACGACGCCCGTCGGCACGTGCGTGATCCGGACGGCAGAGTCCGTCGTGTTGATGTGCTGACCGCCGGCACCTGATGCACGGTACGTGTCGATACGGAGGTCTTCTGTCCGTACTTCGATCTCGATGTCGTCATCGAATTCCGGCATGACGTCACATGACACGAACGACGTATGACGACGGCCAGACGAGTCGAATGGCGAGATGCGGACCAAGCGGTGAATCCCTTTCTCCGCCTTCAAGTAGCCGTATGCGTTATGACCGACGATGCGGAGCGTGACCGACTTGACGCCCGCCTCTTCACCCGGGAGGTAATCGACCGTCTCGACTTTCCAGCCTTGTTTGTCAGCGAAGCGTTGATACATCCGAAGGAGCATCGATGCCCAGTCCTGTGACTCGGTACCGCCCGCACCCGGGTGCAATTCGAGGATGGCGTTGTTCGCATCGTACGGTCCGTTCAAGAGGATCTCGAGTTCGAAGTCATCAAACTCCTTCTTGAGCGCTTGAATCGATTCCCCGAGCTCTTCTTGCATCTCGGCGTCCGGCTCTTCCTTGATGAGTTCGAGCGTCACTTCGCCGTCCTCATGTTGGTTCGCGAGGTCTTGATACTTGTCGACCATCGCCTTGAGACCGTTTGACTCGTCGATGACTTTTTGTGCCTTCTCCTGGTTGTCCCAGAAGTCTGGATACGTCATCTCGTTCTCGAGCTCGGCGATACGTGCTTCTTTCTCTGTCAAGTTGAGAGACGCTCTGTAATTCTCGAGGCGTTTCGCCATCGCCTCTAGTTCGTTCCGAATATCTGAAATTTCCATAGTGTGATTCACCTTTCCGTAGGAAAGAGGCGAGCGGACCCGCCTCTTCAATAATTAAGCCTGTTGTCTACCGTGACAGTTCTTGAACTTCTTACCAGAACCGCACCAGCACGGGTCGTTCCGACCGATGCTGTCTTCTTTCGAACGACGGACCGGCTTCTTCTTGACCGGTGCATCGCTCTTGCCTGATACGGCGACTTCCTCTTCGACGACTTTCTCGCGTCGGAGGTTGTCCCCGACTTCGGCACGAAGGACGAAGCCTGTCACTTCTTCTGAGATCGCCGCGTTCATCGCGTCGAACATGTTAATCCCTTCCGCTTGATACTCACGAAGCGGATCGTTCTGTCCGTAGGCGCGGAGATGAATCCCTTGGCGCAACTGGTCCATATGGTCGATATGGGACATCCAGTGCGAGTCGACGGCACGGAGCACGATAATCTTCTCAAACTCGTTGAAGCGTTCCGGTGGCGCGAGTTCACGTTTCGCCTCGTACTGCTCGTTCACGCGCTCCATGAGAAGCTCGATGATTTCTTCACGCTCTTTGCCGTAGAAGTCTTTGCCTTCGACCGTCTTCTCGAGCGCGAGCGTCTGGTTGGCCCAGTGCGCGAGCTCGTCGATGTTCCATTCTTCCGGTACGAGTTCGATCGGCGTGTATTGACCGACACCGAGTTCGACCGTCTGTGCCATCATCGAACGGACGATATCCGTGACCGACTCGTTCTCGAGGATGCTCGAGCGGTCCTTGTACATGACCTTCCGTTGGTCCGCCATGACGTTGTCGTAACCGAGAAGCTGCTTCCGCGCATCGTAGTTGTTTCCTTCGACACGTTTTTGCGCTGACTCGACCGCTTTCGAGACCATGCGGCTCTCAATCGGTTGCGTGTCATCCATCCCGAGACGCTCCATCATGCTTTGGAGGCTATCCGTTCCGAAGCGACGCATGAGCTCATCTTCGAGTGATAAGTAGAACTGGGATTTACCCGGGTCCCCTTGACGGCCCGCACGACCACGTAGTTGGTTATCGATTCGGCGTGATTCGTGACGCTCTGTCCCGATGATGTAAAGACCACCGAGGTCGATGACACCTTCTCCGAGCTTGATGTCGGTACCACGACCGGCCATGTTCGTCGCAATCGTGACGGAACCTTTTTGACCGGCGTTCTCGATGATTTCCGCCTCACGCGCGTGGTTCTTCGCGTTTAAGACATCGTGACGAATCTTCTTCTTCGTCAAAAGCTTGCTCAAGTATTCAGATGTCTCGACGGCGACCGTACCGACGAGGATCGGTTGTCCCGTTGCGTGAACTGCCGAAATCTCTTCCACGACGGCTTTGAACTTGCCTTCCATCGATTTGAAGATGAGGTCTGCCTTGTCATCCCGGAGAATCGGTTTGTTCGTCGGAATCGTCACGACTTGCATGTTGTAGATGTTGCGGAACTCTTCTTCCTCTGTCTTCGCTGTACCGGTCATCCCGGCAAGTTTCTCGTACATCCGGAAGTAGTTCTGATACGTGATTGTGGCGAGCGTCATCGATTCGCGTTGAATCTCGACGCCTTCTTTCGCCTCGATTGCCTGGTGAAGACCTTCCGAGTAGCGGCGTCCGTCCATGACACGACCCGTGAATTGGTCGATGATCATGACTTGCCCCTCACGTACCATATAGTCGATATCGTGATGCATGACCGCGTTTGCACGAAGGGCGAGCCCGACGTGGTGGTTGACGGCGACGTGCTCGATTGCGAACAGGTTGTCGATGCCGAAGAACTTCTCGGCGAGGTCGACCCCTTGGTCCGTCAAGAGGACCGATTTCGTCTTCACGTCGACCGTGTAATCGTCTTCCTCTTTCAATGTACGGACGAACGCATCCGCGCGTGTGTAGAGTTCTGTCGATTTTTGAGCCGATCCCGAGATGATGAGCGGAGTACGCGCCTCATCGACGAGGATCGAGTCGACTTCATCGACGATCGTGTAGTAGAGCTCGCGTTGAACACGGTCTTCTTTATAAAGGACCATGTTGTCACGGAGGTAGTCGAACCCGAGCTCGTTGTTCGTCGAGTACGTGATATCACAATTATAGGCCGCTTGTTTCTCGACACGGTCCATGTTCGACACGTTGAGGCCGACTGAAAGACCGAGTGCGAAGTAGAGCGGCTCCATGAGTTCTTTATCTCGTTTCGCCAAATATTCGTTGACCGTTACGACGTGTACGCCACGGCCAGTGAGCGCGTTCAAGTAGACAGGAAGTGTCGCGACGAGCGTCTTCCCTTCACCGGTTTTCATTTCGGCGATGTCGCCGTTATGGAGCACATAGCCCCCGATGAGCTGGACACGGTAATGACGCATCCCGAGCACACGCTCCGATGCCTCACGACAGACCGCGAACGCCTCCGGCAAGAGGTCGTCAAGTGTCTCGCCTTTTGCCAGACGTTCCCGGAACTCTTCCGTCTTCGCCTGAAGCTGTTCGTCGGACAATGCTTTGATTGGTTCGGCGAACGACTCGATCAAGTCGGCCGCTTTCTCTGCTTTTTTCAACATTCGTTTCTGTGGAGCAAATAACTCTTTCAAAAAGTTCGCCATACTCATATCTCCTCTGCACTCACTAAAAAATGCATGTTTTTTCCCTAATGTACAGTTTAACCGAAGTGGTGCCACCTTTCAAGGAAAGGCAAAAGGAAACGACCCCCCGAAGCCGGGAGGTCGTGTAGTGTCAAGTTTATTATTCAGGTTCGATCAAGCCGTACTTCCCATCTTTACGACGGTAGACGACGTTCGTGTTGCCCGTTTCTGCGTCTGAGAAGACGAAGAAGCTGTGACCGAGCATATCCATTTGAAGAATCGCCTCTTCCGTGTCCATCGGTTTCAACGTGAAGCGTTTCGTCCGCACGAGTTCGAGTTCTGCCTCGTCCTCATCGTAGACGGCCGGTGTATCATCAGGTCCTTCTAAAGACTTGAAGTACTCGCCGACGCCACCTTCTTTCCCGCGTCCTTTACGGTTGAGTTTCGTTTTGTGTTTACGGATTTGACGTTCCAATTTATCGACGACGAGGTCGATTGCCGCATACATGTCGAGGTTGATGTCCTCAGCACGGAGCAACAAGTTCGGCATCGGGATCGTCACTTCCACTTTTTGTTTCTCGTTATACACTTTCAAGTTGACGTAAGCCGTCTGTGCATCCGTAGGAGTTGTGAAATACCGAGTCAACTTCTCCAGCTTTTTCTCGACATAGTCTTTGATTGCTGGTGTGACCTCAATGTTTTCGCCGCGAATGTTATAAATCATCTGAACTCCTCCTTAGAAATAACCGCTTGAACCAATGATTCGTCGAACGAGACGGAATCTCCTGCTTCATTTCTTAAAAAAGAAAGGGGAACCAGGTGGCTCACTCATATTATACCCCGAAAACGCTGCGATTGAAAACGTTATCATCAGAAAATAATGACAATTTTGTTCCGAATTCAACATTTCCTAGAACGAGCGAAAGGTATAGAAAGAAAATACCCATTCCACTCATTTTTAAACGCCTTTTTTTATTATGTAGAAAAAATAAAAGCCGACTCCCAAGGGAGCCGGCTTCGTGGTTTGAAATTATAATTTTACAACGTTAGCCGCTTGTGGGCCACGCTCGCCATCAACGATTTCAAACTCTACATCTTGACCTTCGTCAAGTGATTTGTAGCCTTCAGATTGGATTGCTGAGAAGTGTACGAACACGTCTTTGCCGCCTTCAACTTCGATGAATCCAAAACCTTTTTCTGAGTTAAACCATTTTACTTTACCTACCATGTGTAAATCCATTCCTTTCACCATTGGAGAATACAGAGGATTGTCCTCTACGGCTAATCTTACCACCTTCTTGTAAGCGTGACAAATACTTTCTCAAATATTTGTAAACGTTTCGTCATTTGGCTTTCATTGGAATTATATTTCCCTACTTTTCATATTGTCTTGTTGAATTTACATTTTTTGTGATATATCATTGAAGGGATGATTTAGGTTTGTGCCGTTTGTCTTTAGCCGATCCTGAAAATCTAATACGAGGAGGATGGTGCAGCGTATGCGCTCCTACTATTCTGAGGAAAAATATCGCATCACAAAGCGAACCGTGGCGATTCTCCCTTGCTTTGACATCATGAAGCAGTCACGGATCATTCTCGAGGATGGCACCGAGATTTCAACCCCGCTCCGGCCGTACCAGTTGTTGCAACTTTCTTGCCGCCAGTACAACAGCTCGATCGAGGAAAGAATCTTCATCGCCAAACGCGTCGCCGGCGTAAAAGGGAAAGTCCCTGTCGTGATTGAACCGACAACTGGACTCGTCTTCTTCCCGACGAAGTCTCCAAAACGAGACGATTGTGAATGGTATGCCTGGTCCCATATTCGAGACATACTGAACATTGAGGGTGAGCCGAACGGGCTTGTCCTCACGACTGATGGACATCAAATCCAAACGAACGCAACACCGTACGTCCTCCGGAACCAGCTCAAAGCGACAGGTGAACTTGTCGCCCGGTTCCAACAATTGAACGCGAGCCCCGTGCTCGAGTCCTGACACGCCTTCCGTCGAAAAGACGGAAGGTTTTTTTCTATTGTATCGCTTCATTTTTTTAAAAAGAGGTCGATATTATGGTCGAGGTGACAAACATGCAAATTCAAGCCCAAGCGACCGCCGTCAGTTCGGTCTTACCAGGCATCCAGACGAACCGGACGTACAAGGCCGAACTCGTCAAACAAACAGGACCCGACTCCGCGATTGTCAAGATCAACGGTGAAGAAGTCGAGGTCACATTTAAAGATGGGCTTCCGAAAACGAACCCGTTCCAAGTGACGCTCGCCGAACAGGACGGCGTCTTGATGGCGACCGTCGTTCCTCCAAAGGAAGAGACACTTGAATCCGCACCACCTGCGTCCGCGTCGTCAAAGCTTGATGCGAAGATTCAGACGCTCCTCGCTTCCCTTCCACCTGAAGTACGAAGCGCGGTCAG
The DNA here is from genome assembly GCF_031844365.1 of Exiguobacterium sp. BG5(2022). Lineage (GTDB taxonomy): Bacteria > Bacillota > Bacilli > Exiguobacteriales > Exiguobacteriaceae > Exiguobacterium > Exiguobacterium profundum. The sequence goes on from NZ_JAUZVB010000001.1 coordinate 1,382,241, forward strand.
CCGTCTGCTACAATCCGGACGCTTGCCGATGAACGAAGACACGGTACGCCTTCTCGAGACGGCTTTCAAAGGGGACATGCGGGACGTCATCCTACATTTGAAGACGCTCGACACTCCGACCGTTCCTCGTGAGATGGCTCGGGAAATCGCCGTCCTCTCTTTGAACGAAGCGAAACAACAGATCACACCGCCGGCGCCGAACACTCCTTACCCACAAAAAGAGCGGTATGTCGAACTCGTCAATCTGTCACGTCCCGTGAGTGAACGCGTCACGCCGACACCGGAAACGATTGACCGGGTCATCCGTGACCTCACGCCGACGACACCGATATCATCGCGTCCGATTGAATCTGAATCGCGCCAAGCGATGCCGCTTCCTCCAATCAACGGGAAGCAAGTGATGGTGAAGGAAGTGACGTCACATCTAGCGACCGTCACGAACACGTTCCGAAACGAGCAGGCGACCGTCACGAAACAACTCGGACAAGTCGCTGCGTTGATCGAGACGAACCCGCATGCGGCACGCCCTGCCCTCGAGACCGTCTCGACCCGTCTGACACAACTCGTCCAAAAGACGGACGCCTTGCTTCATACCGACGTGACTCAAGAGAAGCAATTGGTCGCCATGACGGCCAAACTCGACGTCGCGTTGTCGTTGCTTGCGACGAAACCACAAGAGAGTGCGACACTCGTCAAAGAGGTCCGAGCGGCACTGAATGATTTCCGTTATGCGCCGAACCAGACACGCATCGAATATATCCCACACGGGGCGACACGTGCCGGCGAGATGCCGACCGTCGCGCCACTCAAGCTCGATTCGACATTATCTGGACGACACATCCAGGAAGTAGCGCAACGTGTGCAGACACAGGCACAGCTCGCCCAAGCGACGTCCAATACGCCGACATCAGCTTTATCGGTACGTGGAGATACGACGAACCCCGAGGCGCAACGCCTCGCCTCGTTCTTCCAAGTCCAACAGACGCTCAACCGCCTTGATGGCGGTCAGCTCCATCAACTCTTGTTCGCCCTACCGGCAAAAGTTCAAGAGATCGACACCGGAATCCATGTTCATATCCAAAACCGGGAGGCCGGGGACGTTGTCGACTGGGAGAACAGTGTCCTCTACATTCGTTTAGAGACCCCACGTCTTGGAGAAATTGGTGTCAAACTCGAAGCAAAAGATCGAAACCTCCGACTCACACTCGAGCACGACGATTCGACGGTCGAGCGACTCGCTCGTCCCCTTCTCGGGAAAATCGAACAAACGCTCGAGACAATTGGATATAAGAGTGTGACGACCCAGTTCAAACCGCTCACGAAAGCTGATCGTGTCATCGAAGAGCCTACGATAGCACCGACGACAGGATATGACTTTAGAATTTAGGAGGTCCCGATGTACCAACGCATGGATTTGACGAAACGTAAGACGGCCGCGGTCGTCCGCTATGATGAAACGACGGATAAAGCGCCCGTCATCGTCGCCCGCGGGACCGGAGCCGTCGCTGAAAAGATTTTACAGGAAGCACGTGCCCGAGGAGTAGCGGTCGAGAACGACCATTCCTTGCTTGGCCATTTGCTCGACCTTGACCTAGGAGACGCCATCCCACCCCAACTTTATGATGTGATGGCAGAAGTGTTGTTGTTGATAGAGGAACTTGATTCGATCAAAGGAGAACAAAGATGAATTCAACCCAATTATATGAAATGAGGCCGGAAGAGCTGACTCAGGCGATGCTTCACGCACTCGTCTATCACTATAAACATGCGCAAGATTCGACGATTGCCGAACGAAACCGTCATCTTCGCCAAGCCCGTGAACTTTTAGTCAAACTTCACCAAGGACTCCATGACGGCGGCGGGATTATCGCGGCTCAACTGGATGAAATTTATCTATATATGGCAAACGCAAGCGTCGAAGCTATCATCGACCAGGATAAGGAAAAAATCGCCGAACTACATACGCTCGCAAGTGACCTCGATCAAACATGGGGTGAAGCAATGGAGCGTGCCAAGACCCAACCTGTCACGACTGGAGGAAACCGTTATGAAAATTACGAATAACGTCCAAGCATTAAAAGCGTATACATCTCTTTCCCTGAATCAAGCGTCAATGAAAAAAACGATGGATCGCCTCTCAAGTGGGATTCGCATCAACAAGGCATCTGATGATGCGGCAGGACTCGCCATCTCAGAGAAAATGCGGATGCGCCTCGACTCGCTCTCGATGGCAGAACGCAACACGCTCGACAGTATCTCACTCACGCAGACACTCGAAGGCGGGATGAACGAAACACACGCCCTTCTCCAACGGATGCGTGAATTATCGGTTCAATCAGCAAATGGAACGCTCAGTGAAGACGACGCCAAAGCTGTCCAGGAAGAAATTAACGCGTTGACTGCCGAAGTGACACGAATTGCCGAAACGACGGAATTCAACTCAAAGAAAATTATGAATGGCGAATACATGCAAGGCAATAATACGTTATTCTTCCAAATCGGTGCAGGTAACAATGAAGCCGTCATCTTAAATGTGGAAGATATGCGTGCCCATGCACTCAATATCACGATGACGACACCCGGTGGCGGAGAACTTCCTGCCGTCGACCATGACAACGATTCGACGACACCCACTGAAACGTATTATGCATTGAGTGTGTTGACACCTGAGGATGCGGGTGATGCCATTTCGAAATTCGATGCAGCCATCAACAAAGTGTCACTCGAACGTTCAAAACTCGGAGCCATCCAAAATCGCTTAGAAGCGAACGTCAGCGTCGTCGCCATCGGCTCAGAAAACTTAACGGCGTCTGAGTCACGAATCCGTGATGCCGACATGGCCCGTGAAATGATGGACTTCGCACGTCTAAACATTTTGAACCAGTCCGGCATGGCGATGATTGCCCAGTCGAACGCATTGCCGCAAGGCGTGTTACAATTATTGAACTAACCTAAAGAAAGGACGGTTGCCCATATGGACATTCGTCGCATCATGGAGACGCAATCGCTCCTCGGCTCAAGTAAGGCAAAGCGCGCCGAAGTCGAACCCGGTGTCTCCTTCCAAAATGTGATCGGTCAGAAGCGCGAAGACCGGGAGCATGAACGCTTCCAACGTCAAATTGCCGCGATTCATGAACAAGGAGAACTTCTAGCTGAAAGTCAGACCGTCGAAGCGCTTGCCGAATACAAACAAATGATTAAAGACTTTATGAAAGAGGCCGTTGACGCGGCACTCCGTCTCGAAGATAAACGCGGATTCAATCGCCGCGGGCGCGCGAAGATTTATAAGGTCGTCGAACAAGTCGACCAAAAACTCCTCGCGCTGACAGATCAGGTCATCTCGGGTGAGGCCTCTCGCCTTTCCTTACTCGACCAAGTCGGTGAAATTCGCGGATTGCTCGTCAATGTCTATGTGTGAGGTGTCGAGATGGCAGAACATTTGTTTTTGAAGAAAGTCAAATGTCCGTATTGTTTACAAGAAAGTAAGACGAACCGTGTCTTATCACGTCACATCCGTCCACTCGAAGTTGAGAAGGATGGCTACACAACGTATGATGGACCGAATCCTTATTTATACGAACCGACCGTCTGTGACAATTGTCACCTCGTCTTTCACGACTCGTTCGACAAGGTGCGCAAACATAACCGAGAAGCGCTTGAGACGAACTACTTCAATCAAGTGAATCCGGATGTGTTGAAAGGCGACCGTTCATATGAGCACGTCATCCTTCTCTATAAGTTCGCCGTCATGACGGCCCAGTTGAGCGGACAAAAACCATCTGTCATCGCTATGCTCGGGATGCGAATCGTATGGATGTACCGATTGATTGGGGATGCAGCGTCTGAAAAGGAATGGATGCAGCGGACGCTCGATAAATACAATGAGGTGCAAGAAGCGTATACAGACCCGATTCGGACCGGATTACCGTACGACCAGCTCATGTTGCGGATTGCCGATTTGTCGGCCGCGCTTGACTACTACGAGGACGCGCGTCGCTGGTATGGGATTCTCCTCAGCAGTAAGGAAGTATCGGAACGCATCCGGAACCAGGCCCGTGATCATTGGGAAGAGTTTCGATTGGAGCACGCCTAATCAGAAGTGTGGGACCTTGTGTCTCACACTTTTTGAATACAAAAAATCGCACTCATCCACTCACATTCAAACGCAATCGGCACAATTGATGAATAAGAGATCCACATAACATTGACTACCCAGTACCCTCATGTCGACTATGCGGTGACGTCTTGCAGGATGTATCCCATGGAATCTCAATTGCTATAACATTAATTTAATTTTTAGTGGGATAGATATGGGGTATATTCAAAGCAGATACATACGAAGAGGAGGATCTTTTCATGTTTGAAACGCAATATCTCGATACCGTACGTGCTACGTTTAAAAGCCAGAAACAACTCGCTGAGCGCGCGCTCGTCCAAGTGAGTGAAGAGGACCTGCACAAGACACTTGCGCCGGACACACTCTCGCTCGCCTTGATCATCCAGCACATGGCGAATAACATGAAGTCGCGTTGGACCGATTTTTTGACGACAGACGGCGAGAAGCCGGACCGTGACCGGGACGCCGAGTTCGAGGACCAGCAGCTATCCCGTGCGGAGCTCATGGAGGTTTGGGACGAGCGTTGGCAACTGTTGGATAATGTTTTAGCTGATTTGACACCAGATGACTTAGGGAAGAACGTGATGATTCGAGGGGAAGCCCATTCCGTGATTGACGCGATCGAACGCCAAGTGTCGCATTATGGGTATCATGTCGGACAAATCGTCTATCTGTCGAAGCTATTCGCCGGGAGCGACTGGGATGTGTTGTCGATTCCGTTGCCGCATCAGCGTAAATAACAATTCCTGTTGCAACACTTCAACGAGATATTATTTCAATGAAGCACTTTTTTGGACATCAAGACAATTGAATCAGTCAACTTTAATGGGGGTTACAAAATGGATATGACTTTAAAGCAATTGCCTGAAACTGAAATTGCATTTATCAGACGTACGGGTAGCTATTTTGAACCACAAGAACATTGGGGGAAATTAATACATTGGGCGACGGAACACAACCTTTACCCTCCATCAAGTCAATTTATCGGTATTTCATTAGATAATCCGAACGATGTTGATCCTCATGAATGTAGACATGATGCTTGTGTCACAGTTCCTAAAAACTTTGATAAAACAGGGCACGGGGAGATACAATTTAAAATGCTAGAAGGTGGTCAATACATCGTGCACCATTTCTACGATACTCCAGAAAAACTGAGTGAGACGTATAAATATATTTTTGAAGAATGGTTACTAGAACGCGAATATTCAGTGGACGAATCTAGAAATACCTTGGAGTTCAATTTGAACAATCCAGCTGAAGATCCCGACGGAAAATCTAAAGTCGATTTATATGTACCCATTAAGAATTAAGATTTTACAAAATGAAAAAATTAAGATACAAGGAACTCTCAAAATATGAGAATCCCTTCTTATATTCTCTATGCTAACCACTATGCTTATTGTGTAGTAATAATCAACCATGAGACTAGGCGTACCGATTTTATTCGGCACACCTACTCTTATTTTGTCACGTTAAGTGTATATTCGTAGCGGTCTTCTGCCACTTTGTCGAAGTTCTCGTTGAATGGTCCATCGATGACGACTTTCAAGTCCGTCAGCTCTTCTGGTTTTGCTTTCACGAAGAAGAGGACGTTCCCTTCTTTCTTCACCTTTCCTAAAAATTCTCCACCGACGTCATCTGAGAACCATAAGTCCGAAGACACCTGTTCCCCTGTGTTCGTCACCAGTGTTGCCTGGTTCGGATGGAAGCTCATCGTCTCGTCGACCGTATTCTCGACCAACATGTTCATCGCGACGACCGTCACCTCTTCTTGTCCATCGAATGAGTCGCTATAAGCTTCTGCGACCGTGAGGCGTGACGTCTGTACTTTGTCGATGGCGAATTGAATCGGACCCATCGTCTCCGTGATCGTGAGTGCCTTATTCTTCATGTAGATCTTGTTCGTACCGAGTTCACTTTCTTGGACGTCCGTCTCTTCAACAGTCGTCTCCTCTGGTACGTTCGCTTCCGCCTCTACCACTTCTTCCGTATCCGTCGCCGTCGTCTTCAGTTCGTCTGCTTCCCCGCAACCGACAAGTAGTGCGAGCGGTACCGCCACCAGTAAGCCAAATCGTTTCATGTTCATCTTCATCTCTCCCTTTTCTTAATCCAAGTGATGTTGTGGTTAAGACGAATATAACGAATTGACAAACCGAACCGTATTAAGAAAAAGTTCCAGGTAAAATAAAAGTCAAGGTCCATAATCGGACCTTGACATGTATACTTATCCTCTTGATTTCAGCTCTTCTTCCTCGTATGGGTCAGGACGATCCTCAAACGGCGTATCGTCCTCGACGTACGCTTCAAGTTTCGGGTCCCGTTCCACGTATTCATCGTACGCTCCCTCTGGACCATAGACGAAATAACGGCGCTTCCGTGACGATATCTTGGACTCTTTCTCACGCATCTCGTTTCCCTCCCTCTTTCCAGAAAAGAAGCAACGGCTACATTGATGTTTACCCGATTATAGCGGAAAACAGACGTCATTTCATCTATACCCTTTATATGAAACTTTTCCTTTCCACAGCCGTATACATTTACAACGATTCGATGAAAGGAAGATTCATATGCAACTATTGAAAAAAGGAATACTTCGGAGTCTCATTTGGTCGTTGCCATTCGCGATACTTGCTCTCTATCAAGGTTGGTCAGGGAATACAGAGGCTGTGCATGGAATGTTCATCTACGCAGGGGTCGCCTTCTTCCTCGGGCTCACAAGCGTTATTTATGAAGTCAAACAGTGGTCGTTCAAGAAAAAAATCTTCATTCATTGGAGCGTTATGCACGTGACAATCCTACCACTTCTATGGTTCGGTCGGTCTACGCCAATCACATCGCTTCAAGATGCCGCACGTCTCTATTTAAACTTCACGGTGAGTGGTCTGATTTTATTTACCGCTTCTTATTTCATCATCCGCATGCGTCGACAAGTCAAAGCCTCTTAACACAAAAGCTCGAAGGCATATGCCTTCGAGCTTTTTACGTCTGCTGGTCGAATAGACCAGAAAAGTTAGAATCGACGTCTTCATATGGGTCGACATATGATTTGACCGTCTTCCGTTCCATCCGGGCTGTCCCTAGCGTCATCCCTAGACGCTGGTGCTCGGCTTCAATGAGACGAGAAATCTTTTGACTATCGTCGACGAGTTGCCTGAGGACCTTTTGATCGGCTTTTTCCAAATCGGGACCGTGTGCTGCGAGCAACTGTTCCCTATCATCTAAAAGCTCATGGATTTGTTCCATCCATGTATCATACGTCGGTTCTTCCGGGACTTGTGCGAGCAGTTCTTTCAAGCGTTGCGTCTTTAAGATGATTTCATCAATCGGTCTCATGACTGCTTCGCGAGTTTCATCGCTTCCTTCCACGTATCACGTAGTTCGGTCGTAAAATCAAGTACCTCGTCAAGGATAGCTGTATCGTTCTTGACGTTCGCATCAACGAGGCGGCGCCACATGTAGTCATAGAGCGAATCTAAGTTCGCTGAGACAGCGATGTCTTTATTGAGTGTCAGACGAAGTTCCCGAAAAATAGCTTGCGTCTTTTGAATGTTGACGTTCTTTAAATCAGGGTTACCTTGATCGATTGCAAGCTTGGCGAGGCGCATGAACTTGAGCGCTCCGTCATAAAGCATAAGCGTCAGTTCCTGTGGATTTGCGGTCGTGACCGCATTGTTTTGATATGCTGCATATGGATTGGCTACCATTTAAACTCCTCCTCTTACATGCCTCCGCCTAAAAACTGTGACAGTGATGCCGCTTGAGCATTCGCTTGGTTCATCGCTGTTTCCATCGCTGTGAAACGACGGTAATAGGCGTTTTCTTTATCGACGAGTAAATCATTTAACCGCTTGATACGCGAATCAATATCGGTCATTTCTTTCCCCATCGAATGGGTTTGTGCGCCAGAACCTTCCGCTCCTGCGATTCGTGTAATCGTATCGCGCGAATCTTTGGCAGCATCTCGGATTTGTGGCAATAATCCAGTTTCAGCATCTGTAAACAACTGATATACTTGCTCCGGATCTTTTTCGATAGCCGCTTTTAGCTTCTCTTCATTGAGTTCGATTTTACCACCATTGGTGAAATCCGCTCCAGTCGAAAGACCGATTTGGAACAATCGTGACATCTCGACGTCATTCGATGAAGCTGTAGCACTCGACCATTTGCTCCGAAGATTGTCCATAGTTCCGCGTAAAATCGTATCACCGCGAAGCATACCGCTCATCGCTTTTTCTTCCCACTTCTTGATTTCGTCTTCAGATAACTCATCACGTTGAGCTTGAGTCAACGGTGAAAACGAACGGAATCGTTCTTCTCGTGTCTTTTTGTTCATGAGGTCGATGGTCTCATTGTATTTATCAACGAACCCTTTAATTCCGTCAAAGATTTTTTGAGTGTCTGTCGCAGAAGACAAGTTTACTTTAGTACCATCATTGAATGAGGACTTCAATGTGATGGTCATATTATCAATCGTAAAGGTGTTTGAACTTTGGGTCAACGTAATGCCGTTCACATCCACAGATGCATTCGTCCCGGCTACGGATCCATTTAAACCAAATAGTGCTTTAGCTGCAGTGCCTTCAAATTCGATAATCGATTTCACGCCCGTGTCTTTACGTGTTAATGAAATCTGCCCTGAAGTTTGATCAAAGAACGCACTAATTCCTGTCTTTGTGCCATTCAACGCGGTAACGAGATCTTTAAACTTAGCATTCTCATCAACATATACTGTCTGTAAAGCTCCACCGTCTTCGTTACGGAAACGAACTTGATAGCCAGCTTCATACACGACTTGTGCACCTTCAGGGATTGTCACTCCACTATCGAACGTAATCTTTCCAGTTGCCGCATCGTACGTATGTGCTAATGAAATCGCATTACCATCTTTATCCGTAAAAGTTGGCGGATTATTCGGTAGCGGTTTCACTACGAGTTCAGTTGTTCCCGCAGTTAACGTTTGTTTCCGAATGCCAACTTCTAACCCGAGTGTCGAAACTGCCGTGTCATTTGTGATGCCTCCACCATTTGCCACCGCTACATGAGAAGCCGAGGTAGCCAACGTCGCTGAATTGATAGTAAGCGAAGCGTTTCCACTTGATGGACCTGCAACGACAGATACACGCGATTCATCAGAGGATGAAGCCGTTTTTGCGTAATAGTTTCGGCTGAACATCATATCGACCGCGCTGTTTCGTAATGCTAACAGTGAACGGTTGACCTCACGATAAGAGTCACGCCGCCATTCGGTCAATTGTTTTTTCTGTTCTAAACGATCTACTGGAATTCGTTCTGCTTGCATCATTTGTTTAATGATACTATCGGTATCGATCCCACTGGCTAATCCGCCAAATCGAATTGGTGATGTCATATGCCCACTCCTTTTTTATATCCGTTCGTCGAATAAATGATTAAACTCCATAAACGCCGCAAAGAAATCCATTGATTTTTTACTTGGGATTTCACGGATTACTTCATTGTTCGCATCGACGATTTGAATATAATAATCATTCAGTTTTTCGTGCTTCATAAATTTCAAGCCGGTACGTTGCTTTTCAAGGACTTGATTCGCCTTCTCGACCGCTGCCTCTAACTTTGTAATGTGTTGAGGCGTCGGAAGAATAACAATACCTTCATCGGCGAGTTGAGTTTGATTGGCCTCAACGAACACATTTTTAGTTTGCTCATACGGTAATACAGAAGAAGGCAAGTGAAGTCTGACTTCAGAAATGGTCGGATTCATAGTCTTCTACTCCCTCACATGTTATGGTCTCATTTCTTATATCGGTCAAAATACTTTTTCCTTAAGTTTCTTCTTCTTTCTCACACATAATAAAGAGGCGACGTAACCGCCACCTCGACAATCATCTTATTTACTTTACTTAATCAAATCCCAACTCATTGGTGTTCCACGCTCGATATCTTTTCTTGCCACTTTACCAAGAATGGAATCGATATGTTTCGGAGCCAATCCATGTCCCGGACGAATTGACCTGACATGTTCAGTCGTGAAGACTTCCCCAGCTTGAATATCTTTCACCACAAACAACGAACGTGCGAACTCACGATTCTTCACTTTTTTCTCGTTTAATTGATAGTCGACGCGCCCTAATGCTTGTTCCGCTTCTCGAACTGCATCGACCATCGCTTTAAACTCATGAGGCTCTAAAGAAAAACTAGCGTCTGGACCGCCAATTGACTTATCTAAAATAAAGTGTTTTTCAATCACCTTCGCTCCCAACGCGACAGACACGATCGGTGCAGTGATTCCAAGCGTGTGATCCGACAATCCGACTTCGACACCGAAAGTCTCTTTCATATTTTGTATCGTTAAGAGATTCGCATCCTCAATTTTTGCTGGATAGGCTGACGTACATTTCAATAATATGATTTGCTCGTTTCCAACTTTACGACAGACGGATACTGCATCTTCAATTTCTTGAAGCGTTGCAATTCCAGTTGAGATGATGATTGGTTTGTTCTTGGAGGCAACATATTCAATGAGTGGTAGATCAGTGATTTCAAATGAAGCGATTTTGTACGCAGGTACCTGTAAGCTTTCTAATAGATCCACAGCAGTAGGGTCGAAAGGACTTGAAAAACAAACGATATCCAACTCTTTTGCATAATCCATCAACTCTTTATGCCACTCCCACGGTGTATAGGCCTCTTGGTACAAGTCATAAAGTGTGCGACCATCCCAAATCGTACCACTTTTAATTGTAAAATATTCTTTACTTGATTGGATGGTAATGGTGTCAGGAGTATAAGTTTGTAACTTAATTGCATCTGCACCAGAATCCTTTGCAGCTTTTATTGTATCAAGTGCGAGCTGAATATCTTGATTATGGTTCGCCGATAATTCCGCGATAATAAATGTACTTTTAGTATTCTTTGTAAAAATATCTTGAATATTAATAGGCATTCTTATACACACCTCGTAGTTAATCACATTTAAATAATTTCATAGTCAACTATTTTTAAAACATTGTCTTTACACCGTACATAGTAGTCACTATCGATTTTCTCAATTACGCCAATAGTGTCCAAGTTACTTATTGAATCAGAGCATTGAATTATTTTATGAATAATTATCTTACTGCCATTCTTCAAATAATAATAAGCACCTGGATATGGTTTAGCTTGTGCTCTCACAAAATTAATTACTTCAAAAGTATTTTTAAAAAAATCTATGTAGCCCATTTCAGGAGTTCTTCTTCCAAAGTAACTTCCTTGACTTTCATTCTGTACTTTAGGCAATATTCCACTCTGTATATCTGTCAAAGAGTCCAATAGTAAGTCCGGGTATTCTTTTTCAAATTTTATCAACAAGTCATACCCAGTATCATCTTCCTCAATTTTAATTCGTATCTGCTTAATTATATTTCCAGTATCTACACCTTCGTCAATTAAGTGTGAAGTAACACCGCTGTATGTTTCGCCATTTATGATACTCCAAACGTGTGGGGTTCTTCCTCTATATTTTGGTAATAATGACCCATGAAGGTTTATAGCCACCTCTACAGAATTAATGATTTTAGAAGGTAAAATATATCTGTAATTTACACTCACTAGATAGATAGAATTCTCGATTAAGATTTGTTCCAGTAGCTTATTTCCTTCTTTCCTTACATCTATATAGGAATAGGGAATATTATTAACTTCACAGTATGAATCCACACTATGCTCACTCATGTCTTTATGAGTTAATACAAACACAACATCATACTTGTTTTGAATTAAAGTATCTAAACAAACTTTTCCTAGTTTACCAAAACCACAAAATATCATCCTCATTACAACAAACACCTCTACTTTAACAATCGATCAACTATTCTCTTACATCCACGACCATCAATTAAACCTTTTGATCTATGATAGAACTCTAATCTACTGTCATAAGTTTTTAAGCGATTAATCTCAAAAAGTAAGTTTTCAATCCAAAAAGGATCATCTGAGTCAATCAAACAATTAATTACATTGAAATCAAACAATCCATTTATATTGTTTTGTTGATTTTCAGCAGTTTTGATTGGTATGAAAGGAGTATTCGTAGCAGTTAATTCATATACAGTTTGTCCAGCAGCAGTAATAGAAAAATCGGAATCAATCATTAACTCTTTCATTTCATAAGCACTTGCATTATTAATAATATTTACATTCTCGATTCTATTTTCGTCTATAAGTTCAGGACTGCTTTTTCCGTTCCCTAACACTATATCAAAAGAGAATAATGGAAAATGGGGAATTACTTTCTTGATTATTTCTTCTGTCAATCCTTTTGCGTCTGATCCACCTAGAGTAACAAGGACTTTTTTTACATCCTCATTAATGATTCGTTCTCGCTTGTTAGTGAATTCTTTACGCAAAATAATATAATCTGGTCCGCTCAGTTCATTCTCGTTATTTTTAACTGATGATTCTTTGATTAATGCAGGAGTCAAAGTAATTCCTTTTGGATAATTTAGTCTATTGTAATCATCAATATACATACAATTAACTGATTTTAACTTAATATATTCAAGCACTTCTATATCAGCAATATATGAATCAATGATGCAATATGTTTGGTCAAATGAATTCCTTTCAAGATAGGATAAAGATAACCAATCAGCTATCTCATATTCTTTATTGGATAACATTTCAATTCTTTCTAAATCGGTATTAACAATGAGTTTTGCATTCAATCCCCTCAATACAATTTCATCATATAATGCACTACATCTAGAAATATGACCAAATCCGTTATCGTTTCCACCCTCAGTGAAAATTATAATATTCATACAAATACATATCCTTTGTCAGATCTACATTAATATTTTTTTTGTTCAATGTGAGAATTGATGATACTTAGATCTGGGTTATTTTCCAATAGATTTAAAATTTCAGATAAATAAAATGAGTGAGTTCCTGTATAAAGTTTCTTATATATGCTTGTAATCAGTTCTAAGTCTTCTTCAGTATCTAAAGTCAATCGATAGTTCGATGCATTTATTGGGTTAATATGATGATATACATTTTGACTTTTTTCATACATATAGGGTGTAACATGTTCTATATGATAATCTTCACTATGGTTATTAAATGCATCGCTTAGTAATTCACTCGAGAAAATTTCAATATCTAAACCTCGTGGAAATGTTCTTTTACTCAAATCCTGGCCCGCATTTGTTACAATGTCGTATCGATTATTATGATACGTTTCAATCATTTGGTCTATTACGAAAGGATCTATCAAGGGACAATCTGAAGTGATTCGAATCACCACATCAGCTTCGGCTTCCATAGCTGCCTCATAGTATCGACTCAGTACGTTATCTGAACTTCCTCGATACACACGAACACCATATCGCTTTGCTTCCTCCGACAATACATCGTCTTCACTCAAAGTTGTCGTTGCAACGATGATTTCATCAATTAATTTCGCTTGTTTTACTCGAGTAATCACATGGTCAAGCACCGTGCGACCTTGCAGTTTAATCAATACTTTCCCAGGAAGCCTCGTTGAGCCCATCCGTGCTTGAATAATCGCCACCGTTTTCATAGCCATTTTTCACTTCCCATATCGTTTTAACACTTTTTTCACCGCATCAATCACATCGTACACATCTTCCTCAGTCATCGCAGGAAATAGAGGGAGTGTAATGATATCTTCATATAGCGTTTCTGCGTGTGGACAAATCCCTTTTTCATACCCTAGCTCTTGATAATATGGCATCCAATGAACAGGAATATAGTGGACGTTGACTCCAATGTTTTCATTTAATAAGGCCTCAAATAGTTCTTTCCGTGAACCGTTTAACCGGTTTTGATTTAAGCGAATGATATATAAGTGCCAGCTGGACTCTCCACTTTCATCTTGATGCGGTATCGTAATTTCAGATAACTCGCGAAATGCCTCATTATATAAAGAAACATAGTATTTTCGTAACTCAATAAATCGTTCAATCTTCTTCAATTGGCTTGTTCCAAGGACAGCTTGAATATCTGTCATTCGATAATTGAAACCCAAAAACTGCATTTCGTAGTACCAAGGACCATGGTGATCAACTAACTGTTCAGCACTTTTTGTAATTCCATGGGTCCGAAATTGTAATAATTTACGATAATACACTTCATCATTTGTCGTGATGATTCCACCTTCACCCGAAGTAATATGTTTAACAGGATGAAAACTAAACATCGTCATATCACTTAGTGCACCGATTCGTTTCCCTTGATAGGTGGCACCTAACGCATGAGCCGCATCTTCAATGACGACTAAGTCATGTTGTTCGGCAATTCGATGAATCTCCTGCATCGCTGCAGGTTGACCTGTAAAGTGGACAGGGATGATGGCTTTTGTGCGTGGAGTGATGGCTTGTTCAATCGCATTCGGGTCTAAGTTATACGTCGTTGGATCAATGTCAGCAAATACAGGTATTCCTTTTTGATAAAGAACACAATTCGCACTAGCTGCAAATGTCATCGGAGTGGTAATGACTTCATCCCCTTCACCAATTCCTGCTGCAAAACAGGCACCGTGTAGGGCGGCCGTCCCATTAGAAAAGGAGACAGCATATCGAGCTCCAACATACTGAGCGATTGCTTGTTCAAACTCATCAACAGCAGGACCAGTTGTTAAAAAGTCACCTCGTAACGTGTCGACCACAGCTTGAATATCTTCTTCATCGATCCATTGTCTGCCATAAGGCAGAAACGTGTTTCTTACAGGTTGATCAATCACTCTAAACTTCCTCTCATCAAAAAATGACTATGCCGTCTTCCTCACTTCACTAACTCTCTTAATTCATCGACCGATAGCCACTGATTGTTTACATTACTGACGTATGTAAACCCTTCTGGTAACGACTTTCCACCATTTGAATACTCTGCACTCCACCAAGGGAACTCAGGTTGAATGACAAAATAATCGTCGTACTCTAACGTGTGTCGTGCATCATCTTCCGTAATCATTGCCTCATGTAATTTCTCACCTGGACGAATCCCCACAATTTTGATGTCGCACTCAGGAGCAATCGCCTCAGCCAAATCAAGAATCGACATACTTGGGATTTTCGGAATAAAAATCTCTCCACCGTTCATACGTGTCAAACTATCGATAACAAACTGGACACCTTGGTCTAATGTGATCCAAAAGCGAGTCATCCGATCATCGGTCACTGGAATGACCGTTGCTCCGTCTTGCTTCAACTTCTTGAAGAATGGTACAACGCTGCCTCGGCTTCCGACGACATTACCGTATCGGACGACAGCAAATCGTGTGTCTTTATCCCCGGCATATGAGTTACCAGCGACAAACAATTTATCTGATGCCAATTTAGTTGCACCATACAAGTTAATCGGACTTGCAGCCTTATCCGTACTTAGTGCGATAACTTTTTTGACACCACGATCAATAGCCGCTTCAATAATATTTTGAGCACCATGAATATTTGTTTTCACGGCCTCGAATGGATTATACTCGCAAGCTCCGACATGCTTGAGCGCCGCGGCATGGATGACAATATCCACTCCATCAAATGCACGATAAAGGCGTTCTTTATCACGAACATCCCCAATGAAGAAACGAATGCGGGGATCGGTAAATTCTTGTGCCATTTCATATTGTTTTAACTCATCACGACTAAATACGATGACCTTTTTTACATTTTGTTTTAATACGGCGGAGATGAATTTTTTCCCAAAAGATCCTGTACCACCCGTGACTAAAATTGTCTGATTTGTAAACATGCTTATATACTTCCTCTCTCATGCACAATGTCTAATAAATATATGATTGGCGCTGCTTGTTACTTAATGGTTTCTGCATACGCTTGTTTTATCGTGTGAAGTTGAGTTTGTAGTTCTTGAATCGACTCAAACATTCGCGACAAAATCGAAAGACGTAATGCACTCGTTCGATTATATCGATTATGGAATTTAATTTTATTTTGAATGATTAATAAATTGACGAGTTGAAGCGGCATAATATGTGTGCGGAAAGATGGCGCTTCAATCATCGCATCCCAATCCCGTAGCATTTTTTCAAACTCATCGATGGTGACCGCTTTTTGATTCATAGCGCGACCCAATCGTTTTTCAAGCATTTGCAATCGTTCGCTCACACTATCAAGTAATTGTTGTACATGCTCAATCGGGACATTCAATTCTGATTCTTTGACTTGTTCAAGTTTCTGTTTTTGAATCGGTGTGGTGTGGAGCCTTTCAAGGGATTGATACGAAACTCCCTCAATTCGAGCACCTTTCTCCGCGTAGTTGACTAGTTTTTCTTTTAATCCGAGCTGTGACTTGATTAATGCTTGGTAACTAGTTAAAAAACCAAATAAGATTGGTGTGGTTTTCCCCATCTCACCATTATTCAATGGTACGTCATATAACGTTTTAGTGAACTGACCATCGTTTGAAGAAGCTTGTTTGACCGAAGCACTATAATATTCACCTTCTCGCAATGCTAAATCTTGTCCGATCAACCCAATTGAATCAAAGTCCAAATAGTTCGCAAATGCAACCGCTGCTAACGCCACCGTAGGGTACGTACTGAAAACTGTTTTTGTATAGGGTAGCAAATCTTGTGTAACCTTGGCATCAGCATAAGGTACAAGTAACCCCTTTGCTCGTTGTGGAATCTGATGATTCACTTGTAACGAATAGACAAGTGGGACATCAATTTCAATATCGTTGAAGAAATGAGCGTTAGCTTCACCAGCGTCAATCGATATGACAAAGTCCGGTCGGATTTCATTCTCCAGTAAAACTTTAACTGTCTGACCAATCGCAATGATATAGTAAGCGTGCTGAGCCTGTTTAAGATAAGGGATTGCATCTTCTAGTGAAGGCCCCCCTGCAATCATTAGCGCATGGCTTCCGTTATATTTATGTTTGAGACAATCGATGTTAAAAAGACGATCTGAATGCCGGTTTAGGTAGCTCGCATTTTGAAACGATTCTTGATACCAGCTCTCCGTGTACACTTTACGTGTCGTTAAATCAATTCGACTTTCGCTCAAATAATTTCGAACCAATTTTAATAATTCAAGTAACGTTTTTGTATCCTCATAAAGTGGATGTTTAATAACTTCCGTTTTCAAACCAATAAACGATTGAAACTTTGATTGCAATAAAGTTTTATAATCGTCTTGCGAATCAAGAAAAGACAAGACTGAATCACTTTTAATATTTGACGGTAAGTTGAGGGGATCAATCGTCAAGACATGATATTGTTTTATCAATTCAGCATGAAACAGCCCACTTCCATACCCTAAAAGGATAATAGCTTCCGTGTCATCAGCAATCTTGGCTCGCAACCGCTCAAACTCTAAAAGCGTTTCACTCACAAAATAGTGGCTACTATCGTTCTGCTTTATAAGAGCCATCTCGTTCTCATGATAGCGGAACGGGAAGACGATTTGATTCTGATGTTCTACTTCTATTAATGCTTCATATTCTGTAATTAATAATTGCAAATTATCATAGACAACATTGACATACAGTTGTAAATTCTCTTTCTTGATGGCTTGGAGATCCGATACATGTTCTACTGTACGAATTCCATTAGAATGAATATTTTCGCCAAATAGTCGAATGATTCCCACAATCTCGTCGAGGACATCCCACTTTTCGTTTTCAACTAAGAGGACAACTTGATTTGAGATGTCCCTAAGCTCTTTTACGATGTTTCGCAGTTGTGACATAAGGTACTCCTTTATGTTTTAAAAGTTCATCTGTATATAGTATACAATTTCAATATATGAATATCGATAGACTGACAAATTTATTTAAAAAAAGGGAAACAGACTTTATGTCCGTTTCCCTTTTTATATGGTTTTAAATGAATCTTAACGTAACAACTGAAGTACAGCTTGTGGCTGTTGGTTCGCTTGAGCAAGCATTGCTTGTGCAGCTTGGTTCAAGATGTTGTTTTTCGTGAAGTTCATCATTTCTTTCGCCATATCTACGTCACGTACACGTGATTCAGCAGCTTGAAGGTTTTCAGCTCCAACGTTCAAGTTGTTGATTGTGTGCTCAAGACGGTTTTGTGTTGCCCCGAGTTTCGCACGCTCAGAAGATACAGTTTCAATTGCGTTGTTGATAACAGTGATTGCGCTGTTAGCACCTGTTTGTGTTTCGATGTCAACTGTATCAACAGAAAGACCAGTAGCTGTCATATCTGAAAGTTCAAGTGTAATGTTTTGTCCTGAGTTCGCACCGATATGGAACTTAAGACCGTTTGCAGCACCTGAGAAATCACCATTCATCAAAGTCTTCGTGTTGAACTCAGTGTTGTTCGCGATACGCGAAATTTCACTTGTCAACTCTGTTACTTCTTTTTGAAGCTCTTCACGGTCTGTTTGTGTGTTCGTGTCGTTTGACGATTGAACAGCGAGTTCACGCATACGTTGAAGGATTGAGTGCGTTTCGTTCAATGCACCTTCAGCTGTTTGGATGAGTGAGATTCCGTCTTGTGCGTTACGTGACGCTTGATCAAGACCGCGAATTTGTCCACGCATTTTTTCAGAGATTGCAAGACCAGCAGCGTCATCGCCAGCACGGTTGATGCGAAGACCTGAAGAAAGTTTCTCCATTGCCTTCCCAGAGTTAGTTGTGTTGAACGACATGTTGCGGTGTGCGTTCATTGCGTTAAGGTTGTGGTTGATAATCATTGTAATTTCCCTCCATAGGTTTAAGTTTTTCCGCTCTTCCAAATCCGTTTGTCCGAGCATGTAAGGTTTAGGCCGGCCCCTCACCTTACATTTGTTGGAACGTTTTATCGTTTCCATACTCTATATCGGAGCATCTTCAGAGAACTTTAATCATTTTTATAAAAATAAATACTTTTCTTTATTTTGACTCTTGAAAATGAAAGATAGGCAATCCTCCAGAGGAGTCAACCTCTATATGTAATGATCCAATGTTTACCTCATAATTCAACGGTATTTCTTCAATCAACGTTAAAGGTTTTTCCATTTCGAGTGCCCATGAAAATAACTCAAGAAAATCCGCATCTAACCCATGATTATTCGACTTGAATCTTATTTGATCCACTTTTTCTTTCGTTATCAACGAAAACTCAGCTCTTGGAATGGAACTAATAATCCTTTCTTTTTCGATATGATCTATTAAATTATCCTCATCTCCTTGGAAGGAAATGATTTGTGCAGAACCATTGTAGTTTTTATATAGATTTTCTAAATTAAGATATGATTTGTTATCAATGATTTCTTTAGCTAAATATTCAAACTCAACAGCAAGTGTCAACATTCCAACTTGTTGATAGAGAATTCGGTTTTGCTTCATATAACTCGGCTCTATCCATGCCGAGTTATCAATAAGGTAAGAGAATAGATGGGGAGACAAACAATTACTTAGATGTAATAAATAAGCTCCATGTGAGTGACCATACCCTATTATCCTTTTTTCATCGAAAGAATAACCATTATCCTTAACAATCGCCTTAACAATTTCAATAGATGTAATCAAGTCAATAGCTTGCATATATCCCATATCATTAAAATCATTAATGCTTTCATTCAACTTCGCATTCACAGGCAAAATTGCGCTTTTTGTAGACAATATAGACCAAAGTTGTGATTGATTTGCATTGACTTGCTTAATTTCATCACTAGTCAATAATTCTTCTAGAGTCGCAAGATCGCTAAAATTAATCGAGTCAGCTGACTGCATATAAGAACTTCCAAAATAATCACATTGAATAACAATTAAATTAAATTGATCAGCAAATGTCTCTCTCATCTTTTTGTAAACTCTTGAATCAATGTTTCCGCCAAACCCTGGCACCAAAAGAAGTAACCCGGTTTTGTGATTTATTTCTTCCGAAGGGATTGAAAATTCAATACGTAGCTCCCTCCCTGAATTCCCTGAATATATATTATAATGTGCAGGTATCTTCACGTGATGCTGTTCTGCCATCCGCACTCCTCACTTCCAACTGTATAGATTCAAAAACAAAAACGATTCACGAATGAATCGTTTTAATAAAATTACACTTCTACTTTCATCTGTTCCGTCTCATTCTGCAAACTCTCTGCGACGCGAACGAGCTCTGACATCGCTCCGTTCACTTCACCAAGACTTGCCGCTTGCTGGCTCGCCGCTGATGTCACTTCATTCGCATAACGCGATGCTTCTTCGACCATGCCAACGATGCCCGCCGAGTTTGTCACAACCGAATCGATCTGACCACGTGACTCATCAAGGAGTGAATCGACCGAATGGACATGACTGTATACTTCATTTGCGGAATTGTGAATCGATGCGAACGCACCACCTGCTTTTTCAACTAAACCGACACCTGTCTCCACTTCTGCTTTGACGTTCGCCATTGAAGACGATGTATCCCCAACGAGACGCTTCACGTCTACGATGAGATCCGTGATTTCTTGAGTCGAGTTCGCTGTTTGTTCCGCGAGCTTTTTCACTTCTGCCGCAACGACAGCGAATCCACGCCCATGCTCTCCGGCACGTGCCGCTTCAATCGATGCGTTCAAGGCAAGCAAGTTTGTCTGTGCTGAGATGTCACTGATGACATCCGTGATCCGTGAGATTTCGCCTGTCATTTCTGTCAACTGGCTGTTGAGCGTCGATGACTGTTCGACTTTCCCGGCAATCGCATGCATCGCATGAACTGAAGACGAGGCAAGACCTTTCCCGCTCTCTGCTTCCTGTTGCATCTCGCTTGCCGAATCAAGCGCCGATGACATCTCTTGGCGGATGCTCTCCATCGTACGCGCGACCGCTCCGAGCAAGTCCATCGAGTTATATGTCGCACTGACGTTATCTTCTAACATCTTGTTGAGAGAATCCATCGCAGAACGGATACTTTCTCCTGCAACGTTCCCTTCTTGAACTGAAGCTGCAATTTCCTGTGCCGAACCCGTCAATTGGTCAGCCGTGTAACGCATGTTCGTGCCTTGTTCCCGAAGGTGTTCGACCATGTTGTCCATCGACAAGAGCAAACGTCCCATCTCTGAACGATCTGTCGTCTTCTCGTCGGCGAAGTGCACCGTCAAATCACCATTCCCGACTTCGACAGCTTTTTCAGAAGCCATCTCGACCGCTTTCAGTGGACGACGGGCAATCAAGTAAATGACGATTCCGCCGAGTGATGAGATGAGTAATGCCACGACCGTACCGACGAGCATGACTTGACCTTGTTCCATCTCGAGTTCCGTCAAGAGTAATAGGGTGATGTAGCCGACCGCTCCGCCCGTGATAAAGGACGTGACCAAAATCCACGCGAGCAATTGCGTCGTAAAGTTTTTAAATACTTTCACTGTTTGTTCCTCCTCATTGTGTTCATCACTTACTATATCGTCCAATTTCCAATGAATGTATAGCGTTTTCAGTTGAACGTTTGGTCAATGAAAAAACGTACTCCGTCAAGGAGTACGTTTCATCAAAATGCTTCATCGTCACGTTCAACATGGATCACACGGCGTGGTGTCGTCGCCGCATCAATTGCGAGCGCGATGGCAGCCGCCCAGTGTAGCATCATCCCGACAAATGGAATGAAGCCGAGCACCGAGGCCGCAATTCCGACCGCCGCACCGTAAGAGAAGCGACTCAATCGACTGAACGAAAGAATCAACACGATCACGTGGTAGACGAACATGAAACCGAGGGGCGAATAGCCCATTCCGATGATGAAGAGACCGCCAAGAAGCGGAATCCCGAGGAAGGCTTCAAACGCCGCGCCGAGCCATTTCAGATTTTTCACCATGTGGTTCACCTCACACTTCAATCATATAAAACTCATAGCCACCATTCTCCGCAAAACCGGCACGTTTATAAATCTCGAGCGCCGCCTTGTTTTCCGTCTCGACATCGAGCTCGACTTTCGTCCGGCCCATGCGGAACAGTTGTTGGACCATCTGTTTCAACATTTTCGTACCGTAGCCTTTGCCTTGTTCGCCTGCTTTGACCCCGAACGCATGGATGCTTGCCGCATCATCCCCAGTGAGAAGGGCGCGAATCACACCGATCGGTTTGCCGTCCACTTCACCGATATACGTCACGCGGTCTGGCGTATCGATTTGTTGATAGATGTTTTCCGTCACATCGACCGGATCTCCGAACGCCTCGCTGAGCGTCGCGATGATGAGCGGACGATCCTCTGACGCCGCCTCACGTAGCGATACTTCGTCCGGCTTCAAGAAGAGTTCCGCTTTTTTCAAGACGAGATTGTATTCCGAGAACTGATACGCCGCCTGAAGATGCTCGAGCACCGCTTTCCCGGATGCCGAGTTTCGGTCGATGACGAACGTGAATGCTTCGCAACCGTTCAACTTCGCGTCTTGTTTTGCCGTTTCGAGTAGTGCCGTGAAGACACCTTGTTTCCGGTATTCAGGATGAACGAGCGCATTCACTTCATACTCGTTCGGAAGATACGGGAAAAGCATGAGATAACCAACGAGCGTCTCCCCGTCATATACCGCATAGTCGTTCTGCCCGACCGACTCATGCCCAACCTTTACGTCGATCTTGTCGTTCGCGTTGACCGCCTGTTCT
Source organism: Exiguobacterium sp. BG5(2022) (assembly GCF_031844365.1). GTDB lineage: Bacteria > Bacillota > Bacilli > Exiguobacteriales > Exiguobacteriaceae > Exiguobacterium > Exiguobacterium profundum. The sequence goes on from NZ_JAUZVB010000001.1 coordinate 1,404,886, forward strand.
AACGCTTTGACGTCATCTGCCTGTCTTACTTCTTCTACTGTCCAATTCATTCATATCACCTCATTTGTATTGTAGCACAAAGGAAAAAGCCCGCCGTAGCGAGCAGACATTCAATGATTTCTTTCATTCTGAAAAAGATAAGTCAATTCTCGCATCATGACTGAGATGACGATGACAACAGCCAAGGTGATCAAGCTTTCTTGTTTCGGTAAATCAAATATATACATCGCGACGATAAACAAAAGGATTACAATCAATCCCTCCGAATAATCTCGTCTTCGGCTTGGTAATGTCTTTCGCACACGTCCCCCACCTCTCTGAAAAAGACTGCAAACGATTCAGCCGTCTGCAGTCTCTCCATGTTATAACGTCCGGAACTCTAACTCAGGTAGTGTCTCGATCAACTCGGCAATCTCGTCCGTATGCGCCTCCGCACCTGGGACGGCCTCTGTCGGTTCGACCCAGAAGAACGTCTTGTCGTTCGTCCCGAGGTAGTTGCCGTAGCCGATTTCTGTCGCGAACGCTTCTTGAGTCAATTCGCGGTCGATCAAGTCCAGGTGGAACAAGAGTTGGTCGTCCCCGTCCTCAACGTTATAGTATAAATCGAACGTACCGTAGCTCTTCGTGTCCCCGATGTCGACGACGTCCTGCGCCTTCTCGATATAGACATCACCTCGCTCGATCGCCTCGACAATCTTCGACGGCAAGATAATCTCATAACCGAGCTCACGGTCACGAATCGTCTGCGTCGTATCCTCTGTCCGTCCCCGGGACGAGACGACACCAACTGTCGCCACCAATGCACCTGTCACACCGAGCGCGAGCGCCCACTTCATCGATTTGTTCACAAGAACCACTCCTCACTTGTTAATGTCTTCACTTGATTATCCCACAAGTTGACGACTTTTCATTAAATATTCTGAAAAAATGTTTCCCCTTACATTGACGAGTGTCCGTCAATCCCATACGATGGTAGTAACGTACTATAGAAAAGAGGAACTGACATGTCTAACGAAACTACTTTGACACGCGCTCAGCTCGACGCGCTCTTGAAAAACGTCTTCGCCCTTCAAATCCCGGTCATCGAGAAATTCATGACGGATTTGTTTAAACAATATGTCTCCACGGCATCTACGTTCAAACAGGACATGGACACGATGAAAGCAACGGACTGGCACAAGCATTTCTTCGGTCAAAAAGTGATGCCGCACCTCTTCATCGAGAACCTTGGCTTCGGTGCATCGTTCCGTCATCAAGGTCAAGAAAAAGTCGTCAGCATTCCTGAGAACATGACAGTCGTCAAACCGGACTCAGACGCGCAAATCAAAGAGATTTTAGAGAATCTCGACCAGACGCTCGCATTAATGGACGGCGTCAAAAACAAAGGACTCGTCAAGAAGTTCTATAAAGAAACGCTCGAACTGATCTGCCAACTCGGTAGTCGTACCGGTATGATGGATGATTTCTATGACAAAGTCAAAGGCAGTTTGACAACAAGTTAATGACTATCCCCTCGCTCAAAAGACTGAGGGGATTTTTTTATGCCTCTTGTCGAACGACGGTCGGGAGCTCCATAAACTGACTCCGACTGTGGAAGACGACCCCGACCATGACGAGCGCGATCCCGGACAAAGCGATTGGCGATGGCATGACGGCATGCAGGAAGACCAGTTCCCCGATGAGCGCGAACAGGACTTCGAGCGCTTGCGTCGCTTCGACGGACGCCAGTCTTCCCATGTCATGTTTGACGAGATCGGTCGCCATGAAGAATAGCACGGTCGCGACAACCCCGGATAACAGGGCGACGAGGAATGTCTGCCCGAGCTGACTCGATGAGGGACGCCCCGTCGTCAACCCGTAACCGAACAACAGGAGCCAGACCGGGAGTGACCCGAGACACATTCCGAGGATTCGCTCGAACACGTCGAGGTCCGTGTGCTGCATCATCTTCCGGTTTCCGAGCGGGTAGGCAAATGCGGCGATGATGACCGGCACGACCCCAAGCCAAATGAACCGAGGTTCGAACGACTCGAAAAACTCCACTTGCATCATTACGACCCCAATGAGAATCAAGACCGAGAAGCGAAGTCCGCGCCATGGGATTCGCTCCCGTGTTCCGTCTGCCTTCTTGAAGAGTGGGGACAACAGTGCCCCGGCGACAATCGTCACTTGCCACGTACCCGCAATCAACCACGGGGGTGCGACCTCGGCCGCGAGACAAATCGGAACGTAAAACAATCCGAACCCGACCGTCCCCCAAAGAATCCATGGACGAGGACGTTCTTTCAATGCTGAGAGGACTCGCTTGAGTCCACCACGAAACGCGACCACAACTAGCAGTAACGGAATCATCCACAAAAAGCGGAGCGAGGCACTATAGGCAAAGCTGCCACCTCCGACTTGCATCACTTCGTTCAACACGAACGTGCTCGCAAAAAACAAGGCGGCGAAGACACCGAGTATGAGTGGACGCATACGTTCCCTCCTTTCCGAATCCTGTCATGTTCTCGACATCTCGCCATTTCTCCTGCAAAAAACGGACGACCCTTGGCCATCCGTCTCTTTATTCCTTCTTGGTCATGTCCGGCGTTCGAGTGCGGCAATCCGCTCCATCCGCTCGAGGATTGGTTTCGCCTGATCGATATACGCCCTCACTCCAACAAGCGACAACGACGCCGCATGCGCCTCCTCATTTCGCCATACTTCATAGACGAATACGGTATCCGCCTCATCGAGCGACACGTGGACCCGATACGATTCACAATCCGATGTCGCCTCCATCTCCCGCGCCGCTTCCGACAAAATTGCTACGAGTCTATCGCGTTGCCCCGCTTTCGTGACAAGCTTTCCAATCAGTGCGTACATTTCCAATCCTCCCCTTTCTCTTGCATCGACTTCTTCCACTTACCATATGCGATTTCCTGCTTGGTCGGTTCACACGTGTAGAGGTTAAAAAAACGGACGACCCTTGGCCATCCGTTAATGAATATCGCGTTTTTGGAAGTTCCCGCCTTTGACCTCTGTCACCTCATACACGACGACGAACGCTTTCGAGTCGACATCATCGATGATGTCTTTGATTTTTCGTTCTTCGAGCCGGTTGATGACACACGTGATTTCGTAATAACTTTCTTTGGAATATGCTCCTTGGATTTGATTCAACGTGGCGCTCCGTCCGAGACGGTCCCGAATCGTCTCGACCATCTCCTGCGGTTCACTCGTGATGATTTTGAACGTCTTCGCCCCGCTCAATCCCTCTTCGACGATATGAATCACTTTCGAGGCGATGAAGTAGGCGATGGCGGACAAGACCGCTCCTTGAAGACCGAACACCGTCGAGACGACGATAAAGACGAACGTATTTAAAAATAAAATCAAATCACTCGTACCGAACGGCAATTTACGGGATAACAGGACAGCCAACATGTCGATGCCGTCAAGCGCTCCCCCGTTGCGAAGCGAAATCCCCATCCCGAACCCGAGGATGATCCCACCGACCACCGTGATGAGGAGCGCATCCCCTTCGATGATAGTCGGAACATGGTGCATAATGACCGTACCGACAGACAAAGACGCAATCCCGGTGACTGAAAGGATGGCGAAGCTCTTCCCGATTTGTTTATAACCCAGATAGACAAACGGAATATTTAACACCCCGATGAAAATACCGAGCGGCAGTCCCGTCAGTTGTGACCCGACAATACTAATCCCAGTGACGCCCCCGTCCGAAACGTTATTCGGAATGAGGACCGATTCCAATCCATACGCCGCGATGAGTCCCCCGATGATGTTCATCATCATTTGAAACGCCATCAACCACGTTTTGTTTTCTCGTTTCATCCTATAGACCTCCATCCATTGTTCAACAACCTTCTTAGCCTAACATAAAATAATACTAAGATAATTTATCAAGAATCCTCCATCAATTCTGAATATTCATGTCAGATTCTCTGTCATAAATGATTGTCGGTTCGTATCATTTGTTATACTTAAGAAAATGGAAAGGGGGCACCATGTATGCAGCGTACACCTATGCCTTCCCCGACACCGGAGGAAGTGCAGCGCTTAAGGCGGGAACATAATCCGATCAAGGCTTCTGAACTGTTTGTAAAAGTCGTCCTTTTGCTGCTCGGCTCCCTCGTCTTTGCAGTCGGCTTGGAGGCGTTCCTCGTACCGAATCAAATCATCGACGGTGGTATCGTCGGCGTCTCGATTATCGTGTCGTACTTGACGGAAACGAAGCTCGCGATTTGGCTCGTCCTCTTCAACTTACCGTTCATCTACTTCGGGTATCGGCAAATCGGAAAGACGTTCGCCGTCGTCACGTTGACGGCCATCCTTCTCATGTCAGCCTTCACCATCGTCCTTCACGACATCAAGCCTTTCACAGACGACCTCCTCTTGTCGACCGTCTTCGGCGGTTTTTTACTCGGTGCCGGAATCGGGCTCGTCATCCGGGCGGGAGGATCACTCGATGGAACGGAAATTCTTGCCGTTTCCTTCACGAACCGATTACCATTCTCCGTCGGAGAGATTGTCATGTTTTTCAATATCTTTATCCTCGGGACGGCCGGATTCGTCTTCAGTTGGGACCGGGCCATGTATTCGCTCCTCACCTATTTCATCGCATTCAAGACGATCGATGTTGTCCTAGAAGGAATTGACCAGTCGAAAGCGGCCTGGATCATCACGTCCGCACCAGACGATATCGGGCAAGCCATCATGGACCGGCTCGGTCGAGGTGTGACGTATCTTCATGGAGAAGGCGCCTACACAGGTGACGGGAAGAAAGTCGTCTTCACAGTCATCAGTCGATTAGAAGAAACGAAATTAAAAGACATTCTCGATGACTATGATGAAAAAGCGTTCCTCGCCATTGGCAACATTCACGACGTCCGCGGCGGACAATTAAAGAAGAAAAACATTCACTAAATGTGAAATCCCCTATAACCGCTGGACCATCATCGCCAACGGTTATAGGGGATTTTTACGCAAACTTGACCTGATTTCGTCCATTTTGCTTCGCTTCATACAATGCTTCATCTGCTCTTTCGAACACGACCATGCTCGGTTCATGCCCTGCAATCGCTGCACCGATTGAAATAGTCATCGGAATAGTTTCACCCTGAAATTCGAATGGTGTTCGCTGTACCATTTGCACGATGTTTTCTGCCACCTTCACCATACCTTCACTACCTTCAATGACGAGCAAAAATTCTTCGCCACCGTATCGTCCGACAAATCCAGACGGCGGACAGCTCCGCTCCAACGTTTGTCCGATATGACGAAGTGCTGCGTCTCCTGCTAAGTGCCCATATGTATCGTTCAACTGTTTAAAATGATCGACGTCGATAACGAGTAACGTCCACGGTTTCCCGGACATTTCCAAATCGTTCATCTGTTCGAGCGTCCGATAACGGTTTGGAAGTCCCGTCAACTCATCAATGGTCGCCCGGTGCGTATGTAGGAGAAACATCCATAGATGCGTCTCGAGCTTCTTTGCGGCCCAATAGCAGAGCCAGGCCCCAAAAGATAACATGAGAAAATAAGGAACAAATACATTTATAAAGACCGTCTCATTCACACTGCCGCTCACTTGAATCAAGACGAGGAGCGCACCTAACCCGATGTAGATGGCATACCCTCTCCCTCGACGAATCGGTAAGCGTGTCATGACAAGAGAAAATAAAAAGAAGACAAATAACAGTAGTAACGAGTCTACGAACGGAGCACTCATTCCGTGCAGCGTCGTGCGTCCGATGAAGATCAGACCGAGCGTGACGATAGCTCCGAACGGTCCAGCGAACGTTGCGGATAAGGCAATCGGGATGAGACGAAGGTCGATTCGTGCATCCCCTAATTCGATGGAGTTGATGGTTAAGAGAATTGCCGTCAATCCGTTAGAGACTCCAAACCAAAAGCGTACGAACAACGGGGAAGTCGGCTGAATCGGTAAAACTGTCCGCATCACATAGAGTGTGAGCGACATGAATAAAAAGATCAGACTGATGTTGATAAAAAAACTATTAATACCTGTTTCCACCGATTCCCCTCCTTCCTTTCACGTTTCCATCCTATCCCAACCCATCGAGCGCTGTCATCCATCAATTACCGGATTCATGAAAAAAGTCGAAAGCTCACGCTTCCGACTGCTTTTGAATCATCTGCTTCATCAAGTTAGCACTGTTTCGTGCCGACTCGTTCTCTTCCTGCATCTGAATGTACACCTCATGACGATGAATATCGATATGACGCGGGGCATCAATCCCGAGCTTCACTTGGTCGCCTTCGATGGCGAGTACCGTGAGCGTCACATCGTCGCCGATATGGATGGCCTCACCTTGTTTTCGTTTCAATACGAGCATCAGCGCACCTCCGCTTTCGTGCCACCGAGTGGATAACGAGCTGGATACGCATCGTCTAGGATGACTTGTTTCCCGCGACGTTCCTTCGTCTCGATGACGATCGGTGCTTTCAAGTTGAGCGTCGATGAATCAAAAGGTTCACGAAGCGTCACAATAGAATAGACCGATACGTGTTCCGCCTCCTCGATTCCAAGTTGGTCTTTCGCGCCATCCGACAATTCAAACGCATAGTCCGACTTATGCCAAAACGGATTCGTCACGACGAACGCGCATGCCTGTTCCTCAATCGACTGAAGCGACCAGAACGGCAAATCTTCCCCATACGGAATCAACACGAACGTCTTTGATTCCGGGAATCCCGGAATCTCACTGACGAAGGTGATCGTCTCCGCTTCGTTTATTTCAATCTTGCCAAAGTAGTCTGTTTCAATGAACATGGATTGTCCTCACTTTCAACGCGTTTCATCATACATCCCACCGACCGGCCACATCTCGAGTGACGCCTGTTGACGGAGCGAAATGTCCGTCGTCCACGGCGTGAACGAGATGTCGGTCGGAGTGAGCGATACATCAATTTGGGGTGGTGTGATATTCCACTCGATTTTCACATCCGCCGGCGTATACGTCAACTTGACACGATCGATTGATTTTGGCATGTAGCCCATGTCAACAATCGGATATGGGTCATTCACTTTCTCAGCCGCTATCGAAGGGATTGGATTCCCGTTCTCGATTCGCATCATGCGGTCGCCGTCTCGAGCGATATTCGCCATCGCTTCTCGGGCACCTTGTTCCCCAATCCGCCCGAAATGTTTACCGAGTTCGAGCACACCCTTCAGATTGCTCTCACTTCTCGCTACTGATGAATCAACCTCAAGCTTCCCTTGTGTCGTCTGTTGCGTCATCTCGGCTCTCCCTTGTTGGATGGACAGGTCGGCCCGTCCCTGACGCATCTCGAGTACCGGTCGATTGGATGTCATCTGGATTGCGGCCTGTGTCTGCCGCATCTCAAGTCTCGCGAGATTCATCATCAATTACCGTAAGAAGTCGAGGAGCGTCGGCTGAATGATGCGGGCACCTGCAGATAACGCTGCACGGTGTACAGTTTCATGTGACTTCAGCTCCATAATGACTTTTTCTACATCGATGTCTTCATTATCAGACATGATGGTCTTGGCGATAATCTCATGATCTTGAAGACGATTGTCGACGAGCTCCAAACGGTTTGCTCGGGCACCGAGCTCCGCCCGTTCCGTGATCAAGTTTTGACCGAGTGTGTCGAGCGTATCAAGTTCTGCAGACAAATCTGCCCCGGCAGTCGTTGGATCATTAAGAAGTGTAGTTAATTTATGAAGCCCTTCAAATAACTCCTTACCAAAAACCGTTTCCGGTTGCATGTTCACTTGTACAGTAATTCCTTTTGACACTTCAAATTCGATCTCCCCACTTGCTGCAGGTGCCGTTCCACTCTCATAAATCGAATCGACAGAACCAGCCGGATTCGCTAAATACGCTTTTAACTGTTCGACATTGATGAGAGGTTGATCTGTTTTCGTACCGTTATAAATATACTTTTCGCCTGCTTTTGAGTTCGCAAGTGAACCGATGTGTTCAATCAATTGATCGACCTCGCTCTTGATGATGGCACGTTGCGACGATTCATACGTATCGTTCGCCGCTTGTGTCGTCAACTCACGAATCCGCTTGACAGCTTCCGTGACTTCGTTCAATGTCGAGTCCGTCAAATCCATCCAACTTGTCGCTTCGCTGACGTTACGTCGGAATTGGTCGACTTCTCGCACCTCGGTCCGGTAACGGATTCCCTGCATCGCGACGACTGGATCCTCCGATGCTTTTTGAATCCGTTTCCCGCTGATGAGTTGTTCCTGGACACGAGCGAGTGTGTTGTAACTACTTGATAAATGCTTCAAGTTCGTCTGTGTGAGCATTGTCTGTGTGACACGCATCAGTCATTACCTCCCTACGACACCCATGCCGTTAATGATTTTGTCTAACATTTCATCGACAGCTGTGATATTTCGAGCCGCCGCATTATAAGCGTGTTGATATTGAATCATCATCGTCATTTCTTCATCGAGCGAGACTGCGCTGACCGATAACCGACGTTGGTCCGAACTACTTAAGAGAGCAAATGTACTCTTTGCCAAGTTCGCGTTTTGGCTAGCCTCGACTGCCATGTTTCCGATAACATTTTGATAGTACTTGCCGATCGAGGTTGAGGTCGTAACCGAACCCGCAAAGTTAAGCGCACTTTCTTTCAATTGCGCAAGTTCGAGAGCACCACTTCCATCCCCGATGTTCCCGTCCTTAGATGCTGCAATTAAATCTAAGTTCTTCATGAAATCAGGGTTCACAGTAATGGTAGCGGCGCTAGTAGTACCAACGAAAAAGTCAGTTCGACCGGCATTCCCGTCCGCGTCCATGTTTGTTCCATGCGCTACATTAAATGCTGATGCGAAGACGTTCGCCATCTCATCTAAGTCTTTGAGCATGTTGGTGAATGCCCCGTCGATTGCTTCTGGACCAGTTGCACTTCCGTACATCTCAACAAGAGCCTTCCATTTTCCGTTAGGCATGTCGGCATGCGTCATCGATGTATTCGTACCTGCAGCATCGGTCATAGTCATCCCATCAAATTTCCCGACTCCGCCCGTAAGACCGTCTACGAGTTTTACTTCTGTACCACCGACGACTACACGAATATCGATTCGTCCTTCTGCGACACGTTGCGAGTTCCCACGTGTTTCGCCGTTCGTGTAATCCACCGGCACACGTTCGAACTCAATGTATTGCGACAACTCATCCATGTAGCGATCGCGCTCATCATACAATTCATTTGGCAGAACACCAAGAGGCTCTGCATCACCGATTTGACGGTTGACGTCACTGATTTTCGTCAACAAATCATTGATTTTTTTCGTGACGACCCCTGCTTCGGTCTTTAAGTCATCCTGTACTTTAGTCAATGATGAAGACATATAGTTAAATGTCTGTGCCAACGTCAATGCTCGTTGCCGAACTACGCTTCGCGCACCCGTATCGTCCGGGTTGACCGACAAGTCTTGAAGTGATGCCCAGAACAAGTCGAGCGATTTAGCGAGTCCGTTCTCAGACGGTTCATTGATGATGTCTTCCATCCGACCGAACGCGGCTTCTTTCGTCGCATAGAAGGCGTTCTTCACCGACTCGTCACGATACTGTTGATCGATCATAAGATCGCGAATTCGGGCGAGCGTCTCCCCGCGTACACCTGTCCCGAATTGTCCGGCTTTCGTCCCGCCGAAGTTGACCGAGAGCTGTTCGGTCATCCCGAGTGTGAGTCGTTGGCGCGAATAGCCAGGGTTTGAGGCGTTCGCCACGTTATTCCCGGTCGCTTGAAGCGCCCATTGGTGTGTCGAGAGACTGCGGCGTGCCGTCTCTAATCCCATAAATGTTGAACCCATTCCACTTCCTCCTTAAACGTCACGGCTGAACGAGCGTGTTTCGAACGCTTGTTGTCCGTATGTAAAATCATCTGCTTCCGGCATGAGCATATCCAGATGCCAAGTAATATAACGAAGGGATTGTTCGAGCAACGTCGCGTTCAATTCGTTCTGTCGCTTTAACTCGAACAAGACCGGTCTCAATTCCTCTATCTCTTCATCGTCCAATTCATACGTCCCTTGAAGTCGTTCCGCTTCTTTTTGTGAAATTTGTCGGACGAGTTTTGCTTCTTCTTTGACGAGCGTGCTAAATGCCACCATGTCATTTTGAATGAGTTGCTGTTCTTTTGCGTAAGCCAATTCGAGTAACCGTTTATGTAATGTGAGCATGAGTCTCTCCTTTTTCAAAAAAAGAGCCGACTAAAGAAAGGGGTACCCCTTATTTAGTCAGCTTCCGTGCCGTGTTATTCAGTGCGAAGGCCTCAAACGGACCTCGCTTCCATTCATCCTTGTAGAAAGCGTTTAGCGATTTCGCGCGCGTCCCGTGAATATGTGCCTGCATCAATCTCCGCTTTTAAAGCGTCGATTTTAGCGAGACGGTCCGGATGTTTCACCGGTTCTTCAAACCGGGCGCGAGCTTCCGCCGAAATTGACAATTGGTCCGTTTGGCTTGATTGCGCGGGCTTCGGCTCGACTTGCGTTTTCTTTTCATAAGTGTTTGGTAAGTGTACCCACTTGGCTGAATCGATGCGCATGCGTCTTCCCCCTCTTCATGATGTTAATCCAAACGATAAGCGCGGATACTCGACTTTTTCGCCAAGCCCTCCTGCATCTCCTGTAGACTGGACAGTTCCTTCTGCATTTCTCTCTGGCAGTTCGAACAGATTTTTCCTTCATTCGTAGGCCGACCACAACGGACGCAGCTGATGGCAAGCGCCGGATTGTCTTTGATGATCAAGCGTCCTTCGTGGATATATCGCGTGATATCAAGTTCAGAGACACCTGTCGCTTCGACGAGGGCTCCGATGGTCGTCTGTTTGTTGGCTGGTTCACGAATGAAATCGCGGACTTTCAAGAAGTTTTTATAATCGACTTCATTACATGATGGACAGTACGGTGAACGTCCCTGTTTCATAAACAAGCGCCCACACATTTGGCAAGTTGCTGCATCCATTGGTTTCACCTCTGCCCTTTATATCGGACGCGATTTTGATTTGTTTAGCGCCCGAAACAAGCAAATCGCAGAAACTTCTGATGCACCTGCCTGTCGCAACGAAAATGCCGCCTGATGAAGGGTCGTTCCCGTCGTATAGACGTCGTCTACAAGAATGATTTTCCCATATTTCACTGAAGTTGGTACAGTGAAAGGGTTCGTTCGGTGTCGTCTTCCTTCTTTCCCGAGTTCACGTTGACTTGAAACCTCCGTTTTTTCGAGAATCTGCCGCGTCGGACCAATATATCGCGCGAGCACCTCGGCCTGATTGAAACGACGTGTCTGAAGTCGCTCCTTACTCAACGGAATCGGAACATAGGTCACGCCAGATGAACGCAATGCCCGAAGCGCTGGGACAACCGATAGGGCAATGACGACATCCCCGCTGAATTTATATCGATGTAGCCAGTCAATTCCTGCATCATCGTACGCGTACAGGCAGCGGACGGTCAAGTCGAGACCGAGTGCGAGCCAGCGGATGCAGTCCGGACACGTCTCACCGGTCTCATTTGGTTGACCGCAGCGTGGGCAACCTGTCCCGAGCGGCGTCAGTTTCGACTCGCAAGAGGGACACACCCAGTCCCGTCGCCATAACGTGTCAGGTGTCCACGGGACGGTCATCGACTCATGACAAAGAAGACATTTCATCGCCGATTCGCCTCCCTGATCTTCTGGATGGCAACATCTTGTCGGAATGTCCGCTCCTTGTAAAAGAAACAGACCTCTCCTGTCGGTGTGTCCGGTTTTCGCCCCGCCCGACCCGCCATCTGAATGAGACCCCGCGTCGAGAAGAGACGATGTTCACTTTCAACCACGGCGACCTGCACGTCGCGAACCGTCATCCCTCGCTCCCAGATTGAGGTCGCAAGGACGATCCCTTTCGTTTCTTGAAGCCAATGGAGTGTATCCAACCGTTCTTCCGTGTCAGCAGAAACGGTTTGACACGTGATACCTGCCTCTTGTAACCGACTTTCATATCGCTCCAAATCAGGCTTCGTCGGCACAAACAAGAGACGGGGTTTCAAGGCGTGACGTCGACAGAAGTCTAGGAGTCGTTCGTCGGACTGTTTGACAAGTGTCGGGACCGGCAAATCGAATCCGTGATAGCGCCGCGACAGATGAACCTTCGGAAGCAATTGTTGCCAAACGGTCGGGGTCGCCGTGATAAATAAGAAGACATTTCTCCCGGCCCGACGGATTGTATTCCAAAGTGCCACATCAAAGGCAAACGGGAAGGCATCGGACTCATCGACGAGCACATAATCGAACACGTCACGTAAATTCATGAGTAACGGTGCGGTCGCCACCGTGATCATCCCAATGGAGTCTTTTTCTCCCCCTCCATATCGTTTAGTGACAGGGACTGTGAACGCCTGTTCTAATCGTTCGACCCATTCGATGGCGACATCTTTCCTCGGAGAGACAACCAACACTCGCTTCCCTTCATTGACGACACGCTCAATCACGGGAAACGTCATCTCGGTCTTCCCAGCGCCACACACCGCATGCACAAGTCCCGTCCTCCGTTCGTCCCACCACGTGAGCAGTTGGTTCGCGACCCGCTTTTGGTCTGGGACGAGCTCGAATGGCATCGTCAATTCGGTCGTCTCGGTTGGAGTTGTGATGTCCCGTTCCTGTAGAAAATCACATCGGCAGACACGCCCGAGGTACAAACAATTTCGGCAATAGGCACAGCGTCCATGATGACAAGTGAACGTCCGGACGTGCGTGCTGAGACAGCGTTGGCAGACGCCTAAGCGGATGGCTCGTTTTCCTTTCGGTGCGACAATAAGTTCTCCCATAACCTGACTCCTTTTTGTCATCACGCTACCAAAATACCTATGTAAATACGATTCAACTTATCAAAAACAACATAGGTCTACTACACAAATAGGACCCGACGAAAAAGTCGGGTCCCATCTGTTAAATCTGTTTATAGAACATGATCGCCTCATATGGACGAAGAGACAACGACATTCCGTCGAGCTCAGGCACGTCGTAGTTGTGACTGACGACGTTCACCCGCTCGAATCCTTCTGGAATCGTGTACGTCGTTTCAATTCCATAGAAGTTGGCGACGACGAGTAGCTCCTCTCGGTCCGTCTTCCGTGTATATGCCCAAACGTCTAGCGAATCAGGAGTAAGAAGCGTGTAGTCTCCGTCCGTCAAAACGTCAAGTTCTTTTCGTAATGCAATCAAGTGTTTGTAGTGGTAGAACACCGAGTTCGGATCACGAAGCGCCGTTTCAACGTTCACGTCCTCATAGTTCGGCGCCACGTTGATCCACGGTGTGCCGCTCGTGAAGCCGGCATGTGTCGTTGCATCCCACTGCATCGGCGTTCGCGAGTTGTCGCGTGACTTCTGTTTGATGGCGGCCATCATGTCATCATGCGACACACCCTCTTCCCGCTTCAACTTGTAGATGTTGAGCGTTTCGATATCCCGATATTCATCGAGCGAGTCGAAGCCGGGGTTCGTCATCCCGATTTCTTCCCCTTGATAGATGTACGGCGTCCCTTGAAGGCCGTGGAGCACTGTCGCAAGCATCTTCGCGCTCTCTACGCGGTGGTTCGTGTCGTTCCCAAAACGGCTGACGACACGTGGTTGGTCATGGTTGCACCAGAAGATGGCGTTCCATCCTTTTCCGTGCATCCCACGTTGCCACGTCGACATGATGTCTTTTAATTGAATGAAATCGAACGGCGCCGCGACGAATTTCTCGCCGTTCGGATAGTCGACTTTCAAGTGGTGGAAGCTGAACGTCATGCTGAGCTCGTTCTCGTCCGGGTTTGAATAGCGTACGCAGTGATCGAGCGTCGTCGAAGACATCTCCCCGACCGTGATGACATCATGCCCATCAAATACTTCTCGGTTCATTTCTTTTAAATATTCGTGGATGCGTGGACCGTCCGTATAGAACTTGCGACCGTCCGATGCGTCTTCTGGGAAGTTCTGTTCTTTTGAAATGAGGTTGATGACGTCGAGACGGAATCCTTTGATTCCTTTTTTACGCCAGAACCGCATCATCTCGTAGACGTCCTCGCGCATCTGTTCATTCTCCCAGTTCAGGTCAGCTTGTGTCACGTCGAACAAGTGGAGATAATATTGTCCGCTCTTCTCATCATATTCCCACGCATTCCCACCGAACTTCGATTCCCAGTTCGTCGGTTCGTCGCGCCAGATGTAGTAGTCACGGTACCGCTCGTCTCCCGCCAATGATTTTTGAAACCATTCGTGCTCGGTCGAAGAGTGGTTGACGACGATGTCCATCATGAGGCCGATGCCCCGCGCCTCTGCTTCACGGATCAATTCGTCGAGGTCCTCCATCGTTCCGTAAGACGGGTCGATGGCATAATAATCACTCACGTCATAGCCATTATCGTGTTGAGGTGACTGATAGACAGGCGTCATCCAAATGTATTCGATGCCGAGTTCTGCCAAGTAATCCAGCTTCGCCGTCACCCCTTTAATCGATCCGGTCGCGTTCCCTTCCGGACTGTAAAAACTTTTCGGGTAAATTTGATAGACGACTGATTTGCGCCAATTTTTCTGTGTCATCAACGACATCTCCTTTTTGTAAGAGTTTTCATTTCAATAGTAAAGAGGGAAGAACTGCCGTCCCTCCCTCCCGAGTCATTACTTATGCGACTTTGTTTTCTTCAAGTTCACCTTTCTTCATGTAACGCTTCGACAAGATGAAAGTGAGCGCGAACGGAACGATGATCGCGATGACCATGCCCACGATGAAGAGAAGGATCTTATCTGTGAAGATTGAGAGGAATCCAGGGAGTCCTCCGACACCGATGGCGATTGCTTGCACATCGTTCAATGTGATAAAGATAGCAGCGATTGCCGACCCGATCATAGCTGAGTAGAACGGGAATTTATTTGGTAAGTTGACCCCGAACATGGCCGGCTCTGTGATTCCGAAATAAGCCGAGATGGCTGAAGTCGATGCCATGCTCTTTTGTTTCGCGTTGTGCTTGTAGACGAAGAACATCGCGAGTGCGGCCGAACCTTGAGCAATGTTTGAGAGTGCGATCATCGGCCAGATGAACGTACCGCCTGTATCTGCGATCAACTGAAGGTCGATGGCGATGAACAAGTGGTGCATCCCGGTGACGACGAGCGGTGCGTAGAACAATCCGAAGAGGAGTGCCCCGACGACCGGTACGGCTTCGAACGTGTTGACGAGTCCTGTCGCGATCACGTTCCCGATTCCACGAGTGACCGGTCCAACGATTGCGAGTGCGAGGAATCCTGTGACAACGATTGTTGTGATTGGAACGACCAAGAGTTGGATGGCGTTCGGTACACGTTTTTTCAAGAACATCTCGATTTGGCTCAAGATATAGGCAGCGGCGAGTACCGGCAAAATTTGACCTTGGTAGCCGACTTTCTCGATTTCGAAGAGTCCGAGGATATCAAACGTCGGGACATCTCCTTCAAGTGCTGCCGTTCCGTAGCCCCATGCATTCAAGAGGTCCGGGTGAACGAGCAAGAGACCCATGACGATCCCGAGTACTTCGCTCCCACCGAATCGTTTCGTCGCCGACCAACCGACGAGTGCAGGTAAGAACACGAATGACGTATTCGCCATCATGTTGATGAGATCCCAAAGTCCTTGTAGGTTCGGATACGCCTCGATGAGCGTTTGTCCTTCGATGAAGAGACCTTCCGATGCAAGTAAGTTGTTGATCCCCATAAGGAGACCGGCTACGATGATGGCTGGAATGATTGGCATAAAGACGTCAGAGAAGACTTTGACGAGTTTTTGAAGCGGATTCATTTTTTTGCCGCCCGCAGATTTGACCTCGGCGACCGTCGCCGCCTCAAGTCCAGCGAGCTTGATGAACTCGGCATAGACGCGATCGACATCGCCGGCTCCGATGACGATTTGATACACGCCGGAGTTCTCGAACGCCCCTTTGACGAGGTCGATTTCTTTCACGCGTGCCTCATCGACTTTTGATTGATCCTTGAGGGAGAGACGTAGACGCGTCACACAGTGCGCGGCCTTGTCCACGTTGTCTTTGCCCCCGATCGCTTCTAAGATCTCAGCGGCAATTTGACGATAATCTGCCTTCATGTTGAATGTCCTCCTTTGTTTGAAAACTGTAAATGAAAACGGTTACTTATGAGTACAAACAAAGTATAACTTATCTATATAAGTTAAGTCAACAACTTATATATACAAGTTAAACATGAAAGTTTTGCGTCGTGATTTACTGTTAAAATTCCCCTATTTTGACTTAGGACAAACAAAAAACCCCTTCCTGTACGAAAGAGGCTTACCTACGGGCGACGTCGCTAAACTGGAACTTGTCCAATCGGTGACGCGACTCCGTATATTCAAATTGTTGTCCTTCATATAAGAACGTATCGTTCGTGATGACGATGACGTATTCATAGTCATGCAAGTCGAGCCGTTTCCGGTCAAGTTCCGTCACGTCTTCAGCTGCAATCTTCCGTTTCGCATAGCTGATTTGTAGCCCAAGCTCATCTTCGATATATCCATAAATCGATCGAGCCGCAATCTCTTCTGTCAGACCGGGGACGAGATCTTTGACGAAATAGTTGATATCTAAAATAACATTCTCCCCGTCAAAGTTTCGAACCCGTTCGATGCGAAACACATGCGTCCCTGGCACTAAGTTCATCCGTTCGGCGAGCCATGTCGGGGCTTCTATCTCTTCGAACGAAGCGACGTGGGTCTGAATGGAACGACCGAGCATGCTCGCGTAGACCTCTGAAAAACTGACGATGCCGTTGAATTGAAACTCAATCTGGTCACGTTTCAACACGAACACGCCTTTTCCATGATGCTTCCGGACATACCCATTCTCCTGTAAAAGATCGAGCGCTTTCCGGACCGTCCCCCGGCTGGCCTCGAACTGATGCATCAACTCGGTTTCAGACGGAAGCTTTGAGTCAGCGGGTCTCGTGCCATTTCGCATCTCTTCTGCCAGACGCTCAAAGATTTGGCGATATTTCGCCATTTCATTCCCTCCTCCATTGAAAAAGACGACCTTAGACGGTCGTCTCTCTTACCATTCGCGACGATACCATGTGATGCCGATTGCACCAGGTCCGAGATGCGTTCCGATGACGGGACCGAAATGGCTTCCCGAGATATGTGCTTTCGGGAACTTCAGCTTCATCGAAGCGATCTCTTCCGCCTGACGCTCCGGGCAGTTGGCGTGAATGATACCAATGCAGTACCCTTCTCCATCTCCGACAATCGATTCGTCCATCATCTCTTCGATTCGGCGTACGGCCTTCTTGTATGTCCGAATCTTCTCGAACGGGACGATCAATTTATCCTGGAAATGAAGGACCGGCTTGATTTGCAAGAACGATCCGACGAGCGCTTGCGCCGCGCTCAACCGTCCACCGCGTTGTAAGTGGTCGAGGTCATCGACGACGAAGTACGCGCGAATCGAATCACGGACCGTTTCAAGTCGGGCGATGATTTCTTCTGGTGTCGCCCCGTTGTCACGGAGATGAAGGGCCTCTTCGACCATGAACGCTTGCGGCATACACGAAATCTCTGAGTCAAACGCATGAACCGTCACATCGACCATGTCATTTAGCGCGACCATCGATTGGTACGTTCCGCTGATTCCACTGGAGAGCGTGATCGCAATCACGTCCGTCACATCGTCCGGCAAGCTCTCAATCAATTCCACCGTCTCACCGATGACCGGTTGCGACGTCGTCGGCAGGTTACCCGCCTCGATACGCTCATAAAACGCCTCGGTCGACATATCAATCGATTCGCGGTACGACGCGCCATCGAAGATGACACTGAGTGGTGCGACATGGACGTCATGTCGCGCCAAAAAATCATCCGACAGATAGGCGGTACTGTCGGTTAAAATCGCAATGTTTCCCATACTATATCCTCACTTTACGTCGTTTCATTTTTCCAATTATGTTAGGATTCCATTCCATATTGTAACACAAAAACGAGGTAAAGCATCGGTGACGCTCAAATCTCGACCCAACCCCGGCGAATCGCATCCACGACGGCTTGCGTCCGGTCGTTCACGTCCATTTTACGAAGTACGGAGGAGACGTGGTTTTTGACCGTCTTCTCACTGATAAACAGCATGTCACTGATGTCTCGGTTCGAGCGACCGTCGGCGAGAAGGTGCAACACCTCGACCTCACGGCGCGACAATAATTGATAGACCGGGTCATCTGTACGGCTCTCGACGCCACGTCCCGCCTGTTCCCCTTTGAATTGTAAGAGACGGCGGTAATCCTTCAGTACGTTCGTTGTCACTTTCGGATGAAGATACGCCCCATCCTTTGCGACAGCACGGACTGCCGAGATCAATTCTGTCGATGCGACTTCTTTTAATAAGAACCCTGATGCCCCCGCTTCAAGCGCATGTGTGATATACGACTCATCATCATGGATTGACAGAATGAGGACACGTGTCTCTGGTGAAAGAAGTGACAGTTGCTTCGTCGCCTCGATTCCGTTCATGTCCGGCATGTTGATATCCATAATTAGAATTTCCGGTTTTTGCTCGCCAGCGATGCGGATTGCTTCGCGTCCCGTACGCCCTTCGGCGACAACTTTAAATTCATCCTCCAAATCAAAAATCCGCTTCAATCCCTCGCGGAACAGTTCGTGATCATCCACGATCGCAATGCGTGTCTGTGTCATTTCCATGTATGTCTTCCCCCTTGTTCTCTCACGGAATCGGAATCGACATCCGGACGACTGTCCCTTTGCCGACTTCCGAGTCGATGGTGATGCTTCCGTTCACCAATTCAATTCGTTCGCGCATTCCGACAATCCCAAACGACTCTTCGCCAATTGCGCTCGGTTCAAACCCGATGCCATAGTCGCGGACGTGGATGTGAATCACGTCGCTCGCTTGCTCGACATTGACGATGATTTCGGCTGTTTTTGCATGTTTGATCGCATTTTGTACCGATTCTTGAACGAGACGGAACACGTTAATCTCCAGCTTCTCCGGTAATCGCGCACGCGACCCTCGATAGTTGAGACGTGTCTTGATTGCCGTATACTCCTCCGTTTGATGGAGATAGCGCTCGAGCGTCGGCAAAAAGCCTAAATCATCAAGCGACATCGGACGTAAATCATAAATCAAACGACGGACGTCGACGAGCGCCCCACGAATTAGCTTTTTCAATTCATGTAATTCGGCAAATGCCTCATCTTTTCCTCGTTTATCAAATGTCTTTTCAATCAGGTCGGCCCGTATCAGAATATGAGCAAGCGATTGCGCTGGACCATCGTGCATCTCGCGGGCGAGATGGCGCCGTTCGCGCTCAGCCGCTTCGAATACGCCGATGGCCATCTCTTGTTTTTTCATCATGTCCGAATACTCTTGCTGTAAGTCATCCCGTAAAAAGTTCAAGACGACACTCACGCGACCAATCAACTTTTCGGCACGTTCGATCGTGTCCTCTAAGATGAGCAGACGACGCTCTAAGTCGTTCCGGCGTTGCTGTGCCGCCATCTCTTCTTTTTGGACAAGAAAACGTTCGAGTTGCATTTGATTTGCCCGTTCGTAGGCTTCGCGAATTTCTTGTTCGCTATGTATATGAAACTTTTTACTGACTTGAACGAGCTTGGCCTTTGCAGCTTTCACGAGTCGGTCGAGTCGATCGGACTCCTCGATGTAGAACTCGATTTTATCCGTCAATTCTTTTAACTCGTTTTGAATTGCTGAATATTCAGTTGCAGAACTTTCGGTTATACGGACAATCTCCTCTTTACTTTCCGTCACCGTTTCAATCATATTTGTTATGATATGTTCTAAAGCTGTCCGATCGGTAATATGATTCACGATGCCATCCCCTAATAGTTCGGTAGTTAATCCTCATCTATTCTTATATATCGTCCCACTCTAAAAAGGTTTACAGCGGACATGAGAGATTTTCTATAATTCCATTCGCTATAAATAGCGTATGTGCCTACTTGAATTCTAAAAAAAATATTTAAAAATAGAAAGGAGAATTTTCAGAAATGTCTATTGAGTCAAATTATACTATAAAACAAAGTGGAACATACGAAGTCGTTATCCAAAAATCAAAATTTATTGCTCATTTCAAACGTGTCGAAACAGAGGAAGAGGCGCAGGCGTTTATCCAAGCCACCAAGAAAGAGCATTGGAATGCAAACCATAACTGTTCCGCCTATATCATCGGGGAACGGAACGAGCACCAAAAAGCGAACGACGACGGTGAGCCGAGCGGTACGGCCGGCATGCCGATGCTCGAGGTGTTACGCAAACGCCACTTGAAAGATACGGTCGTCGTCGTGACACGTTATTTCGGTGGAATCAAGCTCGGTGGCGGCGGACTTATTCGTGCCTACGGTGGAACTGTAAGCGAAGGACTTGATGCAATCGGCATCGTCGAACGCCTACCGATGCAACAATTGACACTCACCGTCGACTATACATGGATTGGGAAAGTCGAAAACGAGTTGAGACAGTCTAGCTATCTGCTCGATGACATCATCTACGCGGACCTCGTCACGTTTCATGTCTCGGTACCCGTGGAAGAGACAGAGGAGGCGCTCGCTTGGCTGACAGACATGACGAACGGTCAAGGTCAGCTTCAAACTCATGGGATCCGCATCATCGAACGTGATTTCAAACGCTGAAACGCCTATACTAAAAGAAACGACTGAAATGAGGAAACAACATGAAAACACCCCCACGCAAGAAAAGATCACCTTGGAAAATTGTCCTCATCGTGTTGGGTGTCGTATTGCTCATCGGTGGTTCCGCTTTCGGCTATTTTGTCTTCAAAGCGAATGAAACCGCCGAAAACGCGAACAAGGCGTTGGAACGTGGCGACAAGTCAGAACGTCGCGACGAGACCATCGACTTGACGAAAGATCACTTTTCTGTCCTGTTAGCAGGAGTCGATGGCGGCGCCTCGCTCGAGGAAGGACGGACTGATTCGCTCATGGTCGCCACGTTCAACAAGGAATCGCGGCAAGTGACGCTCGTCAGCATCCCACGCGACTCATATGTCGACATCATCATCGACGATGAGGATCCGTTCAAAGACAAGATCAACCATGCTTACGCTTACGGAGGCATTGACACGACCATCGCGACCGTCGAGAACCTGCTCGACATCCCAATCGATTACTATGCGACCATCAACTTTGATGGAATCGAAGATTTGGTCGATGCGGTCGGTGGCGTCGAGATCGATGTCCTCATCCCCATCTCTGGAAAAGCGACCGGAAATGTCGAGCTAGAGCCTGGCGTTCAAGTTTTGAACGGAAAAGAAGCACTTGCCTATGCCCGGATGCGGAAGCAAGACCCTGCCGGCGACATCGGTCGAGCCGGTCGACAACAGCAAGTTATCGAGGCCATCATCAATGAGGCGACGACCATCAACTCGTTTACGAAGCTGAACCGGATCATGAATGCTGTCGGCGAGAACATCCGGACGAACATGACGTTGTCAGAGGCCTCACAACTTCAGCCTTACGCAAAATCGCTGAAGTCGTTCAACCGCGAAACACTTGAAGGGACGGACCTGACGCTGAACGGGGTCTACTATTATGAAATCGACCCGGCTGACCTTCGTGACGCCCAGGCCCTTCTCCAGACGGAGCTCGGCATGCCCGTTACAGCGGATGAACCATCAACTGACGAAACAGACGATACGATGACTGAGACAATCACTTACTAAAACAATAATAGCCAGTATCGCGCGGCGATACTGGCTATTTTTTAGGTTCGCGGTCGACCGAGCAGTCGTCGGGACGTGCGAATAATCGGTTTATAATTTGGATGAATCAGTTCGGTTGATTCCACGATCAATTCAATGACAATCAACACGACGATGAACGTGATGACCGCACCGAGCATCGTCGTCTTGGCGAACAAGATGGATGAGATGCCAAAGAACAAGGTCATCCCGTACATGAGCAAGACGGCTTGCCGTGTCGTGAAGCCCATATCGATCAACTGATGATGCATATGCGATTTATCCGGCGACATCGGCGGTCGCCCTTGGACGAGCCGGCGCACGATGGCGAAAATTGTATCCGAGATCGGCAACCCGAGCAAGAGGACCGGGACGACGAGCGAGAACAATGTCACGTTCTTAAACCCGATGAGCGAGAAGACGGCGAGCATGTACCCGAGGAACAGTGCTCCCGTATCGCCCATAAAGATTTTCGCCGGATAAAAATTATGAACGAGAAACCCGAGCGTACTCGCAAGAAGCAAGAGCGCCATCATCGTCAAATAGACGTTCCCTTGAATGATGGCTAACACGGCAATCGTCCCGAGAGCGATGCTCGACACACCGGCGGCGAGACCATCGAGACCGTCAATCAAGTTGATGGCATTCGTGATCCCGATCAGCCAAAGGACGGTGATCGGGATGCTCCATGACCCGAGGTAGAGTTGCTGGTCGAACGGAAGATTGATGAGTTCAATTCGCATCCCCGAGTTCAAGACAACGACCGTCGCAATCATCTGTCCCATCAACTTGACACGGGCTGATAACTGGAACCGGTCATCGATCAGTCCGGTAAGGAGAATGACGACAGCGCCAATCAAGATAGCGTCGTTATATCGACTCGTCGGAAGCAGCAAGGCGTAGCCGATGAAAAATGCGATAAAAATCGCGAGACCCCCGATTCGTGGCATCGTCCGTAAATGTACTTTTCGTGCGTTCGGATGATCGACTGCACCGATGAAAAATGCGAATCGACGAACGAGCGGTGTAATCAAGATGGCCATCACAAAACTGACCAACATGGCAATCCATAGCATGGGCCGACAGTTCCTCTCTCAAAAAAATAGACTCTGGCGAATTATATCACATTTTGAATCGAGGAGTGGATATCAGTCCGTTTACAATAAAAGCCGATGAGGCGTTCCCCATCAGCTCTGGATCATGAAAGTGTCGCTGCCACTTCTTCTGTCGGTTCGTATGTATACAAGCCGCGACCAATTTTTTTGATTTCCGGGTTGACCCCTTCAATTTTCACCATCAATTGGTAAATGTTGCTGATGTGATGACGGTAACGAAGTTCAAGTTCCATTTGAATATCACGCACGCTCATCGTCTGACGCTCTTTCAGTAAATCCGTCACTTGATGAACGTACACCTCGAGCGGATAACGCTGGTTCACACGGCGCGGACGTAGGCGTTTTGACGCATCAGTCATGGAGTCCTTATCTTCTCTATCTCGACTCAATTCCGCAATCAAATACTCGGCACGTCGTTGCAATTGGCGATACGACTCCTCAATTTCCATCAATTCTCGATAAATGTGGTCATTGACATTCGTAGATTCCATACACAAATCCCCTTCTACATCCAATTATAATTTGGAATTCCCTAATTTAAATCAGTAATTCCTAATAATCCCTCTATATCTTCTATAAAAGTGTAACGGATTTGTAATGTGTTTGTCATCTCTTTTTGGGCAATTCTGTCTATTTAGGACTTTTGACTCAAAAAAGACGACGACTGTTCGGGGCAGTCGTCGTCTCACGGAAGATGATTGTAGTCATTTACACGTGAACGCGTTCGAGGATGCGTTCAAGTGACAGTTCGTCAGTAGAAGCGACGATGAGGTCTGCATGACCAAGCATCGATTCTTCTCCGACGGCGACAGCAAACATATTTGCCGCTTTGATTGCAGTTACACCGGCAGCCGCGTCTTCAACGCCGATGGCGAGTTCGGGTTTCACGCCAAGGGCAGAAGCGGCCTTCAAAAACACTTCGGGGTGTGGTTTTGATTGGGCGACAGTTGCTGCGTCGACAATATGGTCGAAGTAATGTCGGACCCCAAGTGCGTCAACGACCGCAAATGCGTTCTTTGAAGCAGAAGCCATTCCGATTTTGAGTCCCGCCTCTTTGATTTCATCGAGGAATGAAACGATACCAGGAAGAAGATCGTCGGATGAGATATGTTGAATAAGTTCAACGTAGTGCTCGTTTTTCTTTTGTGCGAGTTCTGCTTTCTCTTCCGGTGTGAAATCGTTTTGTTTACCGCCAAGCGTAAGGATCCGCTCAAGCGACTCAGTCCGACTCACGCCTTTGAGCGTTTCGTTGAATTCGCGGTCAAATGGAATTCCGAGCTCTTCACCGAGCTGCTTCCAAGCGAGATAATGGTACTCTGCCGTGTCAGTGATGACACCGTCCAAATCGAAAATCACTGCTTCAATCGTTGACATACATGCTTTCCGCCTTTCCTTCAAATGCTTGTGTCGTCAGACTACATTTAGGGAACTTGACAAGTACCCGTCGCACGTTTGGTCAATGATGCAAACGGTTGCACTTGTTCGATTTCTATTATAATTGAAAACGTTCTCTTGATGCAACCGTTTTCGCAAAAATCAAAAAAAGAGAAGAGCATGCGCTCTCCCCTTCCTTATTACAGCTGAATACCGACCACTTTGACGTTCACAGAACGTGGTGTCATCGCAAGCATCGTGTCCATATCTTGCGTGATGCGCTCTTGGACGGCCGTCACCGTTTTGATGATCGACTGTCCGTACGCGATATAAAGCGATAGGTTGATGGTGATGCCTTCGTCCGACTCATCGACTTTCACATGTTTCATGAGCGCACGCTCTGACAATTTCGTATCTTCTTGCGTGAACGAGACGTGTTTCGTTTCTTTGACCGCGACCGCGGCGATCATTTCAACGACGTGACGTGATACGTTCACGTCGCCTTCTGTGCTGTGCATTCCATTTTCGTATGGCATAGGGTCACTTCCTTAACTCTAGTTTCGTTTCTTCTTAATAAAGTGTAGCGGAAATGAAGCGTTTAGAAAAGACTTTACCCTTTTACACCCTTCGTATTTTGGACACGCTTCACGTCAATCTCGACGAGCGGGCGCAAGAGACGGACCATCGGTGGACTGATAATCACGAGGACCATCACAAAGGCGACACCGAACAAGACGAGTAGTTGCATCCAAGATGTTGGCATGAACCCTGTCGGTATAAACGCCTTCCATGCGACGACAAAGAAGACGTGGACAAGATAGACGTACAGACTATACTGTCCGGCACGCGAGAAAATCGGGAGCTGTCGTCCCGGTATGATGAGCGCGAAACTGATTGACATGAGGAGCGACACCGTATAGACGATCAAAAAGGCGAACGGTCCGCTCCACATCGCCTCAGGGACGGCCGTGTCATAGGCGAAACGGAACTTGAACAAGTTCCCGATATGATAGAACGTATCGTCTTGCTGAACCCGCATCGAGACCAAGAGTCCCAGTGTGAGCGTGGTGAAAACAATCGCCCCGCCGATGCGATATCGATTCCGGTGTTCGGCCCGTTTTGGTAACTCAAAGAAGTTGAGCGTATTGCGCTCGGACATCCAGTTCCCGATCAAGAAGAACGGATAGAACATGATGACTTTCCGTAACGCGAAATACCCCGTCGCCTCGGCTTGGAATCCGAACAGAAGCGCAAATAATAGTGCATACAATACGTACCCTTTCAGTTGTGTCACGTACGGGGTGATGATGTACCAGAAAATGATGGCCATCAGATACCAAAGCGCCCAATACGGCTTCAACAAATTCAGACCCGGATTTTCAAGTGAGAAAATCGGAATCCCTTCTGTAAATGCGAACCATGACCCAAGGATGACCTGCCAAATGACATAGACCACGAATAACTGGATCACGCGCAAATAGCGGTTTTCCCGATAAAAGTAACCGCTCAACATGATGAACAACGGCATGTGGAAGGTATACAGGAACAGATACACCCACTTTGGTAAAATATCGTCATAAGCGCCGCGGACATCGGTCAACAAGTGTCCGAAGACGACGAGTAGGACGAGCACTCCTTTAATATTGTCATACCAATAATTTCTCATAACATTCCCTCTAGTTCTCTATGATGACTGCAATGAAGCTGACCTTCATGTTTTCACGTTCTCTTTACAGACAGAATCCATGTAGGTCTTGGAAAATCCCTCACCTATCATAAGCGATTCCTCTGCCAAGTGAAATTACGTTTCAACAAAATTTTCATGTCTTCACTGTCATCATTCCCATAATTCGAGGAATACAAGCCGAAACGTCAAAAAATCCTCACGATTCAGCATGTTGTGTGCGTATTCAAATAGACGGGATTGGGTACAGTATAGTATAGTGGTGTTACCAAATATTCAGAATATTCTAATAAAGGAGGTGGAGAGAATGGCATCGATCATCCGGAATCGACATCATATGGTGCATGACCCAAAACGTTCATTCTCTAACTTCGGATTCTGGTGGTTCGTCAGCGTCTTTTCCGTCGGATTGCTCCTTGTCGCCTTCGAGTCCGTCCGCAACGGGTTCTCTGCCATTCATCCTGTCTTATCTAGCATGGCTTTCCTCGGTCTCACGTTCGTGCTCGGTGTCTGCGCTAAACTGGCTCGTGACGTCTGGTGGCTCAACTACTTGCTCGAGCGCACCCAAAACCGCTACTTATATATCGGTGGCGACACGCTCCAAAGTTGGCAGTATACGCTCGACTCGATTTGGTTGCTCACGCGCACCTCACAAAAAAAGCTCGGCCGATTGTATATCCAAATCGACCGAACTGTGCGTGCTGAGGAAGCGAAACGTTTATTCGCCGCCTATTTGATTGACCGAGGGGTCCTCGTCGTCTATTCTCGTCCGAACAAACCGAAAAAAATGGCTTGAATGAATCAGTCGAGGTATGCGGCAATCCATGTCCGTGCTGCCTCGACTTCTTCCATGCGAAGTTCATGTCCTCCCGAGTGATAGAAGAGCTCGACGTCCGCTCCCGCGTTTCGGAGTGTCGACGTCAGCTCTTCTGTTTCTGTTTTCGGGCAAATCGGGTCGCGTTCGCCAGCCGAGATGAACACGTTCGTTCCTGACAAGTCAGGTAGCGTCAATGAACGGTCCGGTACCATCGGGTGGAATAGGAGTGAAGCAGTGAACGCCGGATGACGGTAAAGTGCCGACCCGATCAAATTCGCCCCGTTCGAATAGCCGAGCGGGATCATCTTGTCTCGGTCGATACCATACGTTGTCGCCGCTTCATCTAAAAACTGAAGGAAGCGCTCTGTCTGTTTCTTTAAATCTTCAAGGTCGAGCACCCCTTCCGCGTGGCGACGGAAGAAACGGGACATCCCGTTTTCAATGACATCCCCTCGAAGCGTTAAAATGTTCGCTTCGGTCGATAGTTCTTTCGCGAGCGGAATCAAATCCTGCTCGGTCCCTCCAGTTCCGTGTAATAAAACGAGTGTCGTCTCTTTTGTACCTTGAATGAATTGATGAATCATATGCGTTCTCCTCTCGGTATCGTGATTGCTGGTAGTGTGCGGACGATTTTATCTCGGTTCGCTTCGAGCCATGGTGGCAAGCGCAACGTCTCACCGAGCGTGTCAACGGATTCGTCCACAGTGAATCCAGGTACGTCTGTCGCGAGTTCGTGCAGGATACGTCCGGCATCATGGAAATAGACGGAGCGGAAATAATTTCGTTCTTTCACTTCGGTCGGTCTTAACCCAAGGTCAAAGATGGCGTCTTGCCAGGTCGGATAATGGTCTCCGTCGGTAACGCGCCACGCGATGTGATGAACCGTTCCCGTTCCAGGGACCCCGTTTGGTAAAATCGTTTTCTTCACATCGATGACGTTCCCGTAATCTGCTGACCCTTTCAAACGGATCCACTCTTCATCCTCTGCGACCCGTTCAAAGCCGAACAGTTCCGTCAACAAGCGCACGGTTTCGTCCGGTGCTTTCGACAACAAAGTCGCTCCGGCGAATCCGACAATTGCTTCATGTTCTGTTATACCGGGGATGACCCAGCGTGTCTGTTTAGAGCTCGGTCGGGCGACGAGTTCGACGACGAGTCCGTCCGGGTCTTCAAATAAAAGTGATGCCTCGCTGAACCGTTCAGTGGCGACGGTCGCGATGCCGTGCTGTTGTAGTCTTTCTTCCCAGAACGGTAAACTTCCTGCCGGTACGAGATAAGTCGTCACGCCAACCTGTCCGCTCCCGACCTGCCCTTTCCCTAAGCCCGGGATTGGAAAGAACGTGATCACCGTCCCTGGTGTCCCGACTTCGTCCCCAAAATAGAGATGATACGTACCAGGGTCATCAAAGTTAACGGTCTGTTTCACGAAGCGGAGACCGAGCACCTGTCCATAAAAATCTAGCGTACGTTGCGGGTCTTGCACCATCGACGAAATGTGATGGATTCCCGTAGACTGCGTTTTCATTGTCATCCTCCTTTTATTATCTTGATTTCAAGATAAATCATTTACCAGAAAAAGTGAAACTTTTTGCTCAAGGTGGCGTACGATAGAAGAAGAGACATTCTAAGGAGGTAATAGAATATGGCATTACATATCGAACGCGTCACCAAGGAGTTTGGTGACTTCAAAGCTGTCGACGACCTCACGTTCCGCGTCCCACAAGGGGAAATGTTTGGTTTGCTCGGTGCAAACGGTGCTGGAAAGACTACGACGTTCCGGATGATCCTCGACATCTTGAAGCCGACCGATGGGAGTATCACGTGGAACGGTAAAGCGGTCGACCATCGCATCGTCGGCTATTTGCCCGAGGAACGTGGCCTGTATCCCAAATCCCAAGTGCGTGAACAGCTCGTCTTTCTCGCAAGCCTAAAGGGCATGCGCGGGAGCGATGCCAAACGCGCGGTCAAGTCATGGCTCGAACGCCTTGAAATTCCTCAATATGAAACGATGCGCGTCGAGCAGCTATCAAAAGGGAATCAACAGAAGATTCAGCTCGTCGCCGCCCTGCTCCATAACCCGGAACTCATCATCTTAGACGAACCGTTCAGCGGCCTCGACCCGGTTAACGTTGAAATCCTGAAGCGTGAAGTTCTCGCGTTGCGTGACGCCGGGACGACCATCGTCTTCTCGAGTCATCGAATGGAGCATGTCGAAGAATTGTGTCAACACGTCGGTATCTTGAAAGGTGGCCGTGCCGTCGTGAGCGGTGATGTCCCAACAATCAAATCACGCTACGAGGAGCCTGCCCTCTTTATTGAAACGGACCAGATCCACATTCTTGAGTCGCTCCCAGTCGTGGAGACAATCGAGCCTTACAAATCCGGTCATCTAGTACGCTTACATTCTTTCGAAGATAGTGACGCCGTCCTGTCGGCACTCGTCCGTCATCAGGCGAACGTGAAGACGTTCATGCGCCAACCGGTATCGCTCAATGACATCTTCATCAAGGAGGTCGGTCAACATGTTTCATAACTTTGGACCGCTTTATGCGTTCACACTCAAATCGAGAATTCGTTCAAAAGCATTCCTCATCTCGACGGCGTTAACCATCCTGTTCATCTTCGGGTTTACGAACATCGACCGCATCATGTCTACGTTTGAGGATTCCGAGCAAGCGAGCGCACTCGTCGTGTCTGAGAACAAAGAAATCGTCGACACGATGAAATCACTCGGCTATGAAGACGTCGCCTCTAGCGAAATTACGGAAGAAGAGGCACGGACCGGCATCAACGACGGAGAGTATGGGGTCGTCGCTTTTGTTGACGGCTATGATGCTCGCGTTATCTCCGAACGCCCGGAGCAGGAGTTCACGACCCTCTTGCAAACATCCTTACAACAGTTGCGCAATGCGGAATTGATTGAATCGTCCGATGTCGACCCGACCGTCATCGCTGCCCTCAGCGAACCGATCCAACTCGACGAGTCCTATCTCGGACGCGGTGGAGAGAACTCGGATGAGCTCCTCTCGTCTTCGGCGCTCGTTTACGTCATGTTGATGCTCCTGTACATTTCGATCATCACGTACGGATCGATGATTTCAACAGAAGTGACGACGGAGAAGTCATCGCGTGTCATGGAGCTCATCATCTCGACGACTCATCCGGTGACCCATATGCTTGCGAAAGTGACCGCTATCGGGACACTCGCCCTCATCCAAATCGGAATCTTCCTTGGGTTTGGTTATGTAAGTGCGAGTGGTAGCGAACTGGCGACGACGGTCATCGAGAACGCCGGCAACGCACGGGCTGTCATCTATCTACTCGTCTTCTTCTTGCTCGGGTACTTGTTGTACGCCTCACTCTTCGCTGTCCTCGGTTCACTTGTCAGCCGTGTCGAAGAGTCACAACAAATGGTCATGCCGGTCATCATGCTCCTCGTCGCTGCGTTTTTAGTCGCGATGTTTGGATTGAACAACCCGGATGCGACCATCGTGACCATTCTCTCGTTCGTCCCGTTCTTCGCTCCGATGCTCATGTTCCTTCGCGTCATGCTCGTCGATGTGGCCGTATGGGAAGTGGCGCTTTCGATTGGGTTACTCATCGGAACGATTGGTATCACACTGTGGATTGGCTCGAAATTCTATCGTGGCGGCGTCTTGTTTTATGGAACAAACGCTATTAAACAATGGCGACAAATATTACAAAACCGTCAATAACGTTTACAGCAAATTCGTTTTCGTTTACTCTAAAGAATGTGCAAAATGAGGAGGAAAACGAACTATGCGATCACGATTACTCGCAGCCTTAATCTTTACGTTTATGACGACGCTCACGACGTTCATCTGTTATACCGTCTTCTTAGACGCGGATGCGTTATGGCAAATTCTGCTTGCCTATGCAGGCAGTGCGTTCATCGGAACGCTCGCGTTTTGGTATCCGGTCAGCAGACGCTCTCAAACGTCCCGCTTCGGTGGCGCATGGATCGGCATCATGATTACTGCAACGACACTCATTGGCTTCACCGTCATCCGCTTCACATTCCGCGGGGACGCAGCAGCATTGCTCGACTGGCAAACGATGCTGGCGAGTCTTGCCTACACATTCGGTTATGTCGGATGGGTGCTCACAATCTTGAATATCGTGCTCGGCTTCTTACTCGCCGGCACACGTCCAAAAGTACGCTACGAAGCGCGTCCGATGCGCTGATTGAAGTGACCAGGGGATTCTCCTGGTCACTTTTTTGTGCACAAAAAAACCGTAGAATGCTCCACGGTCATTGCAATTTATACGATTTATCCACGACACCATACTCCGCGTACTGGAATGAGTTGTCTGCGAATTGGTCTGGGACAAGCCGTTCCACATAGCGTGCGAACGGGACGATGTGACGCGTCGTGTCATGTGACCGTCCGAGATCAAGCACCGCATCGACGAGCGCTTCGAGTGCATGGTGTGACGTCGGTTCCTCGTCTTCTTTGAAAATGCGATGTAACTCCTCTTCGTGCATCAAGTCAAAGATGCGCATCCGCTCTTCGAGTTGCCGTTGCATTTCTTCGACGGACTTCCCGTGCATCGCTTCTTCATAGGCGAGCTTCATCTGTTCGAGTTCCGGCACTTTTCCTCGCATGAGTACTTTGAGCGACTCTCCCGTCCAAATATGGCGGGCCAAATAGTTCGGGTCGATTTGCAAAGCGTCTGCGAGCGCCTCTATGTAAGGCATGGTCGGATAGACCTCACTCAGTTCGGTACGTCGGATAAAGTACGGTGCGACACCAATCTGTTCTGCAAGCGTCTCAATCGACAATCCTGCCCGTTCCCGTAATATTCGAATCCGATCCCCGTATCCCCGGTATGGTGCATTTTTTCCATCCATCTCAATTCCCCCTTCCCTCTCTTCATTATAATTCCCGCATTCGCAAAAAAATACTCGGAAGCCTAAGCTCCCGAGTCATGGGTCGTCTTCTTATTTCTTTGTCAACTCGACGACTTCCGAAGATCCAGCTGTCACCGTGTCGCCTTCTGCGACAAGTTTGTTCACGCCGAAGCTGTCGTGGTTCGTGATGATGATCGGAGTAATCGTCGATGGCGCGTTCGCTTTGATGAAATCGAGGTCGAACGTGACGAGTGGGTCGCCTGCTTTGACAGATTGACCTTCTGTAACGTGTGTCTCGAAGCCTTCACCTTTAAGGTTTACCGTATCCAAACCGATGTGAATCAAGTATTCCGCACCGTTGTCCGCGTTGATACCGATCGCGTGTTTTGTTGGGAATACTGTCGCGATTGTTCCGCTAACCGGTGATACGACTTTTCCTTCTGTCGGCTCGATTGCGATCCCGTCACCCATCATTTTTTGTGAGAATACTTGGTCCGGTACGTTCGTGATGTCGACGACCTTTCCTGTAAGCGGTGAAACCGCGTTGAGTTGTTCTTCTTTACCACCAAAAAGTTTTTTAAAGAATCCCATAGCTTAATCCCTCCAACATGTTCTATTGAATCGAAGTCTTCACTTTTATACCCGAAAAGCTAATACTTCAATCCCTACCCTATTAACGGTATAGTTGTAATAAGGTAGTGCGAAATCGTTTTACACATCGTAAGAATACGAGTGTGCAATCGCTTTTGCAAGCCCTTTTTACACTTTGTAAAAATTTCACACGATGGAGGCGCTTACAATGACGACTTTCACAAAATTGTCATATGAACGGCCCGACTTGGACGCTTTAAACAGCAGATTGTCGGACTATTCTGCCGAATTACAGCAAGCCAGCACACTCGAGGAAGCGAACGAACTCATTCGCCAAATCAACAAAGAACGGAACGACTTTGAGACACAAAGTCAACTCGTCGCGATCCGACATTCGGTCGACACACGCGATTCATTTTACGAAGAAGAACAGGCATTCTTTGACGACGCACTTCCGGTCTATGAGAAGGAGATTCAAGCGTACTATCGCGTCTTGACGAACCACGAGCTTCGCACTGAACTCGAAGCGGAATGGGGCAGCCAACTGTTCTCTCTCGCCGAGCGCGCACTTGAAACGTTCGAGGAGTCACTCATCCCGAAACTGCAGGAAGAAAACCGCCTCGCGACAGCTTATCAAAAGGTCATGTCCGCTGCGCAAATCGAGTTTGACGGCAAGACACTCAACTTGTCACAGTTCGGCCCATATCTTCAATCACCAGACCGTGATGTCCGAAAAGCCGCATCTGTCGCCCGCTATACATACCTTTCTGATAACGGCGATGAGCTCGACCGCATTTATGGGGAACTCGTACGCGTCCGTACGGAAATCGCTCACGCCCTTGGCTTCCCGTCGTTCGTCGAACTCGGTTATGCACGGATGCAGCGTGTCGGTTATGACGAGTCGATGGTCGACAACTTCCGGAAACAAGTCCGTGACGTCATCGTCCCGCTCGCTTCTGCTTTGAAAGAAAAGCAGGCGAAACGAATCGGTGTCGACCACCTCTATTACTATGACGAGTCGTTCGTCTTCCCAGACGGAAACGCGACACCGCAAGGCGATGAGTCGTTCATCATCGAAGGCGGAAACAAAATGTATCGTGAACTCTCAAATGAGACGGACGAGTTCTTCCAGTACATGCAGGAACGCGGCGCCCTCGACTTGACGGCGAAACCAGGGAAATCTGGCGGCGGATACTGCACGTACTTACCGTCTGAAGGACTTCCGTTCATCTTCTCGAACTTCAACGGGACGGCAGGCGACATCGATGTTCTCACGCACGAAGTCGGTCATGCCTTCCAAGTGTATGAAAGCCGTCATTTGACGACACCGGAATACGCCTTCCCGACTTATGAGGCGTGTGAGATCCACTCGATGTCGATGGAATTCTTCTGTTGGCCATGGATGGAGCTCTTCTTCGGCGACCAAGTCGACAAGTATAAGTTCAATCACTTGGCAGGTAGCATGACGTTCCTTCCGTATGGCGTGCTCGTCGATGAGTTCCAACACGTCGTCTACCGCAACCCAGAGATGACAGCTGCCGAGCGTCGTCAGGCGTGGCGCGATTTGGAGAAGGTCTATCTCCCGCACCGTGATTATGAGACGAACGACTATCTTGAATCGGGCGCATGGTGGCACCAACAAGGTCACATCTTCCAAAGCCCGTTCTACTATATCGACTATACGCTCGCACAAGTATGTGCATTCCAGTTCTGGGTGCGCATGCATGAAGACCGCGAAGCGGCATGGAGCGATTACCTCACGCTCTGTCAGGCAGGCGGAAGCCGTTCGTTCCTCGAACTCGTCGAACTGGCAGGTCTCAAATCACCATTCGCAGACGGCGTGTTGAAAGAAACGATTGATCAAATCGAAGACTATCTCTTGAAACATCCGCTCGCGAACTAACGAGTAAGACCATCGACAAAAATCGATGGTCTTTTAGTTTGGATTGATTTCATTCTGGAGTTCGAAAGGCAAGTCCTCCAAATCGATTTGACGGCTGTCGAACAAATTGAACTGTTGCAGGCGACTTTCGAGATAGTCTTGTAAAATGCGCGCTGCCTGTTCGCCGGATAATCCGTTCAGATCCGGTACTTGTGTCACGGACAATTCAATCGCATGTAGCCCATAGTCCGGCAGGCGCGATTCAATCTCCGTAAGTTCTTCATTGGTCAGTCGTTTCCCCGTCGTCGTAACGAGAAGCAAATCATCATCTTCCTGATAGTCCTGACTGATAATGATGGCGTCTGAAAACTCTTCTTCGATGAAATTGTTTATTCCCGTCCGGACGATGCTGTCTTGAACGAGCGTCGCGGCCGAGAAGATACTTGGGACGACGATAAAGACAGACAAGGCAATGAGAAGTCGATTGATTTTTTTATGGTTCGCGTCTTGCTTCGTCAACACTTGTGAGATACCCATGAACTTGACTCCGATGAACGTCGCAATGACGATGAACGCGCAGTTGATAACGAACAGATAACTCGACCCGATCAAATAATCGACGTTCCACGTCGCAATCGAATAGCCGACCGTACAGAGCGGGGGCATCAAGGCGGTCGCGATGGCGACACCTGGGACGATGTTATTGCTCATCTTCTTTTGCGCCCCGATGATGCCGGCGGTCCCCCCAGCGAAAGCGATGATGACATCCCAAATCGTCGGCTCCGTTCGGGCAATGATTTCATTACTCGCATAGGTAATTGGCGAGATAGCGAAATAAATGGTCGCGACGGTGAGACTGACCGCGACTTGGACCAGAAGTAAACGCACTCCCGCTCGAAGAAGTTTCATGTCATAGAGCGACAAGGCGAGACCGATACTCAAGATAGGCGTCATGAGCGGCGAAATCAACATCGCCCCGATAATGATGGGAATGGAATTCATATTCAATCCGATTGACGCGATAAAGATGGAGCACATCAAAATGACGGAATCACTCGGCCGTACTTTTAAATTCGAGTACATCTTGTCTTTGAATTCTTCAGCGGTGTACGTCTGTTCCATATAGAGTTCAGCTCCCTTGTCGTATCGATGTCATCTACACAAGCAAATCCTTCCTTTATTTACCCGAAAAAAGTGAACTAGAATCGATATGTATATTTCAAGTTTCCGCCTCTAAGCCCAACATCGCCCCTATATATTGTGATGCTGTCGTGAACGTGATAAAAGCACATAACTCGCTAATTTCTGATTCCGAAAACGTTTCTTTTAACACCTCAATGATAGAAGCTGATACTGTTCCTTTCATTTTTATGAATACTTCTGCAAACCCTACAGCAACCGTTACCTGTTCATCGAATTGAACTTGATCTGGTTTTCCCTTTGCTCGGCAATATTCACATCCATTTTGTTGCGCAAGTGTTCGACGGACTTGTTCTTTCAATTTGGGAGAAAGTTGACCAGCATTATTCAATGAATCCCCTAGTTTTGACCAATTTTCTTGAATTTCGATATTATGACCAAGTAAACGTTCAAACTTTGTCCCTCCATGCTCTGCTAACTTAATTCTTGGCATTTCCTTCACCTCCTGTACTTATATGATAAAAGGTCTTTTCATCCAACTCCATTTCATCCACAATCAAAATGTACCTATAAACATTCAATAAATAACGAAATGAGGCAAAATACCTGTCATGCTAAAAATCGATGAAATTGATCACAGACTTATCTATGAATTAGAACAAGACAGCCGTCTTTCCATGAGTGAGCTCGGACGACGTATTAAACTTTCCGCTCCTTCCGTTAACGAGCGGGTTCGACGACTAGAATCATTTGGAGTCATTAAACAATACTCGCTCGAACTTGACTATGAAAAGCTAGGGCTTCCAATTCAATGTATAGTCGAGGCAACAGTGAAGAATGGACAATACGAAGCATTTCTTCATTATTTGAAACAGCAGCCTACTGTTTCATTTTGTTATCGCATATCAGGTGATGCCTGTTACCTTATCAAAATACAGTTCTCATCTTTTTCTGCGGCTGAATCATTTATTGATGAAGTTATTCCGTATGCTCAAACAAAAACACAATTCATCTTTTCAGAAATTGACATTCAGTCAAAGTGAACATGCAAAAGGACTGGCGAAATTACCAGTCCTTTATCGTTTCAAATCACATCTAGCGGTTGTTTCGTTGTCGGTGGCGGGAACGCCTCATCGAGCGAAGCAAAATCTTCCTCACTCATGTCGAGCAAGAGCGCTGCCGCATTCTCCTCGACATGCTCGGCCTGCCCGGCTTTCGGGATGGCGATGACGTGTCCGCTCCGGATCGTCCAAGCAAGTAAGACTTGCGCGACTGAGGCACTATACGACTCCGCGATCCGATTGATCGTTTCGTTATTGAAGACCTCTTCTTTCACGTCACTTCCTTCAGCGAGTGGAGCGTATGCCATGACAGGAATCCCTTGTTCTTTTAGATAAGGAAGGAGGTCGTACTCAATCCCGCGACTGCCAAGATGATAGAGCACTTGATTGACCGCGCACTTGTCTCCATTCGGTAGCGACAGCAATTCCTTCATATCGTCCACGTCGAAGTTCGAGACTCCCCATGCCCGAATCTTTCCGTCCGCTTTAAGCTGTTCCATCCCTTGAATCGTCTCCTCGAGCGGGGCATCGCCTCGCCAATGGAGTAAGTAAAGATCCAGGTAGTCCGTCCCGAGTCGTTCGAGCGACGCATCACATGCGCTGACGAGTTTGTCGCCATACGCATTGTATGGATACACTTTCGAGACGAGAAAGACATCTTCGCGTCGGTCTTGGATTGCTTCCCCTACCAACTTCTCAGACTCCCCTTCCCCATACATTTCCGCCGTGTCGATGACATGGAGTCCGCAGTCGATTCCTGTCCGAAGTGCCTCAACCTCGGCATCATGCTTCGATTTGTCTTCCCCCATGCGCCATGTACCTTGTCCGAGTGCGCGCATCTCGCGCCCGTCTTTCAATTTGACGACGTTTTGCTTCAAAGCTGCAAGTAATAAAGAATGTGGTAGTCGTTGATTCATAACGTTTCCTCCTTTGTCCATGCTTCATGTAGTGGACCCGTCGTCCCGAAGACGGGGTCAAACTTCGGTTTTTCGACTTGTTCGATTCGCTTTACGTTGTCCGGTCGTTCTTCGGTCTTTCCTGTCAACGTGTCATAGTCACGACCGTCCGGGTATGCCCCGACCACTTGAAAATCTTCGCTCGCCTCGATGCGACGATGTCCCGTTCCCGCCGGTAAGACGAGGACATCACCTAGGCGGACGCGGACGAGGTCACCGTTCGTCCCTCCGAGTTGAAGCGTCGCTTCACCTTGTAATATGCCCAATACTTCATGCGTGTTGCTGTGATAGTGATGATAGTCGAACACCCCGTTCACCCAACTGTTCGTCCATTCATTATGGGCAAACGTCTCTCGCATCCCGCTCGGGTCATCAAAGACGCCACGATAGAGGAGCGCCGGATAATCCGGATGGTTGGGAATGGAGCCGTCATCTGTAAACAAAAAAGTTTTCACGTCCATCCTAATTCCCTCCTTGTCTCTGTCCCTGTACCCGACTTGTCACTACGAAAAACGGTCGTCCGTATTGGACGACCGTGATGGTTATGAAATGACCTCTTCACCGGACTGATCGATATGGCACTCGCCCCAGGCGCACATGGCGTCCAAGATTGGCTTGAGTGACCATCCGTACTCTGAGAGTGAGTAAATGACTTTCGGCGGAACTTGCTCGAACACCGTACGAACGACGACACCATCCGCTTCGAGCTCACGCAATTGTTGGGTGAGCATTTTTTGCGTGATGTTCGGCATGAGTTTACGCAGTTCACTCGTCCGTCGCTCCCCTTTAATCAAGTGACACATGATGACGACTTTCCACTTACCGCCGATGACGTCAAGTGTCGCTTCGACCGGAATATTATATGGCATTTCGTTTCCTCCATTTCTTACATAGGCACTTTTTGGTGCCTACCGCACTAAAAAGTACGTACTTCTCAAACTGTTTTCATGCACTTATGATAGCAACTGTAGCAAATCTATACAAGTTCATTTCGCTTGTAACATCCCCTTGAGACGGTAAGGTACTTTTTCGACCGTACTGAACAATAGAGGAAAGTGAGATGTCTTTGCTATCCGGAGACGAAGGGCCCTCGTCTTCCACACTATTCATTTATTTTAGGAGGAACTACTCATGAATCAACCGTACACACAACCTGTCGAAGAACAGGCACCTAAAAATGGAGGGTTGGCATTACTCGCCCTCGCGATCAGCGCTTTCGGCATCGGAACGACCGAGTTCGTCCCGGTCGGTCTCCTCGCATCGATCGCAAGTGATTTAAACATCGGCATCACTCTCGCGGGTCTCATTATCTCGGGTTACGCGATCGGCGTAGCCGTCGGTGCACCGATTTTGACGGCACTGACGAACCGGATGAACCGCAAGACGTTACTCATGGCACTCATGGTCGTCTTCATCGGCGGAAACTTGGTCTCGGCCATGTCGACCACCTTTGAACTTTTGATTGTCGCCCGATTTATCACCGCATTCTCGCATGGTGTCTTCTTCTCCATCGGGGCAACGATTGCTGTTCAACTCGTATCACCACATAAAAAAGCGAGTGCCATCGCACTCATGTTCACTGGTTTAACTGTCGCAACCGTTACAGGAGTCCCACTCGGTACTTTCATCGGACAAGCGTTCGGATGGCGCGCCACATTCTTCGCCGTCGCAGCACTCGGTGTCATTTCAATCATCGCAAGTTTCTTCTTGATTCCAAAAGATTTGAAACAGTCACCACCAGCGAAGTTCTCAGATATGAAGAAACTGCTCACAAACGGTCGTCTCATGCTCGGATTCTTGATTACAGCACTCGGTTACGGCGGAACGTTCGTCGCCTTCACGTACTTGACACCCATCATGCAAGACGTGACAAAGATCAGCCCGAGCTTGATCAGTGTCGTCTTACTCGTTTACGGAATCGCAGTCGCCATCGGGAACGCGGTCGGTGGAAAGTTCGCCAACGAAAATCCAGCGAAAGCATTGTTCTATATGTTCATCGTTCACGCAGCGGTCATGATCATCATGTCGTTCATGATTCCGTTCAAAGTGGCAGGTCTGGTCGCCATCGTCTTGATGGGACTCCTCGCCTTCATGAACGTGCCTGGACTTCAACTGTATATCGTACAATTGGCTGAAAAATATGTACCTGCCGCTGTCGATGTCGCGTCCGCACTCAACATCGCGGCCTTCAACATCGGGATCGCCCTCGGCGCAACAATCGGTGGACTCGTCGCCGATTCAATCGGACTTGTGCATACCCCTTGGGTCGGTGGGATCATGGTCATCATCGCCGTCATCTTGACAGCCATCTCACGTCGTGTGGAAGCCAACTAAGGAGGAACTTATGTTCAACAATCATAAAAGCTACAACCGGATGTACCGGGAGGGCGAGCTCACGCTCGGCCTCCACATTCCTTTAGAGAATTTTAAAATGCGTACCCCGACCCTTGAGCGTCAAGTCGAGCTTGCCCAAAAGGCAGACGATTACGGCTTCACAGCTCTTTGGTTACGGGATGTCCTACTAAAAGACCCGAACTTTTTAGACCCGGCTGTCGGTCAAATTTACGATATGCTAATCTACGGAACACATTTACTTGGTCAAACGAAAAACATTGCGCTCGGTACGTCCGCGCTCGTCTTGCCACTCCGTCACCCCCTTCGTTCGGCGAAGGAAGTCGCAACGATTGAAGCATTATTCCCAGAACGATTGATTCTCGGGATCTCTTCAGGTGACCGTCGTGCCGATTTCAAAGGGCTCGGAGTCGATTACTCGACACGTGGCGACCAGTTCAAAGAATCACTTCGTGTCATAGAGCAGGCGCTCTATAACAACTACCCAACTATTGAATCACCTTATGGGGAGGTCGAACAGGCAACGCTCGTGCCACGTCCGAAGAAGCGGATCCCGACGATGATCACCGGGTTCGCACAACAAGACATGGACTGGCTTGGGGCGAACGGAGACGGGTGGATGTACTACCCGCAGGCACCTTTCGCACAACAGCAAGTGCTAGACGCGTGGCGTGCGAGCGGTGAAGCGCATGGTCGTGCCTTCCGTCCCTTCTCGATGCCGATGCATCTTGATTTGACGCACGACCCAGACGAGCCACCGACACCGATTCGTCTCGGATTCCGACTCGGTCGCAACCACTTGATCAAGTTGCTTGAAGCGTATCGTGCCATCGGCGTGAACCACCTCTTCTTCGCTCTCTTCGACGGAGAACGTCCAGCCGAAGAAGTCATCGATGAATTAGGTGAATATGTACTTCCACATTTTCCACCACTTGATTGAGGTTTGCCCTACTCCTATTTTTAAAAACGAAGCTGAAAGAAACGTAAAACAAGCCAGAACCGTAAGTCGGTTCTGGCTTGTTCATTATCGGACTTCATTCTCCAATTGTTTCAACTTTGTCGAGTAATACTCGATGATGTCACGGCGTCGGATGATGCCGATGAAATACTTCCCATCATCGACGACCGGCACGAAGTTTTGGTCCGTGATCGCATCGACGAGCTCTTCAATTTGTGCCGTAATCGAGACCGGCTTATAGCGAACGCGTTGCTTGATGTCTTTTAGACGTGTCCGGAGCACTTTTTCATAGTCTTCTTCCCCGCGAAGCTGTTCTGCGAGTGCCCAGAGTAAATCCCCCTCTGTCATCGTCCCGGCGTAAAATCCGTTCTCCGAAACGAGTGGGACAGACGTGAATCGATGATGCTTCATCTTTTCAAGTGCTTGTCGTACCGTTGATTCGGGGTCCAAATATTTGACGTCTTCTTTCGGATATAAAAAGAAAGCGATATTCATTTAAATCTCTCCTCAATCTGTTAATCCACCCCGCTATTGTACCATGAATGGTAGGACAGGTTGAACTAAATCCATGTTCTAATCTAGTTTCATCCCCCTTTCTCCAAAACAACACAAAAAAACATCGTGACTCTAGTCACAGCGATGTTTCAGTGATTCAAAAAATGG
This sequence comes from Exiguobacterium sp. BG5(2022), assembly GCF_031844365.1. Lineage (GTDB taxonomy): Bacteria > Bacillota > Bacilli > Exiguobacteriales > Exiguobacteriaceae > Exiguobacterium > Exiguobacterium profundum. The sequence continues at coordinate 1,446,092 of NZ_JAUZVB010000001.1, forward strand.
AAGGGAACTCCAATTGAATTATACCCGTTTTTGTTGGTTCTTACCCTTATCGACATACAAAAAGCCCCCGATTCGGAGGCCATCGATTATTGAACAAACTGCAACAACGTATCGTTAAATTTCTCTCGTTCATCCAGCACCGTACCGTGTCCACTCTCTTCAAAGCGCTCGATTCGCGCGTTCGAGATGCCTTGTTCCATCTGCTCGGCGAATGCGAAAGGACAGATCTTGTCATGCACCCCATGGATGATCAACGTCTCGACATCAATTTTCGGCAAGGCATCTCGCAAATCTTCGTCACGTAACGCCTGTGCCGAGGCAATCGTCCCATGGCTCGACGCGACGAGCGCGAGATGGTGGAACCAGTTTTGCATCGGTTTCGAATGTTCTTTCTCGAAGAAGATTTCTCCGAACCCTTCGAGCATCTTCGGTCGGTCGGCCCGTGTATCGTCAATCAACGCGTCGACTTCGTCCGTTGTCATTCCATATGGATAATCTGCACGCTGTGTGAAGATTGGTGCCGCAGCTCCGGCCAAGACCAATTTGTTGAGTCCATCCTCTTTATAGTCGGCTGCGTAGCGAACTGCAATCGCCCCACCCATTGAAAAACCGACGAGCGTGAAGTTTTTTAAGCCAAGTCCGTAGACGACCATATGCACATCAGACGCCATTGTCTCATAGTCATAACCTGTCGCCGGGGCATCAGATTTCCCGTATCCTCTGAAATCAATGCCGATGTAGCGATATCCCGCTTCGACGAGCGCATTCTTCTGATACTCGAACATATTGTTGTTTGCTGGCCAGCCGTGCAAGAAGACAATCGGTTCCCCAAACCCGACATCCTCTACGTATAGATTTGTACCGTCATGTGCTGTAATATATCCCATCATCCAACCTCCACAGTCATTATTTAGCGAAAACACTCACAACCTCATTATTCCCTATTCCGACTTCGAGAAACCCTCTTATGTGTCGCGCCAGAGCGCTTCACCTTTTAGATAACCTTCAACGGCTTTCGCTCCTTCTCGTAAAACAGCTTCTCGCCAATCCGCGTTTTCCGGATAGAACATCGCCATGAATTCGTTTTGAATACCGTTTCGTGCCTCAGGGTCCTTTGTCCCTTCAAAGTACAGCCGGTTCTCTAAAATAATCGTTAAAAATTCACGGATGGATGCTTTTGTCGACGTCCCAAACGTACCGAATTCAAATAAGGCAGAAACGAGACCCTTTTCCGGGTATTCCGTATCGCGCACGTAGTAAAAATGATTCGTCGAATCTCCGAGTACCTCGCCCGGGTCATACACGTTGACGTTGTCTAGACCGTACGCTTGTTTTAACTCATCTTCCGTGCGACCGTCCCGTTTGCTGATGACCATCGTGACCTCGTTCGTCGGTCCGAGTGCGGTATGCCAATCGAGATGGACGACTTTTCCGTAGCGCTCAAGTAAATCATGTTGAATCCCTTTTAAAAAGATGGCAGACGGTTCGTCTTCTTCTCCCCCGTAATACACACCTTTCGGGAATTGATATTGCCCCATCCCTTTTGCTCCACTCATCGCTTTGAAGCCATCAAGCTTAATTCCAGAGCCGAGAAATGAATAGATTTGTTCACGCGCCTCATGGTAGTCGTCAATTACTCCATCCGGTACGAAGAGATGGCGCATCAGCTCATATTCACGGTTCACGTTATATGGGACCGACTCACGATCAATGACGTAATTTCTGTTCAAATCGACATTGTGTTCATTGACACGTCGAAAGTGTTTCATCCCCCATGGATTCACTGCATGTATGAGACAAATCCCCGTCGTCTCATGATGGACATGCGCGAGTTGCGTTTGTACAAATTGATGGGTCACCGCGGCGCCCGCATACCCTTCAATCCCATGTTCCCCGATCGTCATGAGAATCATCGCTTTTCGTTCTCGTTTCGGTTCTCCTAAAATGACGTCGATACTCTCATCCCCGATCGAGTGTGTCAACAGCTCCGCTTTCGGATAAAATCGTTTCACTTCAGACAGTAAGTTCAAGAACTTCTCTCGCGACTCTTCGTAAGATGATGAAAAATACTGGCTCATCGCACTCTCCTCCAATCTCTCTTCTCTCTATCCTTTCCCATCCTGAGGCAATCTAAAAACGCCTCCTTTGAGAGGAAGCGTTTCAATCAAGGGGTGCGGATTCGTTTCGAATGTTGACGTCGGAACGCCATCATATAAAAGATTGGTCCAATTAAGACGGCACCGAACAACCAGTAGAGACCAGCATTCGCATACAGTCCTTCGAAAGAACGGAACACCCAAGCGAGAATGGTGAAGGCGACCATCAACTCGATGGTCCACAGTAGCCCACGACGAACCGCTAGGAAGACAGTGTTCGTTTTTTGGAAGAAGGCTGCGACGAATGCGATTAAGAATGCCGGAAAACTCGAAAGCCACAACATTCGATTCAACGAACTTTCAGCAAAGTACGAGATGCCGAGAGACACGGTGATCAGAAAATGCATCAAGAGGACTAGCACGACGACAATCCAACCGACCAATACATCCCGTTCCATTTTTTTCATGGATATCACCCTTTCTATTGTGACAATCTCCTTAACAATTAAAAAACTATATAAAGACAAATTTACTATCACGATAATAAAAGGTAGTATTAACTTAATAAATGCAAATATTGGAGGTTATTATAATGGAAAAGTTTTCTTCAGATATTCGTACTGTTTCTCAACGCATCAAACAACTTAAACACTCAATTTCGACAGAAGAAGCCACGAAGACCGCTCTGATTATGCCGTTTTTCCAAACGCTTGGATATGACGTTTTCAATCCAGCAGAATTTACTCCTGAATATATTGCTGATGTAGGTATAAAAAAAGGCGAGAAGGTTGATTATGCCATTATGGAGGATGGTAAACCAACAATTCTAATTGAAGCTAAATCTATTAATGAACGATTAACAAAACATGATTCTCAATTATTTCGGTATTTTGGAACGACACAAGCAAAATTTGCAATCTTGACAAATGGTGACATGTATCGCTTTTATACAGATTTAGAATCTCCTAATGTGATGGATAGCACTCCTTTTTTTGAAATCGTATTATCAAACATTAAAGATAATGAAATCAAAGAACTATATAAGTTTAAAAAACAAGAATTCAACGTAAATACAATTCTTTCGACAGCGGAAGAACTTAAATATCTCAGTGCAATTAAAGATCAACTAAAGACCTTGTCTCAGTCACCGAGTGATGAATTAATCAAACTACTCATTCAAGAATGCTACCTTGGTATGAAGACACAAACTGTGGTCGATAAGTTCCGACCAATTGTTTCTAAAGCCTTCAATCAATTTATCAGTGAAAATTTAAATGAACGAATCAAGCATGCAATTTCAGGTGAAACAGAACCCACTGCAATGCCAAATATAGACGATCCTGTTTCCAATGAAGAAGAGCAAGAAATAACGGTCGATATTCCAGCACAACCAATCATTGAAACAACTCAAGAAGAAATCGAAGGATATGCGACAGTGAAAGTATTATTAGGATCAGTAATTGATAAAGACCGAATTTTTTATAGAGATAACGCTAGTTACTTCAATATTTTGATTGATGATAGTAATCGGAAATGGGTTTGTCGTCTACATTTAAATTCATTAACGAACAAATACATCACTTTCCGAGATGAGCCTAACGTTCGCCACAAAATTAATCATGTCTATGAAATTGAAGAATACACAGAAAGACTTCGAACAATTGTAAAAGATATCATTGAAGTGAATTAATCTTTCGAACAGGCATAGAGAACAATTATCGTTCTTTATGCCTTATTTAATATTTACCCGTTTTTCATTTCTTCTCGTCCGCTTCAAGAAAAAAACGCACTCTGTTCTCAGAATGCGTTTCGTGTATTATCCGACCAACTCCCGCGCCCATGCTTTCGCACGTTCGAGTTCGCCTTCCTTCAACATCTCCGTCGTCCCATCGACGAGGAACGACTCTTTTTGGACACCCGTCGCCCCTTTTTCAATCATTTCCCCTTCGACCCGATTGACGGCATGACCGAACCAATCGATGATTTTACCAAGTATCGGATTCTGTTTCTCTTTGACGACACTCGTGTCAAAGGCAGCCGTCCGTTTCCCTCGTAACGCATTGTCCGAAATTCCGTCCAAAAATACTTTAATGTCTTCCGTTTCGTATCCCCCATGTGTCGGTGAGCCGATGATGACCAGGTCGACATGTGCCAAGTCGCCTAATCCAATATTCAATACGTGTTCCATACGTGCCTCATGGTCTTTCGACAGCTCTTGCTGCATCGCATGAGCAACCTTTTCAGTATGACCATATAGTGAGTCAAAAATAATCAAGATGTTCATGATAAATCCCCCTTTACCGAACCTTTCTTTATTCCCGTTCCCATTTCCACGTTCGTTCATGCTTCTTTTTGGTACAGCGAACTTCGCTTGAAGAACGACCAACTTACCATAATGATGCCCATCCCGAGCAGCAAATAGCCGAAGAAGGTGATAAAATCACGTGAATGATACGGTGCTTCGAATCGATACTCCGCTCGCTTCCACTCCGAACCGTCCTCGACCGCAATGACGTCTTCCACAGACTCCCCGTCGACTTCACGGTACACCGTCCCAATCGGATATCCGTTCGAAGCATTCCCGTAGTAACGTCCCGTCTCATCATTGACCACTGTCTCCACTTCACCGATCACGTCACCGAGTGCATCCTCTTCGATTGTTGTGTCGAGCACTTCATATGCGTTTCGGTCGAACACGACAAACGTATAGGCCCAGGAAAGGGCAGATGCGGGCAGCGCAATCGAGAGTGAAAGAAGCATCAAGAAAATCAGTCGCCTCATTTGAGACTCCAGACGAATGTGGCCGAATCACTGACGTCAATGTCATCTGGTTCGAGTTCGGGCATCCGTGATTCCGAATAGACGACGTCCTGACTATAGAGGACGTTTGTAGGCGAAAACAGGTGAATCTCCCCCCACGTGTAGTCAATTTGAAGCAAGTCCCCTAGTTCAGCGCCTGCTCCCTTCGCAAGGAGTTCTGCTCGTTTCTTCGCATTCTCCGCAGCACTCACCAATAGCTGATCTTCAATCGCATTCGGGTCTTTCATCGTGAAACGAATGGAGAGTGTAGGATTTGCGCGAGATTGACTGATTTGTTCGATGACGTCCGATAGTTTGGACGTATCGAGCGCAAATTCGAGCTTTGTCTTCTGTTTACAGACATATCCGACAAACCGCGACCGATAATTCTCATCTCGATCACGATAGCTCTCGTATTCCGTATCAATCGAAAAGTCACTCGTTTTGAGGTCCGTCTTGTCAAACCCTGCACGCGTGATGGCTTTTTGAAGATGGGACACCGCACTTGCCGCCTCAGTCATCGTATCTTCGTATCGTGGCGCTTTCGAGACGAGATCCATGTGAATCACAATCAAATCCGGTCGAGATGAGACTTTCCCCGTCCCTTTTACAGTAATCTTTCGTTCCATATCCATTTCCCCCTTATCGATTTGAGTTCTCCATTATTCTGAAAATCGCGTCATCATCCAGTCCTCTACTTCATCGAGTGAGTCCACACCTTGTAAGGACGGGTAAGCATCCCGCTCGAACAAGAGTCCGTTCGGAGTATCTAAAAATAGATAACGCTCCCCATCCGGAAAACCGTAATCGGCAATATCTTTCAATCGGAGCGTGGCATCATTTTGTTCCCAGACAAACTCGTCATCATATGGAATCGGCATGAAAATTCCTTCCATGCCCTGTTTCACGTGCGAGATAACACTCATATGTTCTGCCTGTCCAGTTTCCCCAATTGCATCGGCACGAACAATCAAATCTCGCCCGATTTGCACATCCCCTCGATACACATTAGATACGTGTATCGTGATAAGTGACTGATATTCGGTCTCTCCATTGAAATCAATCTCGATATGTCGAATGTTCGTGACCGTTCCTCGGACCACGACCGAATTCCATTTCGAAAAGAGTTCATCTTCGGTCATGTCCATCATATTTTCCTCGGAAATATCTGATGTCACTTTTGATTGGTCGACAATGTGAACGGAATTCGCAGTGGAATCCGTGGATAGCGGGATTTGTTCGTTCCAGACATTCGATGTGAAGAGCATGAATCCCGCAGCGACAGCGATGAGGAGTCCCCCTCCCCATTTCAGTCGTTGATAAGGTTTTCGCTCTATCATCATCGATTCCTCTATATACCGGTCATCGACTTCCCCGAGTAGTCGAAGGATCTGCTCACTTTTCATACGCGAACGCCTTCTGCTTCAAGCGCTCGCTGTAACGCATCCCGCGTGCGCTTCAAGGTCATTTTGACATGGCTCTCACCGAGCTGATGTGTCGTTGCAATTTCTTGAATCGAGTGTAAATAGAAATAACGTTGCATGAACATCACCCTTGTCAGTCGAGGTAGGTCTGCTAGAAATTCATTCAACACGTCGACGAGGTCTTCGTCTTTCATCGATTCCGTAAGGACATGTTCTAGTTCTTCATAGACGAGCGGTACTTCCCCACCGCCACGTTTTTTTGCATGATTCTTCTTATAACGCTGTAGTGCGAGATTTCGCACGATCTTCGTCAAATACGCACCGAGTCGAAGCGGACGTGTCGGCGGGATCGACTCCCACGCTTTCATATATAAATCGTTCAAACACTCCTCTGTGTCTTCGCGATTCTGTAGAATATTATAAGAAACACGATGACAATAGCTTCCGTATTTCTTCTTCGTCGCGACAATCGCATACTCCGATCGTTCCCAGTACCAATCGATGATGACCTGGTCATCCATCCAGTTACCCCCTTCGTAATAACCCCTCTATAACTATAGATCCCAATCTCATATCATCCGTCACAATCTATCAAAAAAACCTCGTCATCGAGACGAGGAATGTTATCCTGATTCATCATTGCTTCCAAATCGATACGACAAGCCCGCCAATGTAGCCAATCATCGCCCCGCTCGCAATCCCATATGTCAATTGAATATGAAAGAAGAACGAGAGGATTACACCGAGTGTCGTCCCCGCAATCAACCCAAAACAAATGATACAATCTTTCCATTCTGGTGAATCCATCTTGCTCCTCCTAACCTATGCGCTCAATCTGACGACTTCATCTCTCCAATCGCTTTGAGACCTTTTAGTGTCCTAACTTTCCGAGTATGATGTTGGACCGCATAAGCCAACATCGCGACGACAGCTATGTTCAATAGGATGGTCCACTGCGCATATGGATTGGAAAGATTCGCTATCACCACAACAAAATTGGCGAGTCCCACTGCTCCATACAGTTGGATGATTCGTTTCTCCCGCTGAATCATCGAATCAAAATCCGAATACAATTGGAACGGTCCGTCACTCGTTCGTTTTCGTAAAAAGATCCACCGATACGACGTATCGACCACTTCGACTCCAACTTCATCTAAGAATTCCATATACGCCTTCGACTCGGGGTGAGAAGGTAAGTTGGACAACAATTCGATTCGATACGTGAACGTCCCAGGTTCAACTTGTTTGAACACATATCGCATCAAACGAAAGGATTCGAGCGCCCAACCGGTTTGAGCCATCTCATTGAGCCACTTCTCTTCCTTCTCATAATCAACAAAGATGCGATAGACCGTTTTCGTCTTCATGTATCCAACTCCTTCGTCCATTCATGTCCGTGCTGCACCAGTTCTTCTAGTCGCCTTAATTCCGACCGAAGTGCCTCTCGACCAGTTGCCGTGATTTCATACTCTTTCTTCCGCCCCGTACCTTCGAGCGCCCGAATCCAACCTCGCTCTACTAGACTACTGAGGGCGCCGTATAACGTACCTGGCGCGAGTTGGACCCGCCCATTACTCAATTCTTGAACGAATTGCATCATCCCATACCCATGCCTCGGGACTTGCAGAGATAATAATATATAATAAACCGCCTCGGTTAATGCGCCTGTACTTGACTGTTGTGTCACGTATCCCGCTCCTTTGTATCGTTCTTCGTTATATCGTCATCCGATATATCAAAAATATCCTATTTTTGGTTAATTAACAAGAGCTGTGACAAAATATTTTTATTTTGGTCGTTCTTCGTATCGTTTTGGCAATCGTGTTTTGTTTGTCATGACATCATAAAAAAGGGACTCAGCATGTACTGAGCCCCTTGTTGTGTACTTCATGGTTTATTATGAATTTTTCAATAATCTACTTAATCATTTTCTTGTTTCAATCGGTCGATAATGTTATCTTTCTTTATTTTTGAAACGGAATATAGCATCGAGGCACCCACAATCATGAAAATCATGATGACGACAAACAGAATGCTATTCCACGGCAAGGTAAACGGAGCATCAAACGTATTGATTTGCGCTCGATAGATGAGGTACATGATGAGAAGACTGACGGGAATCCCATACGCAAGGGCTTTCACCCCATAAAAAATGCTTTCATAGTACACCATCTTATTGAATCCTTTCGGTGTCATCCCAACTGAACGAAGCATCGCAAACTCACGACGACGAAGTGAGACGCTCGTTGAAATCGTATTAAAAATGTTCGCAATCGAAATTAGCGAAATTAGCACGATAAACCCATACACAAATATTGATAAAAGTAACAACATCTGTTCTTGTTGTTCCCGTTGTTCCGATACGTTAAAGACATACAAATCCAAATTCTGTTCCGCTTCAATCACTTGTTGTGTGTCCTCGGGGTCATCTGTATTCAACGCGATTGACGGACTCGATTGTTTCATCAAATCCCCGATTGCGTCTTCTTCAAACGTCCCTTCTCGTACTATCACATCTAGCCATCCAAGAGAACCTGTCATCACACCGGTCGGGGCGATATCTGTCATTGCGCCAACTTGAATCGTTTTAAGCGGTGCCGCGTCGCCCGTTGCATTCTCGTCCCTCAATTCAAACGTATCACCGATTTCTGTTTCGACCGTCTCTGAAGTGATGAATTTTTTCTGATCCATGTCTTGATACGAGATCTCATCAATCAAGACGGCTCCTGGTACGTCCCCGTCTTCAAAACGACTGACAGGCGCTCCGATTTGTTTCAAGTACGCATTGAAACTTTCATCATCTAATTGATAGAGGGATACGTAGTACATAAATTTTCCGTCAACGATCGTTGATGCCAAATTCTCGTTCTTGGTAATCGCACTCGGTAATTGAGATTTGCTGACCATCGTTTGGACCGTTGCATTTTCAAAATATGTTCCGTTCGTCACATGATCTAACGATTCATAACGTCGTAAATCATTTTGATCAAGCGTTGAACCATTCACAAGAATATCGAAATCATAGTCTGCTTGAGACATGTCAAGGGACTGTTCGAGACGATCAGTGAAGTAACTGACCACTAAAAACAGGACGATACTGATGACGAGCGAGAAGACGGTAACCAGATACCGTTTACGGTTGCGCTTCGTATTCTTCAACCCAATCTCTGCTTCTAAACCGAAAAGACGACGAACTAGTTTTGACGTCTTCACTTGTTTTGACGTCAATCGTACATCTTGCGTTTGACGAATGGCGTCAATCGCAGAAATCTTTGAGGCTCGACGCGCCGGAAGATAGCAGGAAATGAAAATGGTTACGCTCGAAATGAAGAGAGTTAATAGTAAAGTAATCGGTGTGACGACAACTTCAAACTTCTCCGTCACGTTTAACGCTTTTTCGGCAAATGCATTGATGAATAGGAATGTGAACGCAATACCCGTAATTCCCGCCAGGATACCGAGTGGAATGCTAATTCCCCCAATAACCATCCCTTCAAAATAGACCGAGTTCCGCTTTTGTCGCTTCGTAGCCCCGACACTTGCCAACATTCCGAGGTAACGAGAACGCTCCGACACACTGATGGCGAATGCGTTATAGATTAGAGAAATCGAACCGATCACAATGACCGCCATGATGATTCCACCAAATCCATATAGCGTTTTACGCAAGCCATCGTCATTTGTCACTCCATAATAACGAAGCAACGAGGAATTGTAGGCGACACGTTCTATGTTCTGTTCGGTCATCAACTGTTTCGCTTCCGAATAAATCGAGTTGTCTACATCGTTCAAGGCGACGAACGTATCGACTCTTGCTCCATTCAATTCTTGATCATCGATGAATCCGACGACTGTATACCCTGGCGACCAAGTCGGTTCCCAGTCAGGTCGAGCAATCGTTCCAACAACCGTCAATGTCACCGTATCCTCAACGTTTAATTGTTCGAGAATCGTCTCATCTTCTCGGATCAAACCATCATTTTGTGTCAACACGTGACCTGATGACGGATCAATCCGCTCTCCAATCTCAAGTGTCAATTCATCACCGATGTTATAGGTGACGAGGGCATTTTGGCGAATCCCTTCTGAAATGACGACTTCGCCTTCTTTTTCCGGTAGACGCCCCTCAGTCAAGTCAATTGGAAAACTCTTCAATCCGGATGTGTTATAGTTTCGAACATATAAGTATGGTTTGTAAGCATTTTGTGACTCTTCTAGTTGAGCATAACCATCATTTGAAAGGATGACAGCCTTCGTGTTCGCATCATCCCGAATAGCTTCGACTTGCTTTTCGTTTGTATCTAGATACTGAACATGCCATTCTCCGTTATCTGCGATGTCTTGACGAATCATCAAATCCAAAAAAGAAGATCCGAGCGTTGTGACAGCTGTAATCATCGATACAGAGATGATGACTCCGATGATTGTAACAAGCGAGCGTCGTTTGTTCTCGCGCAAATGCCGAAGTGTCATTTTATTGATGATGTTCATGCGCGGACGACCTCATTCTTCGCAATCTTGCCATCTTCAATCGAAATGATACGATCCGCCTGTAAGGCAATCCGCTCGTCATGGGTAATGATGATGAGCGTTTGATTGAATTTCTTATTGAACAGTTTTAACAGGCTCATGATTTCTTCACTATTTTGACTATCCAAGTTTCCTGTCGGCTCGTCGGCTAAGATAATAGCTGGATTACTAATCAGTGCCCGACCGATGGAAACGCGCTGCTGTTGCCCTCCCGATAATTGATTTGGTAAATGGGTCAATCGGTTTGACAAGCCCAAGATGCCGATGATGCGTTCCAAGTGAGCGATATCCACTTTTTGTTCATCTAATAGCATCGGTAACGTGATGTTCTCTTCGACCGTTAAAATCGGAATCAAGTTATAAAACTGATAAATCAAACCGATTTGTCGACGACGGAAAATGGCAAGCTGCGTCTCGTCCAATGCATAAATGTCTGTTTGATCAATCAACACCTGTCCACTCGTCGGCACATCGACACCACCAAGTAAATGCAACAATGTCGATTTCCCCGAACCCGAAGGCCCGACGATACAGACAAATTCACCTTTCTTCACCGTGAACGAGACGTCATCGAGCGCTCTGACCTCCATCTCGTCCTTGCCGTATACTTTCGATAAGTTTTGCACTTCTAATATGTTCATGTTTGCACCCTCCAGTACTTGATCTACTTCGAGTGTACCGAGTGAGTGTGACTCGTCTGTGACTCGAAAGTGACGATTTCGTCACTTAGCGGTCAGACAACTGCTTTATAGAAGCGAATATGAAAATCCGTTCCGACCCCAGGTTCGCTTCGAACAGTCAACTCACCTTCCTGGCTCATAATGATACTGTGTGCCATGGCAAGCCCAATCCCGACACTTTCTTCGCTCGCATTCATACCTTTATAAAACCGTTGGAAAATGTACGGGAGGTCTTGTTTTGCGACGCCAATCCCCGTGTCACGAATCACAATTTCTGTATACAGCGTATTTTCACTAAACTCGATGAATACGTCGCCCTGTTCCGGCGTATGCTCCACGCAATTTTTTAAGATGTTGATGAGTGCCTCTGTCGTCCACTTCAAATCACCCTCGAATGTAACATCTTTTTCGCCTTGAACATGGAGTCGTTGCATTTTAATATCAATCGGTACGAGCATCGGTTCCGCTACGGCTTCAATGAGCGCAGGGACAGATACCAATTCGCGCTTGAAATGTATTGTCCCGGCATCAATTTTTGATAGTTTGAGAAGAGAAGACAAGAGCCACTCCATTCGTTCAAGTTGTACTTGTACGTTATGGGTGAATTCTTGACGCTTTTCCTCGGATAGACGAGGGTCACTGAGGAGATCCGCCATGACGGTCATCGAGGTGAGCGGTGTCTTCAATTGATGGGAGATATCGGAGATCGCATCCGTTAACTTCTGTTTATCTTCTTCAAGATGCGCGCCTTGTTCAGATAGCATTTTCGTCACTTTGTAGAGTTGGCTCTTTAACAAACTGAGCTCCCCTTCGCGATTATCACGGACATCCAATGTATAGTTGCCATTACTGATTTCTTGAAGATATCCAGAGAGCTGCTCGATTTCTCGATAACGCCATGCCGTGAAACGATACGTAACGCCGAAAAGTATGATTGCTAATAGGACGACCAGAACGGCCGTCTCTATGGACATGAATAAGACGGCAATACCTACAGCTATTCCAATAAAAAATAGACAAGTGAACAAGTATATTCTTATTTCTTGGTTTCGCAACATATTAACGCTCCACCTTGTATCCGATTCCACGCACCGTCGTAATAAGCATCGGATGTTGTGGATCATCCTCTAGTTTCTCGCGGAGTCGCTTAATATAAACGGTCAACGTATTATCGTTCACGAATTCCCCACCCACATCCCAAATCTGATCGAGTAGCTGGGTCCGTGACAACACTTGCCCTTTATGCCTCCCAAAGATGAGCAACAAACGATACTCGAGCGCTGTCAACAAAATTTCGTCCCCATTCTTTTTTACTTTTGCATCTTGCGTATTGATTTCAACTGGACCAATCGTCAACAGAGGCGAGCGTACGTTTTTATTGTATCGACGAAGTACCGAGTGAATTCGTGAAACGAGTTCTCGGACACGGAACGGTTTCGTGATGTAGTCGTCCGCTCCCATATCGAGTCCCATCACCACATTCACTTCATCATCGAATGCCGTCAGAAAGATGACAGGGATGTCTTGTTGTTGCTTCACGAGCCGACATAAGTCATATCCACTCCCATCTGGCAGTGACAAATCAAAGAGGCATAAATCAATTGTATGTAACTGTTGTTCAATCATAAGCGTCGCGTCAGCCACGTTTTGGCATAACGTTGTTCTAAATTGTTCTTGTTCGAGTGAATATTGGAGACCGGAGGCGATCGTCCGGTCGTCTTCTACGATTAGAATATGCATGGTATTCCCTCCTGACTCTTCTCCCCATAATATAGCAGTCTTTATTCAAGTGAGGTGAGAAATCAAAAATCCCTAACGAGAAATCTCGTCAGGGAGGACAATACGTTATTTGCATGCGGATGAGGATGTTGTAACTCGAAGGCACTCCGGTCGTACGAATCCGACTTCGCCTAAGAATCGTAATGCATCTATCGTCAACTCGTCGAGCTTGATGGATTGAACTTTCGGCTTGGTCTGTTCATCGACCCACACTTTCCAAATCTCGATTTCCTCCGCCGTCTTCAAATGGTCGGTTATATATTCGACGAGCTGTTCTGCTCTCGCATCGGAATAACGCCAACGCAACTCTACTACGTGCGGTTTTGAAGAATACGCCTCGACGTTCTCCATCGCATAATAGAGACTATGTTTAATCTCAATCTCGTCAAGTTGCTCTTCCGACTCGACGTTCATCAAAATCTTTTCATCACGGTCGAGGTCCTCGACGTCTGTCAGAATGTCAGGCAACACGATGCCTTTTTGGATGGCCTCGTTGATAGATAAGAACTCGACATATGGATTTTCGACTTCTTTTAGTGGGTGATCGCTCACAATAAATTGGAATTCACTCATGTGAAAGCCCCCTCTTGTTTTAGTAATGGGTCGCTATCGTTTCATCGCACGAATGGATATGAAAAGACCAATCACATATCCGATGATTGAACCGATGACAATACCATATATAAACGGAAAATCAACTAATGAAGAGATGACGATTCCGCTAACCGTGCCAAATACAAGTCCAAGCCCGACTACTGATTCGCGCCATTCGCCCCTCCTCTTCTTTCCACTCATTACATACGAATCGACCATATGAAACGTTTCATCGTCATCTACTATTTTTCATATAAAAAAGGGACCCAGTATTCACTGACCCCCTTCAAAAAACTATTCGACTGTCGAGACCGCCTCAGCGAGTGCTGCCTCTTCTTCATGATATTTCTCGACAAAGGCATCGAGTAACGCTCGTACCTCATCCGTCGATTTCGTTTCCATCAAGTTATGACGGAGCTCGCTCGCCCCACGGAATCCTTTGACATAAATCTTGAAGAAACGGTGCAAGTTCGAAATCGAACGCGGCACGTCTTCTTGGAATTTATCCTGAAGGTCCAGTTGCAGACGCAATAGATCAAGGTGTTCTTCCATCGAGTGTTCGCGAGGCTCTTTCTCGAACGCGAACGGGTTCTTGAAAATCCCGCGACCGATCATGACACCATCGACCCCGTATTTCTCAACGAGCTCGAGTCCCATTTGACGGTCGAGGATGTCCCCGTTGATGGTGATGAGCGTATCCGGGGCGATCTCGTCCCGCAACTTCACGATGTCCGGGATCATTTCCCAGTGCGCGTCGACTTTACTCATCTCATTGCGCGTGCGCAAGTGAATCGACAAGTTGGCGATGTCTTGTTTCAAGAGATGCGTCAACCAGTCACGCCACTCATCGAGCTTCGCGTAGCCGAGTCGCGTTTTGACGCTGACAGGGAGACCACCGGCTTTTGCTGCTTGAATGAGCTCAGCCGCAACTTCCGGACGGAGAATAAGACCGCTCCCCTTCCCACGTTTCGCCACGTTCGGGACCGGGCAACCCATATTGATATCGAGTCCTTTATAGCCCATCTCGGCCATCCCGATACTCATTTGACGGAAATATTCCGGATTGTCTCCCCAGATGTGGGCGACCATCGGCTGTTCGTCCTCAGTGAACGTCAAACGACCACGGAGGCTACCTTTTCCTTCCGGATGGCAATAGCTGTCCGAGTTCGCGAATTCTGTGAAGAAGACGTCCGGGCGTCCCGCGTGGGCGACGACATGACGGAAGACGACATCGGTCACATCTTCCATCGGGGCAAGTATAAAGAACGGACGCGGAAGGTCGCGCCAAAAGTTTTCTTTCATCGTAAAATCAGTTCCTTTCATCCATACAGTCCAACAAAATCACTCATCTATTCTATTATGTCCGTCGGATTGTATCAACTGACATTACTCATGATCCGTTTCTTTCGAGCGAATGAGTTGAAAAAAGTGCGGGAATCCTTCGGTCAATAAATAATGAAGCACATGATTCGTGTATTCCGGTTCAATCGTTCCCGTGCGAAGTAGCGTCTGGAGCACCATCCCGTCAATCCCGGCCATCGTCCATGTGGCGACCGCCTGAGTCATCGGCCCTTGCTCGACTCCGTAAGCCCGTACAAAGATCGCCTCAATCCGTGTAATCCAGTCTTGATATTTCTCTCTGAACTTTTGTTCGATGTCCTCATTGCCAATCATCGCTTCGTGGGCGAGATAAAATTGAAGTCGGCTCTCCGCATCTTTTTGAAGGCGCTCCTGCATACCTTCATAGATTTCCTGAATAATCACCGCCGCTTCCTTTCGATCGTCATGGGAGACGGTCTCAATGCGTTTTACCTCACCGAGCCCCTCGTCCATCACGTCATATAGAATCGCCTCTTTGGACGTGTAGTAATGATAAATCGCACCCGTACTGAATCCGGCCCGCTCCGCAATCCCTCGGAGCGTCGTGCCTTTGATGCCCTGTTCGACGATGATTTCACGCGCAGCTTGTAAGATTTTCAACTTTCCTTCGTTCATCATCATCTCGCACCCTCCTCTGTTTTCAACGCTCATTATACCATAATGATGTGGCAAACTTTCGACACTTCCATGTGAGCTCCCACCCCCTATTGACAGCGCTTACAATAGTTTGTTACACTTTTCACATAAACATAACGAACGTTCGGTATGTTTAGTCACTGCATTTATTTCTGTTTATCTCATTTTCGAAAGGAGTGTCATGTTATGTTTTTCTTCGAATCAATGCCTTGGTATAACGTCGTCATGTGGTTCGTCGTCCTTGGACTGCTGATGGGGTTTAACGAGTTCGTCCGTTCTGGTAAACGGGCGAGCCAACTTATGTTCATGGCGTTACCGATCGCACTGACTCCAATCTGGTTGTTTGTCGTCGATTCGGAAATCACGTCGTGGTTCCATTGGGTGAAGGTGTATTCGGCACTCGCCGGCGCGCTCATCTACATGGTCATCCGCTTCACGAACTACCATAAGAAACATCCTTGGTATTTAGTACTCGTCCCGGCCATTCTTGCCATCAATATCATGGAGGCCGTTATACGGGAGTTTCAAGTCGGCTTCATGGGATTTGATGGGGTCGTCGACGGTATGAATTACATCTCCGGTGGGTGGAACTACGTCAACGCCTTCGCCGGAATTTTGAACATCCTCACCATTTGTGGCTGGTTCGGTATCTTTGCGACGTCCGGTAAGCGAGTCGATATGATTTGGCCGGACCAGACGAAATTGTGGATCATCGCATATGGAATCTGGAACATCTCCTACGTCTATTCGTGTGCACCAGGTAACGCATTTTATTCCGGATTTGCGTTAAACATTGCCGCGACCATCCCTGCCCTCCTTTGGGCGAAAGGAACATGGATGCAGAACCGTGCCCAAACGCTCTCGATTTGGATGATGTGGGTCATGACCTTCCCTTACTTCTTTGCGGTCGGCAGTACGTTCAACGTGAGCGTCTCGTATAATCCGGCAGCGAACTGGACGCTCGCACTCATCAGTCTTGCCCTCAACGTCGTGCTCGCCGTCATGCAGGTATCACGTATTATGAAACGACGTCTCAACCCGTTGAAAGACGAGCTGTGGACCGATACTGAAGAATACAAACGAGTCGATGCGTTACGAGAAACAGAATCACCTAATCCTAAGACAGCATGAAAAAGACGAGCCGCGGCTCGTCTTTTGAGTTCCTAGAAATCAAGATGTTGTACGCTCAGAGTAGTCGCCTTTCCTCCAACCGTGACGTGTGAGATTTCTTCTCCTGCTACAGTTAGTTCTACCAAAATTTCTGACGGAAGTTTCATTCCATATCCTTGCTCCATGACAAGCGTAGACGACTTCTTCAAAACAAGAGATTGCTCGAACAGATAACAAGCCAGCGCACCGTTCGACGTTCCAGTGGCAGATTCTTCATCGATTCCATATAGTGGCGCAAAATTTCGTGTATGGGCGATGCCATCCTCCATCGTTTCAAGAGTGAAAAGATGGTACCCAACCACGTCAGATTGTCGACTGATTTCCTTCACTTTTTCGAAGTCCGGTTGAATAGACAATAGTTCAGTAAGCGATTTGATAGGAATCAGGATATCCCGGAGTCCAGTGAAACCGATCAGAATCGGAAAACGATCATCTAATACCTCAAGCGGAACCTTAAGTGAATCAGCAATTTCTTGATGATTTGTCACGGGTAAAAATTCTGGGAGTCGCTGCTGCATCATAATAGTCAAATCGTTTCGGATCTCGACCTCTAACACACCAGCTCTCGTCTCTTGTGTAAATCGTCCACTCCCAAGTAGACCTTGTTCTTTCAATACATGAAACGTTGCAATCGTTGCATGACCACAGAGGTCGACTTCCTCTTCAGGTGTGAAAAAACGGACGCGGACATCCGCATGATGCGATTGACTCACGAAGGCAGTCTCACTGTAACCGACCTTCTTCGCAATCTGTTTCATTTCTAATTCGGTTAAGGCATCTGCATGTAATACGACCCCAGCCGCATTCCCTCCTTCTCCATCTTTTGAAAAAGCATGGACAACATATACATCAATCGATAACATGTTTCAATCTCCTTTAGTCAATCTATAGGATTCTGCAAACTCAACTATACGTTATAATTGCAAGACGACATGATGAAAAATGGGGGGACTTTGATGATTATATGGATTAACGGTGCATTCGGCTCGGGCAAGACAACCTGTGCCAAGCTACTTGAGAAACAGTTGCCGAACGCGTTTCTCTATGACCCGGAACAAGTCGGCTTTTTCATTCGGAACCAATTGCCAAAAAGCCTTCAACAGCCCGATTTTCAGCACCATCCGGAATGGCGGGAGTTCAACTATCGGATGTTGTCGAAGATTGCCACGTCCTTCGATGGGGTCATCCTCGTTCCCATGACATTGGTGGACGCAATGTATGTAGACGAAATCATCGGTCGGCTTCAGCGGGACGGGATCGACGTACGTCATTTGATCCTCGAAGCGCATCGACAAACGCTCGTGAAACGATTGAATAAACGTTTCGAATGGTTCAACTCTTGGGGGAAAGCGCAGATTGTTCGCTGCCAGTCCGCATTTCAATCTGAAATCCATGCAGAAAAAATTGTAACAGATCACCTATCAAAACAAGATGTTGCGCGAGCGGTCGCCGATCATGTCGGTCTCACACTTGCCTCAAAATGATTCAGATTCATACATCGCTTCGGACGGCTCGTCTTCCCATCGGATGACGAGCTCACTTGAATGGGATAGACTCAGCTCCACCGCCTCACACATCATATCGGTCAACCACATGCAGCGGAACAATAGTTGCCGATATCCGTACAGTTCATCGATGATTTCGAAGCGCCCCATTTTAACAAACTGACCCAATTGTTCGATCGGACATACCGAATAAGACGATTCACCGAAGCGGACGAGCGACGAAGAATCCCGGTCTACGTTCGAGATTGTCACGACGGCACGTCCCGTCCATACCGCTTCTTTCTTGAACAAGTCACGGATGCCATCCGCAAAAACGAGACGGATTGTCGAACCCATAAAAGTCGCTTCCGTGATGACCGCGTCATGCAGGGAAAGCGGGACGTTACGAGTTCGAATCGTATATTGCTTCATTCAATCCCTCCTTTTTTGAAACACATAATTCTCAACTGACTTCGTATACATTGGACCTTTCATCGTCTTCTTCACTTCGGCTACATCGACGTCTTTCCCTTTCGGCAATCGGAAATAATCGTCGAGCCCTGTCTGAATGAGTTCATTTGTACTTCCCATGACCCCAATCAGCTCGAACGTTTTATCGAATTGCGCCAACGTCGCATCTCCATGGCTATCGTTACAGAGCAAGATGCCACGCGGCTTCAAATATTGTTTCGTCGCCTGACCGACAAACCCCGCATATTGCGAGATGATCAAGTCAACGGGTTCGATGTCGAGCGGCTGCGTATAGTCCTGACCAAAAAATTCAATCGTACACGGCTCATCATATTCCTTTCGTTGATCCATCAGCTCCTGTACCGTTTCAATTTGCTTGAAGAAACGAATCGTCCCTTTGAAACTGTCGACATAGATGACATGAGGGATGACGAGGGAAGGGGCGACGTCGACGTGACTCCCTGGATAGAGCGCCTGCTTTACGTCAAAAGTATCAGCAATCGTTTCATACACTTGTTTTCGGTCCCCGATTTTTTGTGCATACGTCTCATACATTTTTGTCACTTGTTCAAGATTCATCGATATCCCCCTAGTATAAATATCCAAGCAAATCGAGTGTTCCGTCGCTCCATCGTTTGTCTCCCACCTGACGAATCATCAATTCTTCAAACGACGCCTCCCCGATCCCTCGTATCGTCTGATTCTCGTCATTGATTTGAAGCCACGTGCATGTGTTAGATACCGTGTGAAACCCGATGCGTTCGTAGAGGTCTGGTCGGTCTGCGAATAACAGAAGAAAATCGATGGGGTACGTTTCCCCAAGAGCAATGACTTTTTCCATCAGTGCCCGTCCGACCCCACGTCCCCGAACTTCTTCCCGGACACACAGATCGATGATGCCGAGCACGTGAATCGATTCCCCGTTCATATTCATCACACGAAAGTCTAACCCGACTTGTCCAATGATCCGTTCGTCTTCATACGCGATGAGTCGGAAATGGGGTAATTGCTTGAAGTAGCGGCGATTCGGATAAATTGAGGGAAACGCATGTTGTAATAGCTCAGTTAGCTCCTTATCCATCGATTCTGATACGGTCATTTCGAGGTGTTGCTCGATTCTCATCTCTTCTCCCCTTCCGATTGAAGGCGTCCATACCGAACGACATGGACCCCGTTTGGCATCAGCTGTTGCTCAATCACGTCAAGTTGCAGTGGCAAGATGTTGCCGTCTGGGAAAAGTCGTTTGCCTGACCCGATGATGATGGGATACACGATCAGTCGAACTTCATCGATGAGATTGTTTGCGAGTAGCGTGTGCACGAGTTCCCCGCTTCCCCAGACGTGTAAATCGGGTCCCTCTTCTTGTTTGAGTCGTTTCAACGCTTCGACTGGCTCTGTCAGAAACGTCGTTGATTCCCATCGTGAGTCCGTTGACTGCCGCGTGACCACATACTTCATCGCCCGGTTGGCTTCCGGCCAAATGTCATCGTGATTCGGCCAATAACTCGCCCACTGATCATATGTCTTTCGACCGAGCAACAAATCAAACTCACTATGCATTTGCGTCCGAATCCAAATTCCAAGCTCTTGACTCGAAAACGGCTCCGTCCATCCCCCATGCATGAAATCCCCACTCAAATCTTCTTCTCTCCCACCTGGTGCTTGAATCACACCGTCTAACGACAGGTGTTCCAGAACAATGATTTTCCTCATCTCCGACTCTCCTTTCGACTGTTTGCAAAAAAAGCCCCCGATTGATTCAATCGAAGGCATGATACATTCATCTTATTCTACTTTCTCCAACCACGCCACCGTCTCCACATGCGCCGTATGCGGGAACATGTCGACCGGTGTCACTTCCATCAAGCGATAGCCACGGTCGGCGAGGTAACGCATATCACGCGCCTGTGTTGCGACGTTACAGGAGACGTATACGATTCGCTTCGGTCCCATCTCGACCATCGTCTCAAGGAACGATTCGGCACATCCTTTACGTGGTGGATCGACGACGATCACATCCGGGTTCACACCGTCTTTCTTCCACTCTGGAAGCACATCTTCCGCCGCACCACATGCGTACGTCACGTTATCGATCTCATTGACGAGCGCATTCTGTTTCGCGTCTTCAATCGCTTCCGGTACGACTTCGACACCGTACACATGCGCTGCTTTCCGAGCAAGGAACAGACTGATCGTCCCGATGCCGCAATAGGCATCGACGACTTGTTCCGTACCTGACAGTTGTGCGTACTCCAGCGCTTTCCCGTACAACTTCTCCGTTTGGACCGGGTTGACTTGGAAGAACGAGTGCGGAGAAATCGTGAATGTGAGTCCTGCGATTTTATCCTCAATCGTCTCATGACCATAGAGCAACTTGTTCGTCGCTCCGAGGATGACGTTCGTCTTGTCCGGGTTGACGTTTTGCATGATCGACGTCACGTCTGGGAGACGCTCGACGATATCGGCGACGATCTCATTCACGCCTTTTAATTTCGTCGTCTTCGTGATAAGGACGATCATGAGTTCACCCGAATGGTACCCGTAACGGGCCATGACGTGACGGATGACCCCACGTCCTGTCTTCTCGTCATACGCCGGCACACCGCGAGCATCCAACACATCACGGACGACTTGGATCGCCTGATCATTGCGCTCATCTTGAATCAAACATTCGCTCATCTCGACGATATCATGGGAACGAGGACGATAGAAGCCTGAAACGAGACGGTCTCCTTCTTGTTTGAACGGGACTTGCGCCTTGTTGCGGTAGCGCCAAGGTTCTGGCATCCCGATCGTGTCATGGACCGGCACGTCGAACTGACCAAGACGCTTGAGCGCATCGACGACACGTTCTCGTTTCTGGCGAAGTTGTCCTTCATAACTGAAGTGTTGCAGCTGACAGCCGCCACACTGATAAAAAATCGGGCACGGTGGCTCGACGCGGTCGGCGCTCGCTTCTTTCACGTTCAACAATCGGGCGAACCCATACTGCTTGTTCGTCTTCGTCACGACGATTTCGACCGTCTCACCCGGTAACGCGTTCGGGACGAACAACGTATAGCCGTCGACACGTGCCACACCCGCCCCTTCATGGGTCAAGTCGTGGACGTGGACGTCGAGACGATCATTCTTTTTCACTGGTAGCATACGAATGCTCCTTCCATTGCAAATAGGAATGACAGATGTCGTCATTCCTATCTTTTCACTCTGCTTTATCGAGCGAAACATTGAACAATTGCTTGATCATCTGTTCGCGTTCATATTGTGCATTCAAATCTTCCATCTCGCGAATTCGGGCGTTCGGCGCGAGCACCGTCAAGTGACGGAATAAGTTCCGCATTTCACCTGTGCATTCCCCGCCGTACTCACCGTCGATGTTGAGACTCATCGGCTCGGTCGTCTTCATCCGGACGCGGCTCGTCTTCACATGCTCGACGAGTGAGCTTGATAAGTGCTCACCCCGAAGGAGTAAACGGACGACGTGGATGAATTCGAACAAGTTACATTTCCGCAAAATGAACAGATCGAACAACCCGTCATTCAACGACGCGTGTGGTGAGATTTTTTCAAATCCACCGACCGAGTTCGAGTTCGATGTGAGGAAGACCATGACCTCGCCTTGGAACGTTCCTTCATCGTGTTCGAGCTCGATATACGTCGGTTTGATGAGAGGCAGTTTCTCCATCCCTTTCACGTAATACGCGAGCTGCCCGAGTGCTGTCTTCAACTTCGATGGCACCTCATACGAGAGCTCGGTCATGATGCCGCCACCGGCGATATTGATGAAATAGTGAATGTCACCTTTCTCGCCTTCGATTTCCCCAAGGTCGACCGGCATCTCGAATCCGTCACAGATGACGTCGAGTGCACCGACCACACTTAGTGGAATCCGCATCGCCCGGGCAAAGTCGTTCGTCGTCCCGACCGGAATGAGTCCGATCGTCGGACGATTCTCTAGCGGGGCGAGCCCTGAGATGACTTCGTTCAATGTCCCGTCTCCGCCTGCGGCGATGATGAGGTCGAACTCGGCCGCTGAGGCCCGTTTTGCTTCGAGCGTGGCATCACCAATCGCTTTCGTCGCATACGTCGACGTCTCATAACCCGCATCCTCGAGGCGGTTCAAAATGTACGGGAGTTCCCGTTTGATCACTTCTTTACCAGATGTCGGGTTATAAATGACCCGCGCACGTTTCCGTTGCATATTGATTCTCTCCCCTATGCTCAACTCGAGCGAAAAGCGAGACACAAGTGTCTCGCCGCCTGCTTAGCGTTTTGCGATCTCTTCGTGGAACAAGCCATCGAGGAGTGCCGGGTTCGCCATCCCTTTCGTCTGTTTCATGATTTGGCCGATGATGAAGCCTTTCGCACGGTCTTTCCCGTTCTTGAAGTCTTCGATCATTTGCGGATGCGCCTCGAACAATTCGAGGATGTAGCCACGGAGTAAGTTCTCGTCCGAGATTTGGGCGAGTCCGTTCGCTTCCACATACGCTTTCGGATCAGCGCCTTCTTCCATCATCGCCGTGAAGACACGCTTCGCGATTTTCGATGAAATCGTCCCTTCTGCGATCAAGCGGATGAGCTCGGCGAGTGATTCCGGTGTCAACTTCATCGTCTCGACCGTTTCATTCGACTTGTTCAAGTGACCGAGCACTTCACCCATGAGCCAGTTCGCTGCCGCTTTCGGCTCCGCACCGGCCGCTGTCGTCGCTTCGAAGAAGTCCGAGAACTCTCGCGTTGACGTGAGGGCTTTTGCGTCGTATGCCGAGAGACCGTATTGGCTCATGTAGCGTTCACGACGAGCTGCCGGCATCTCTGGAATCGTCGCGCGGATGCGCTCTTTCCATGCCTCATCGATTTCGAGACGGACGAGGTCCGGTTCTGGGAAGTAACGGTAGTCCGCTGCCCCTTCTTTAACACGCATGAGAATCGTCTTTTTCGCCGCTTCGTCGTAACGGAGCGTCTCTTGACGCATGACGCCACCTGAAAGAAGCAATTTGCGATGACGCGTCTCTTCATAGTCGAGTGCCTTTAAGACGTTTGAGAACGAGTTCAAGTTCTTGAGCTCTGTCTTCGTACCGAACTTCTCCTGCCCGAATGGACGGACCGAGATGTTACAGTCACAGCGAAGTGACCCCTCTTCCATCTTGACGTCCGAGACGCCAGCGAACGAGAGGACTTCTTTCAAACGCTCGAGATACGCGACCGCATCTTTCGGTGAGCGCATGTCTGCCTCACTGACAATCTCGATGAGTGGTGAACCGGTCCGGTTGAAGTCGACGACCGAGTGCTTCTCGCCCGTGTGGTTCATCTTCCCGGCATCTTCTTCCAAGTGCACGCGCTCGATGCGGAATCGTTTCATCTCTCCGTCTACTTCGACGTCGACGTGACCGTTTGAACCGATCGGCTTATCAAACTGCGAGATTTGATATGCTTTCGGCGTGTCAGGGTAGAAGTAGTTCTTGCGGTCGAACTTCGTATCTGTCGCAATCTCACAGTTGAGTGCCATTGCCGCTTTGATGGCGAGGTTGACCGCTTCTTCGTTCAATTTAGGCAAGACGCCTGGGTGTCCGAGACAAATCGGACACGTCTGTGTATTCGTTTCGGCACCGTAAGTGCGTGAGCAGCCACACCAAATCTTCGACTTCGTGCTCAGCTCGGCGTGCACCTCGATCCCGATGATCGTTTCAAAGTTCATCGTACGTCCTCCTTAGAGCTGTGGCATCTTGAAACCGCCGTTTGCTTGTTCAAAAGCATGGGCCACGCGGTAAAGTGTTGATTCATCAAAGTAGTTCCCGATAATTTGAAGACCGACCGGAAGTCCTTCTGAAAGACCTGCCGGGACCGAAATGGCCGGGATACCGACCAAGTTGACCGGAATCGTCATGATATCGTTCGCATACATCGTGAGCGGATCGTCGAGCTGTTCGCCGAGTTTGAAAGCTGTCGTCGGAGCAGTTGGTCCAACGATGGCATCATACTCTTCGAACACTTTCGCGAAGTCCTGCTTCATGAGGGTACGGACTTGTTGGGCTTTCTTGTAGAACGCATCATAGTAACCAGAGCTGAGGGCATAAGTCCCGAGCATGATCCGGCGTTTGACCTCGTCCCCGAACCCTTGTTCACGCGAATATGTGAACACTTCGTCGAGCGTGTCCGCTTCGGCGCGACGTCCATAACGGATACCGTCGAAACGAGCCAAGTTCGAAGAAGCTTCTGACGACGCGAGCAAGTAGTACGCCGAGAGGGCATACTTCACAGACGGAATCGAAACCGTCTCGATTGTCGCACCGAGAGACTTGAGCGTCTCGATCGCTTTTTCAATCTGTTCACGGACGCCAGGCGCGACACCTTCTGCCATGAACTCTTCCGGAAGTGCGAACTTCATGCCCGTCAAATCCTGGTTGAGCGCTGCCGTATAGTCCGGCACCTCGACCTCAGCCGACGTCGAGTCCATGTCGCAATGACCCGCAATCGTATTCAATAAGTAAGCATTGTCTTCGACCGTGCGCGTGAGCGGGCCGATTTGATCAAGTGACGACGCGAAGGCGACGAGACCGAAACGTGAGACGAGACCGTATGTCGGCTTCATCCCAACGACACCACAATACGCGGCTGGTTGACGAATCGAACCACCCGTATCCGAACCGAGGCTGAAGAGGACTTGCCCAGCTGCGACCGATGCTGCTGAACCGCCTGAAGAACCTCCTGGTACACGAGTCGGATCCCATGGGTTACGGACAGGCTTGAACGCCGAGTTCTCGTTTGATGAACCCATCGCGAACTCGTCCATGTTCAACTTCCCGATTGTGAGGGCACCCGCATCATGAAGACGCTCGACGACCGTCGCATCGTGTGCCGGGACGAAGTTCTCGAGGAACGTCGAGGCACATGTCGTCCGCATCCCTTTTGTAACGATGTTGTCTTTCACACCGATCGGCATGCCGAAAAGCGGGTTGTCTGACGTTTTTGCGAGCTCATCCATGCGCTTCGCTTGCTCAAACGCATCCTCATTGAGCGTCAAAAACGCACCGATTTGATCATCCGTCGCTTCGATGCGGTCGAACGACTCTTTGACGAGGTCCGTGACCGTGACTTCGCCTTCTTTTAATAACGTATGCAGTTTCGCTACACCGTGGTCAAATAAACTCATGAAAGGCCTCCTTACTCAAAGACCGCAGGGACACGGACTTGACCGTTCTCCCAGTCAGGTGCCATCCGTTCGACTTCCTCACGTGGAAGCGATGGACGGACCTCGTCTTTGCGTAGTACGTTTTTCAAATCTAGGGCATGGGTCGTCGGTTCGACGCCCGTTGTATCAAGCTCATCGAGTTGCTCGGCGAACTCGAGAATTTTTGTCAATTGCTCCGTGAAGTGCGTCACTTCTTCATCCGTAATCGCAAGTCGGGCAAGTCCGGCGACGTGCCGAACTTCAGCTTCTGTAATACGAGCCAAAATTCCCACCTCCAACAGTTTTCAATACATCGTTCATTATCATACCACTTTTTCATAAGACAAAAAAGGAAATCTATCTTGTGAGAAAATGTCTCCTTTTTGAGAAACTAGGGAAATCTTCTCCGAATATTGACCCGCTTTCGAAATCAGCTATACGGTCGATGTGCGATTCTGATTATGCTAATGGTAGAAAAGATTCGTAAGGAGGAATCGTATGTCGATTCGGAATAAACTCATCACTGCGTTTAGCATCATGTTTGTGCTACTCCTCGGTGTAAGCGGTTACTCATGGTACGCCTTGAACGCATCAAAAGCAGCTCAAGAAGACATGACCGTTTCCTGGGTGCCAGGCATGGACCAGATTCATCAAGTCGATAAGCAACTGCTCGAAATCCGTCGTCATTTGATTCGTCACGCTCTCGTAGATGACGCCGTGACGAAACAAAACATCGAACGGGATATTCAAGCATCCGTCGCCATTTTGGAACAACGGATGGACGGCTATGAAGCGACGATTATCATGGAAGAAGATCAACAGCTCTTCGATGAAGCCCGTGCGAATTGGGATAACTTCCAAACGGTCATGAATGAACTCATTCGTATTTCGAATGAAGACGGTACAGAGGCCGCAGAAGCGTATATTCGCGATACAGCGGATGCAAGCGCTGACACGCTCTCGAACTCTCTCGGTCTACTCGTCAACTTGAACCGGGAAGAAATTCAGACGGACACAGCGGCGGCGGCTAAGTCGTTTGAACAAGTACAACTCACACTATTCATCGTCCTTGGGGTCGCGGCTGTCATGACGATCCTCATGATGCTCTTCATCTTCCGCTCCATCTTTGAACCACTCAAAGAGTTCAAGACGAAGATGCGTGAGCTCGCCACGAGCGAAGGCGATTTGACGACGTCAATCCCTGTGAAGCGCCGCGATGAGTTCGCCGGACTCGCACGCGACTTTAACCAGTTCATCGCCAACTTGCGTCAGTTGATTCTTCAAGTGAACGACGTGACGACTGGCGTGTCAAAACAATCAACCCATATGTACGAAGAGTTGAAAGAACTTGATACGTACATGACGACGACCGCTGCGACGACAGAGGATTTGACCGCCGGTATGCAACAGACGGCGGCGAGCGCTCAAGAGATGAACGCTTCCGCCTCGGATATGGAGCGGACGATTCATCATATCGTGACGATGGCCGATGAGCGGAAAACCGAAGCGAGACAAATCGATGAGCGTGCCCTCTCCCTCAAGTCACATGCGGTAGAGGCGAAAGAGAATGCCATCAGCGTCCTTCAGTCGACACGCACAAACTTAGAGAAAGCGATGCAAGATGCGAAAGCCGTGCGTGAGATCGCGACGCTCACGAACGACATCCTCGATATCGCCGCGCAGACGAACCTATTATCACTCAATGCTTCGATCGAAGCGGCACGTGCCGGAGAGGCCGGACGTGGATTCGCCGTCGTCGCCGACGAGATTCGAAAACTCGCCGAAACGAGCCGGGCGACCGTCGAACGCATTCAAGTCATCTCGACGACCGTTCTTCATTCGGTCGATCATTTGAATGAAAGCTCTGGACAGATGCTCCACTTCCTCGACACGAACGTCTTGAAAGATTATGACCAACTTGAAGAGGCAGCCGGACAATATAGCGAGGACGCAGGTCGCTTCGAAACGACTGCGACCGAGTTCGCTGCCGCTGCCGGGGAGCTCGAACAATTGACGTCGAACATGATCGGTGTCATCCAGGACGTTGCGACGACCGTCAACAACGGAGCGCTCGGTACGCAGGAAATTGCTGAAAAAGTGACGATGTCCGTCGAACGCTTCGCCGAGTTGAACCATGCGACGGAACAGTCGCAACAAAAGATGGAAGAACTTGATTCACTGATTCGCCAATTCAAGGTATGACAAAAACCCGCCGACACGTGCTGTCCGGCGGGTTTTCTCATCAAGCGGCAGAGGACTGCCCTTCTTTTTTCCGTTCGAGTTCGAATCGTTTTGTCTCGGCGACGACCACACCGGAGAGGAACAAGAGTCCAATCAAGTTCGGGATAGCCATGAGACCGTTGAACACATCCGAGATGGACCAGATCAAATTCAAGTTCGTCGTCATCGCACCGAGTCCCGCGACTAAAATGTAGAGGACACGATATGGGACGATCACTTTTTCCCCGAGTAAATAATACGCTGAACGTTCCCCGTAATAACACCAACCGAGGACGGTTGAGTAGGCGAAGAAGACAAGCGAGATCGTCACGATGATTTCACCAATAGGTCCTAAGAAGTAAGCGAACGAGGCTTGCGTCAAGGCAATCCCTTCAAGCCCTTCCGTATATTGACCACCCATAACGATCGTGAGTCCCGTGATAGAACAGACGATGAGTGTGTCGATCAACACTTGTGTCATCGAAACGAGTGCTTGACGTCCCGGGAAGTCGGTCTTCGCTGCTGCGGCCGCAATCGGTGCAGATCCAAGTCCTGCCTCGTTAGAGAACACACCGCGCGCGACCCCGTAGCGAATCGCGGCACCTAACGCACCCCCACCGATGGCTTCAGCACTGAATGTGCTCGAGAACATTGTCGATAAGGCACCTGGTACCAAATCAAGGTTCATGATGAGAATCACGAGCCCACTCCCGACATATGCGAAAATCATGAACGGGACGAAGATTCCGACGACTTTTCCGATTGATTTGACACCACCTAAGATGACGAATGCCGTGACCGCCATCATGACGATCCCTGTCACAACCATTGGGATGTTGAACGAGTTGTTCAAGGCGAGACTGATCGAGTTCGTTTGGACCCCGTTCCCAATCCCAAAGGCTGCGACCGATGCAAAGACGGCGAACAAGACGCCGAGCCACTTTTTCTTTAGTCCGTGTTCTAAGTAATACATCGGACCCCCGGCAATCTCACCGCGTTCATCGACGACACGATATTTGACCGCCAGGATAGCCTCAGCGTATTTCGTCGCCATCCCGACGAAACCAGATAACCACATCCAAACGACAGCACCCGGTCCCCCGAGGACAATCGCCGTCGCGACACCGACCATGTTTCCGGTACCGACCGTGGCCGCCAATGCCGTCATAAGTGCTTGGAAATGCGAGATGTCCCCACGTTGCTTTTTCTTCGGTTGTTCTGGTTTTGGTATAAATGCCTCTTTCAGACCGACCCCAAGTCGCGTCACTTGGATAAATCCGAGACGGACGGTCAGGAAAATCCCTGTCCCGACGAGTAATATGAGTAAATGTGGCCCCCAGACGAGATTGGATAAACTCGTCAGCCAACTTTCAATTTGATTCACCGTGTTGCTCTCCTCCTACGTTCTTGATTTGAGCGCTCTCCCTATATTTTTCAGAACATTCACAATCGAGTCAAGGTACACCGCCTAAAGAAAGCGTTTTCAACACGTTATATAATTGTAATATTTTCCTTGAACCCTTATTCTTAAAAGCTTCTTAAAATTTATTTCGAAATATGATTGTAATATATATTCAAGTGCATGAGCCCGGATTTCATGATCACTACGAACCGTTAATCGATAGACTACATCTCAATCAGAAATGGAGTGGTTGCAACCGTATAAAGCACGCTCGAAGCGGCTTGATAGCAGCGACCAATTACGGGCAGGCGAGACTCTTAAGGGAACAAAAAAGACTGTAGACCCATGCGTTGTCTACAGTCTGAAACCGTTCATGACCTTTCCTTCAGTTTCTCGTTTTACGAACGAATGGCAGCCACGACTTCTTCGACGTGACCTTTCACTTTGACGTTGCGCCACTCCTCTTCGATATAGCCGTCCTCGTTGATCAAGAAAGTCGAACGGACGATGCCGTAATATTCTTTCCCGTAATTTTTCTTCAACTGCCAGACGCCGTAAAGCTCGGACACTTCATGTTCCTCGTCCACGAGTAAATCAAATGGGAGGTCATTCTTGGCGATAAAGTTTTGATGTTTCTTTTGACTGTCGGCCGATACCCCAAGGACGACCACGCCTTCCATTTTCGGCAACGCATCGCGGAAATCGCATGCCTCGGTCGTGCAACCAGGTGTCGAATCTCGAGGATAGAAGTATAAGACGACTTTCTTACCGAGATAGTCCTTTAATGAAACCATCTCTCCGTTTTGGTTCGGTAATGAAAATGTTGGTGCGAGCATCTGCTGTTCCTCCTTAGCCAAACGATGGGTCGACAAGTTGTTCGTCATAGCCATCGATCGCTTCTTCTAATTTTGTCTTTAACGGGTCAAGCACTTCGATATACTCGACTGGATCTTCCGTTGCAGCCGCTTTTCGGAGCGTCTCCTCGTTATCGGTGTACCACGTCTCATACGCTTTGAAATAGTCGGTCATGATGGTTTGGTTCTCCTCGACCGTCAACGTTTCCGCCATGAGCAGGAAGACGTTATTGTCTGCCTCGAGCGCCATATAGTCCGTCTGTGCGTTGACTTGGTCATAGATCGGACCAGCCTCATCTTCCGGAATCTCAGCGAGACGGGCGTTCGCTTCGGCATTCACTCCGTACTCATTCGCCTGGACACCGATGAGTAACTCTCCGACCTCGGCAATCACGTCTTTTGGTAAAGCGACCGGTGTGATGACGAGTGACCACTCATCCCCTTCCTTCACAGCGATTTTACTGAGTCGGTTCGGGAGCGGGTTCCCTTCTTCATCGATCATCTCATGGACAAGGAACGCCACGTCTTCCTCTTCGTTGACCCAGCTCTTATAAATCTCACCAGGAGACAATTGACGGGTGACGGCACCAGTCGCCGGAATCTCGGTCAACCGGCCAGCATAATCAATTGATGCGAGTGCCTCAGCGTCTCCAGACTCAAGTGCCGTCTGATAGTCTGCGTACACGTTCGTGACAGCATCCGGCAATGCGCGGTCTGTCTCTTCTACCACCGTCTCTTCCTCGTTCCCACATGCCCCGAGCATGAAGACGAGGAGTAGCGGAATGAACCATTTTTTCATGTTGTTCGTCCTTTCTAAAGCCGTGTTCTCCCCCATCCTATCACGTCTCGATTTCTTGCTCCAATGCCATGTGTTTCTGGAAAATTGTTTCACTAGGATTTCTACGATAATTTCGATACAATACAGACGTAAGCGCTTTAACGCTCAACATCACTTTAAGGGGGAACGAGAATGATTCCATACAAACATGAACCATTCACAGACTTTACACAAAAAGAGAATGCCGAAGCAATCCAAGCGGCAATCGAGAAAGTGAACGGTGAGCTCGGGAAAGACTATCCGCTCGTAATTGGTGGGGAAAAGGTTACGACGGAAGGTAAAATCACGTCTTACAACCCGGCTAACAAAGAAGAAGTGATCGGTCGCGTGTCAAAAGCGAACCAAGAGCTCGCAGAACGTGCGATGCAAGAAGCACTCACAGCATTTGACTCATGGCGCCATGTCGATCCGGCTGTCCGCGCCGACGTCTTGTTCAAAGCAGCGAACATCGTCCGCAAACGTAAGCATGAGTTCTCGGCTTACCTCGTCAAAGAAGCGGGTAAACCGTGGAACGAGGCAGATGCGGATACAGCGGAAGCAATCGACTTCATGGAATATTATGCACGTCAAATGCTCGAACTCAAACCAGGCAAGAAAGTGGAGAGCCGCCCAGGCGAATACAACCGGTATGACTACATCCCACTCGGGGTCGGGATCGTCATCAGCCCATGGAACTTCCCATTCGCAATCATGGCCGGTACAGCAGTTGCGGCCATCGTCGCCGGTAACACAATTCTCTTGAAACCAGCTTCGACGACGCCAATCGTCGCTGCGAAATTCGTCGAAGTGATGGAAGAGGCAGGTCTTCCAAAAGGCGTGCTCAACTTCATCCCGGGACCGGGTGCAGAAGTCGGGGACTATCTCGTCGACCATCCGAAGACACGCTTCATCAGCTTCACAGGATCGCGTGATGTGGGACTCCGCATCAACGAACGTGCGTCTAAATTGAACGAAGGTCAAATTTGGCTCAAACGCGTGATCGCGGAGATGGGTGGAAAAGATACGATCGTCGTCGACGAATCAGCCGACCTCGAGCTCGCTGCACAATCGATCGTGAAATCGGCATTCGGTTTCTCTGGTCAGAAATGTTCGGCTTGTTCACGTGCCGTCATCGTCGACAGCGTGTATGATACGGTACTCGACCGTGTCGTCGAACTCACGAACGAACTCTCTGTCGGAAACACAGAGAAGAACGAACACTTCATGGGACCAGTCATCGATGCATCGGCCTTCAAGAAGATCACATCGTACTTCGATGTCGCAAAAGAAGAAGGACGCATCGTCGCAGGTGGGAAAGCAGACGATTCAACAGGCTACTTCATCGAGCCGACTGTCGTCGCAGACGTCGACCCGAAAGCACGCCTCATGCAAGAAGAGATTTTCGGACCAATCGTCGCCTTCACGAAAGCGAAAGACTTCAAAGAAGCAATCGATATCGCGAACAACACAGAATACGGCTTGACAGGGGCGGTCCTCACACGTGACCGTATGAATCAAGAATACGCTCGCCAAAACTTCCACGTTGGGAACCTTTACTTCAACCGTGGTTGCACAGGCGCAATCGTCGGCTATCAGCCGTTCGGTGGATTCAACATGTCAGGTACGGATTCAAAAGCAGGTGGCCCGGATTACATCCAACTCCACATGCAAGCGAAAACAACATCTGAAACGTTCTAATCAAAAAGGAGACGCTCCCCCGATGGGACGTCTCCTTTTTAGTGTGCTTTAAATGTCTGCTCGAACATGATGGCGATTTCTTCTTGATGAACCAGGAATAATTCGAACAAAGTCGGGTCGAACGCCCCTTCCATATTTCGCATCGCAAGAATCGCATCCTCATGAGTATAGGCCGGTTTATACGGTCGGACCGTCCGTAGTGCGTCATAGACGTCGATGATGGTGACGATTCGAGCCGCAAGCGGGATGTCTTCCCCTTTCAGTCCTTGGTTGTACCCGGTGCCGTCCCAGCGCTCGTGATGATACAGTGCGATGTGATAGGCCATTTGAATGAAGTAATTCTGAGGGAACTGTGTCTGCAAATCCTTCAACACTTCGCCGCCGACACGCACATGGTCGCGCATGTATACCCATTCCTGGTCGGACAGTTGATTCGCTTTGAGTAAGATTGCGTCCGGAACAGAGATTTTGCCGATATCATGGAGCGGTGCCGCGAGACGGATTCCTTCGATGAAGAGCGGTGACACTTCCGGATGGTGATGATCGTATAAAATCGTCGCGAACAGCGTCGACAAATCCTGCACCCGCTCGATATGGTTCCCCGTCTCGTTGTTACGGAGTGCGGACAAACGTAACAGCGTGCGGACAAGCCCCTCTTGATAATCGATCAATTCTTTTTCACGCTCGGCGAGGACCCGCTGCGCTTCTTCCCGCCCGGCCTCGATGCGGTGTCGCTCGACCGCCCCGAGCAGCGCATTGCTGAAATCTTGTAGCGCCTGTTGTTCGTACTCCGTGTACGTCCGTTCCGAGACGACGGAATCAAACCCGACAAATCCCTGACACGACTTCCCTTGCATCATGGGGACCGCGAGCAAACTTTGAATCGCTTGCGGTTCTAAGATGGCGCGGACGGCGCTCCCTTCAGGTAGATCGGCGACCCGTGGAATATACATCGTCTCACCCGCCACATGGGTATTCACCCACTCGGGCAGCACATCAATCGGCACGTCTTGAAGATTGTCCATTTCAGCCGTGATTCCTTCGGCGCACCATTCGAACGTGTTATGGCAGACTTGATTCGTAAAATCGTAATCGAAGACATAGACGCGGTCGACCGCGAAATAATGTCCAAGTTCGGCTAGCGATTGGTCAACCCGCTTTTTGAAATCCGCAATCTCTGTCGTTAAAAAGCGATTGAGGAGTGACGAAAGCAGGTGATGGAGTCGCTCTTGTTGTTGTAACTGTAACGTCAATGATTCGTGCGAAGTTGCCATGTGCCAAACCTCCCTTATCGTTCAAATACATGCATTCGTTCCATGCACTTATTTTACCCATTTTTCAGTTTTTTCATCCTAGTTCAACCATTTGAAAAACCGGGTGATTGTCACCCGGTTCGTGATCACACTTGCTTCAATAGATTGGCCATCTCGATGGCAGAAGTCGCCGCTTCCCACCCTTTGTTGCCTGCTTTTGTTCCTGCACGCTCAATCGCCTGTTCAATCGTCTCCGTCGTCAACACGCCGAAGATGACCGGGACTTCGGATTGATAGCTCGCCTGGGCGATCCCTTTTGCCGCTTCGTTACAGACGTAATCAAAATGCGGGGTCGCACCACGGATGACGGCTCCGAGCGTGATGACCGCGTCGTATTGTTTGCTCATCGCCATTTTTTTCGCGACGAGCGGGAGTTCAAATGCTCCTGGGACGAAGGCGAGCGACACATCCTCTTCCTTCACTCCATGACGTTTCAAGGCATCCTTCGCCCCGTCAAGCAGACGCATCGTGATCAAGTCGTTGAACCGTCCGACGACGATTCCAATCTTTAAGCCTTCTCCAACTAAGTTTCCTTCAAATGTATAGGTCATGTCCATGTTCCTCCAATATGATTCATTTTGAGTTGTTTCGTCAGGCGATACGATTCGTTTGCTTCATGCGCACCGACATGAATCGGAACGCGTTCGACGACTGTGATGCCACATGATTCCAAGGCATCGACTTTATCGGGGTTGTTCGTCATGAGCCGGACACGGGTGACGCCAAGATCACGAAGCATCGCCGCGCTCACCCGATAGTCCCGAAGGTCCGGATGAAACCCGAGTGCCACGTTCGCCTCGACCGTGTCCAATCCATTCTCTTGAAGGGCGTACGCCTTCAGTTTGTTCAACAGTCCGATGCCTCGCCCTTCTTGACGCATATAGAGCACGATGCCCGATTCCTGCTCGATTCGTTCCATCGCCGTGTCCAGTTGCGGACCGCAATCACATCGGAACGAACCGAAGACGTCACCGGTCAGACATTCGGAGTGAATGCGAACGAGCGGGACCTCCTCAAGTGTCTCCGTCACGAGCGCCACATGCTCTTCACGGTCCATTCGATTCTCATACCCTATCATGCGAAACGTTCCTTTTGAGGAAGGTAGGGACACGTCCGCAACACGTGTGACGAGGTTCTCCTCCATATATCGGACTAACGCTTCGATAGTGATGAATGCCAACCCGTGGCGTTCAGCGACTTGTACCAAATCAGGTACGCGTGCCATCTCCCCGTCCTCTCGAATGATTTCACAGATGACCGCGACCGGCTCACTTCCTGCGAGTCGCGCCAGGTCGACAGACGCTTCGGTATGACCTCGGCGAACGGAGACGCCTCCCTTCTTCGCAATGAGCGGGAACAGATGTCCAGGACGTTGAAAATCGGATGGATGGGACGATGGGTTCGCTAACTCACGAACGGTGTGAGACCGTTCACTCGCCGAGATACCAGTCGTCGAATCGATATGGTCGACACTGACCGTGAAGGCGGTACCGTGTGGGTCTGTACTGTTCGTCACCATCGGCGCGAGGTCGAGACGAACTGCCACTTCTTCTGCTACGGCGCTACAGACGAGTCCTTTCCCTTCCGTGATCAAAAAGTTCATCGTTTCCGGTGTCATCTTGTCACCGAGTACGACAAAGTCCCCTTCATTCTCACGGTCCTCATCATCCACGACGATGATGGGACGTCCTCGTCTCAGTTCCTCAACCGCCCGTTCAATCGAATCAAACATTACCATCCCGCCTTTCCATATCCTTGTTCCGCCAAAGACTCGAGCGTCATCTTCGACTGCCCGACGACCTTTTCCATATATTTTGCTAACAGATCACATTCTAAATTGACTAAATCACCCGTCTGTTTCATCCCAAGCACGGTCTCGCTGTATGTGTGTGGAATCAAGGACAGGGTAAACCCACGCTCTGACACGTCAAACACAGTCAAACTCGTTCCATCTACAGATATCGAGCCTTTCGGGACAATGTAGGAAAGGAGCGCGCGGTCACACTGGATATCAACATAGACCGCATTCGCGAGAGGACGTTTCTTCGTGATTCGCCCGACCCCGTCGACATGACCGGATACGAAATGTCCGCCAAACCGTCCGTTCGCCGGCATCGCTCGTTCGAGATTGACAGGTGTTCCAGGCTTGACCCCATCTAGGCTCGATGCCTTCAATGTTTCTGGCATGACATCGACAGAGAACGTCGCGTCATCGAACGTCGTCACCGTGAGACAGATCCCATTCACGGCAATGCTGTCCCCGAGCTTCACATCCTCAAGCACTTTCACAGCGGACAAAACGAGTCGTAAAGATGGTCCGTTGCGCTTGACCGCTTTGACTGCTCCGATTTCTTCTACGATTCCCGTGAACATCAGAGCGCCCCCTTTCGAAGGACGACTTTCAGGTCGGGTCCAATCGTTTCGACCTGATGAATCGTAAAACGGGATATCCCATCGATCGTCCCTTCCTGCTGTGAGCGATAGACGCCATGCTTCCCACCGAACACCCGTGGTGATTGATAGGCGACCCATTCATCCACGTAGCCTCCGTCAAGAAGTGAGGTGACAAGCGTCGGTCCGGCCTCGATCAACACACGCCCAATCCCATTTGTGTATAGCGTCTCAAGAACCGTGCCGAGTGACGTATAATCGAATAATTCGATACTGACGGCTTGAGCTCGTTC
Organism: Exiguobacterium sp. BG5(2022); assembly: GCF_031844365.1. Classification (GTDB taxonomy): domain Bacteria; phylum Bacillota; class Bacilli; order Exiguobacteriales; family Exiguobacteriaceae; genus Exiguobacterium; species Exiguobacterium profundum. Next base: position 1,483,291 of record NZ_JAUZVB010000001.1, read on the forward strand.
ACGTCGTTCTGCCTCATCTGACGAAGTGAAGAGGAGCACCGGGACGTCTTCGGCGGTACGTGCTAACGTACTAGCGAGCGGTAACCTTAGGTCACGGTCGAGCACGACTCGTTTCGGCTGTCGCGTCACGCGGTCCAATCGAACCGTAAGTGATGGGTCATCCGCGAGCACCGTTCCAATCCCGGTCAAAATCGCATCGACCGTGGCACGAAGTTCATGCACATCACGACGGGCTTCCGAACTCGTCACCCATTGACTCTCCCCCGTCTCTAAGGCAACTTTTCCATCGAGGCTCGTTGCCGTCTTCAAGATGACGTATGGTCGTTTCGTCTCAAGCGACCGCAAAAATGCCGGATTCAAGGCACGCGCCTCTTCCTCAAGTAGACCCACATCGACTTCGACACCGGCCGCTTGCAGGCGCACGATCCCATTGCCTGCGACGAGTGGATTCGGATCTTTCATGGCGACGACGACACGTTTGATGCCCGATTCTACAATCAAATCGGCGCACGGCGGTGTCTTACCGTGATGCGAGCACGGTTCGAGCGTGACATATAAAGTCGCCCCGGATGCAGCCGCACCGGCCATTCGAATCGCATGCACTTCAGCATGTGGTTCGCCCGCCTTAAGGTGGGCACCCATTCCGACGATACGCCCGTCTTTCACGAGAACGGCACCGACGAGTGGATTGACACCGGTCTGTCCATCGGCTGATTTCGCCAATTGAATGGCCTGTTCCATGTACTGTTTCATCGTTCTCCCTCCTTTTTCCGTACAAACAAAAGACCCTAAGGAGCAGTCCTTAGGGTCTTGGTGGGAGGGTTTCGTCGAATTTTGGCAAGCCAAATAAACGTTTTCTATACAGAAAAGCGTACGACGAAGCACAGGTCACGTGGACCTGTTTTTTGTTCCTTCTCCCATCCAGACTATACTGTCGGCTCTAGAGTCTCACTAGATCCACCGTTCGCACACGTGCGCCCGGGTCACGGACTTAGGGCATAGGCCCATCACCGCCGGTTGGGAATTTCACCCGACCCCGAAGGAATATTTGTTTGTACAGGTTTACTGTATCGCAATTGTTTTTATTTCGCAAAACAAAAAACGCTACTCGTGAGAGTAGCGCCTCGATTATGCGAGAAAGAGGACGACGAGAAGCCCAACAATCCAGCAGTAATATGAAAAATACTTCAATTCGCCTTTTGCCATGATGTGCTGGAACCACTTCAATGAAATGGCGGTCAACACGTATGATGCGATAAATGCCAAAAGGAGCGGACCGAACAAATCACGCGTGTCTGGGTTTGTGAACAACGTCGGACCGTCCAAGATCATCGTCCCGAGACTAATCGGAATGAACAGGAAGAACGAGAACCGAAGCGCGGATTCCTGTTTGATCCCGAGGAGCATCGCCATGACGATAGTCGCCCCGGACCGGCTGATCCCAGGAATGAGCGCCACGGCCTGAGCAAGTCCGATCAATACGGCGTCAAGTAGCGTAATGCCACCGTCGCCCTTGTTTCCTCGCATATTCCGGATGAACCAGAGGGCGAGTCCCGTAATGATGAGTGTATAGCCGACTGTCGCCACGCCACCGAGCACCTCGGCGATCCAGTCACCAAACAGGACACCGAGCACACCGGCCGGAACGGTCGCGACAAGTAACAGCCCGATGAACTTCACGTCGACCATCGTCTCATTCGAACGGTCTTTCTTAAATAAAAACGTCCACAAACTCATGATGAGACGAACGACGTCTTGACGATAGATTGTTAAAACCGCAAGAAGCGATGCAAAGTTTACGAAAACTTCAAATGACAATCCCGGCAAGTCAATGTTAAATAGTTCTTGGAAGATGACAAGATGTCCGCTCGATGAAATCGGGATGGGCTCTGTGAACCCTTGAATCAATCCAAGTAACGTATAAAATAACCAAACTGTCATAGTGATGATCCTCTTTTCTGTTTTTCACTCAATGCGGCTATTTTAGCAGAATCGGTCTTTCATTGACCAGCCATTAAAATTTTTTTGCCGTAATTTCAATATTTGATTGATTAGTCTGAAAATTAAATTTATTATAGAAGGGTACTCATCTGGAGCGAAGGCGATGACCCCAACTCTCCAGCTGGGTACTTTTTTATAAAAATATTACAAATTTGGGTGATTAAAACTTTATGTTTACATTTCTCTCGAAATTCGATTTAATTTGTAATAGAACTGTTACCATTTTTTGAAATTATCAACTGCGACTTTAGTCCTATCCAATTCCTAGGAATTGTTTAAAATTTTTCAAAATCACGTTAATAAATCCGAAAAACAATCCGATAGTATGATTGTAGGAGCATTTTTTTATCTTTGTCGGTTCAGATTTGAGTCCACGGAAGGAGGAACCATCATTGAATCAAACGCTATCCACTAAATCCCATCACTTGTCTACCGAACAGCAAAGGATGATCCATTGCATTCGTCTTCTCGGGGACTTGTTGAAGGAACGTCCACGCCGTTCTGTCTATCGCCGCTTCGCAATGGAACAGAATTGGCCGTCTCCTGAGTCGATCATTCGTCAGTTCGGGTCATGGGCTGAGGCACTTGCCATCGCAGGCTATGAATGGCATGGAGAGTCAACCGTCGAATTGCCAGACAAAATGCCGAAGTATACACGCGAGGACATCATCGAGACGCTCGCCATTTATTCGCGAGACATGGGCTCGATCATCACCTTGAAGAAGTATCAGCAATGGCGAAAGCTCCATCCGAAGGCACCGAGCCATTATCATATAGTCAAGACGTTCGGTTCGTGGCATGATGCCTGTGCCGAGGCAGGACTTGAGGCGAGTGTGACCTATTCGAAAACAGAACTCTCGAACGCCCTTCGTGAAGCCATTCAGGAAATGGGCTTCTCGCTCTCATTCGAAGCTTATCGTGAATGGGCAAAGCGCAACAACAAACCTTCAACGAAAGCGATCTTGCATCGCTATGGCTCCTGGTCAGCCGCCGTTCATGCGGTTGAATCTGAACTTTATAATACGAACTCATAATCATTTCATACGAAAGGAGGATCCACCATTTTGGGGATCCTCCTTTCATCTGACCTCTGTCGACAGATCATGATAGTGGGCGACACGATCTCGCCCGTTAAATTTCGCCCCGACATACATGGCCCGGTCCGCATGTCGCAAGACTGTATCGAGGTCTTCATATTCATAAATCGTTTCAATCCCGATACTCGCCGTCACCGTGATGCGCGTGCCTTCTGTCCCAAAATCATGGCGCTTCAAGGCGTTTCGTATCTTTTCGCCGACCAGATTGGCGGCCGCCTCATCCATTCTCGGGAAGACGAACACGAACTCTTCGCCTCCGTAGCGCGTCACCAAGTCCGTCGCTCGAACATTGCGAGTAAAGAGTTGACCTGCTTCAATCAACACCTCGTCCCCGAATGCATGACCGTATGTGTCATTGATCGATTTGAAGTGGTCCAAATCGATCAAGAAAACAGAGAGCGGATAGGACGCCACATCGTTCAAACGTTCTTTCGTCCAACGTCGTAGTGCCCGCTGATTATGTAATCCCGTTAACGGATCTGTCAAACTCTCGTGTTGCAAACGTTTGCGTTCATCGATGCGTTCGATTGACCAAGATAACGTCTTGAGGAGGCGGTTCACTTCAACCGCAATCGGAGTTTCGTATGCCCCGTTTGCCGTCGTCGATACCATGCAGCTGACCGCCGTCTCCGCTCCCCAAACGGGTTGGATGACGAGCGCCGAATGGTGTAGTTCCTGTTGGTTTCGCTGCAATTCAGGATGCCATTCATGGAGCGAGTCATAGACGAAACACGGTTCGTCCTCATCATGATACCGTTCAATCGTGAAGGCATCCGGCACACTCGGGATGACGCGACCGGTCATATCATAAAACGTCCGCTCCCCTTTTCGATTGACCTGTAGCCAACCACGCTCCACTTCGACGATATCACGTAGACCGTTCCAAAACTTCTCAATCAACAATTGCTCGCTGTCCACGCGGTACAGCTGTTCTTTCAAGCGTTCGACTTGATCGACTCTCGACTTGGTTTCTTCCGTCTCCGTCGCTTTCGACATCGTCATCTTTAGGACAGATAGTACGAAGAACGTGACGATGAGTCCGACATAACCGAAGACGAGATACGACTCGATGGCAATCATCGAGAACAAAAGCTCGAGTGACACGACGAGCCAATCAAAGCGAATCAATCGCCACATAATCGGGAACGGGATCCGTTCTCCAACCATGAAGTAGGATAAAGCAAAACTCATCGTCAAGACGAGGAACAAGGTGCCTAAAAACGCCAACATCGCCACGCCTTGTTGCATCAAATGAATCGGCTCTCCGATCCGTCCACCGAGAGCGATATAGGCGAGCCCCGGCAACAGAACGAGCAGACATTCAATCACCGTGTTGAGCGGATAGAAATGAAGGAACCGTCGTCGCCCGACGCGACGATTGAAGGCTCGCGCCTGAAACGTGAAGAGGAGCAATTGCCCCATCAACAGTGCGGGCGCTAGTCCGTATAAAAAGAATGTGATAAAGACAAACATCTCATGGAACGTGAAGTGAAGATGCCTGCGCTTTAAAGGATTCATGACGAACAATGCCCCAAGCGTATAGATGAACCAAAACAACGGCCAGTCGAACGCCTCAAGGTTTTGGAAAGTCAAATACGTCACTCCCGTGAAGACGAGCGTCCACGCGAACCAGCTCCGAACTAGGTACTTCCGAAATCGCATCGTCTTCCCCCCTTTTCTCGTTCATTTTTTCTAGTATGACCCGTAATGCAAAAACATTCCAGCAATTGTTTGAAAGTTGAGACAATGAAATATTGAAATGATTCCCAATTTGATGTTTCGCTTTTCTAGATGTCGGCAACAACTTGGATAAAGGGGGCTAACCATGGACTTTTCTCTATTTCTGATCACGTTTTTGATCATCTATTCGCTCACTATCACACTTCTCTATTTGCGGAAACAAAAGAATACGTAAAAGGGCGATCCTCGTAGGAGGACCGCCCTTAATCATTATTTCGCTTTCAAATAAGAAATTCCAATTGACCCGGATCCCGTATGCGCCCCAAGAAGTGGTGCGAGTGTATCAACTCTGATCGGAATCGTGTCACCGAGTTGTTTTTTCCACTCCTCAGCAAGCTCAGGGACATTTCCGTGGAAAATCGAGACGTCCTGACATTCACCGGACTCGATTGCCGCACGTAACACTTCGAACAAATGGGCTTGTGCTTTCTTGTATGTGCGGACCGTTTGATACGGGACAATCAAACCGTCTTCGAATCGAAGTACAGGTTTCAATTGAAGCATGTTCCCGATGAGCGCCTTCGATTTAGAGATTCGACCGCCTTTTTGCATCTGCGTCAAGTTTTGAAGCGTCAATTCGATGCGGACGTCCTCGACGCGCTTCTTCATGTATGCTTCCACGTCTTCAAGCGCATCGCCTCTTTCGACGCGTTCAATCAACTCCTCGAACATAAGTCCCATCGTATAGATACCTGCCCGTGAATCGAAGGCGAGCAACTTGAACTCCGCAATCTCAGCCCCTTGAACGGACGCCGAATACGTCCCACTCAGGTCAGACGATAGGTGAATCGCGATGCCCATATCGTACTCTTCTTTCAATTTTTCATAGAGTGTGACGAAATCCCCGATCGCGGGCTGACTCGTCGAGACGCGCTCTCCCGCGTCAATCCACTCGTAAACCGTTTTCGCATCGACTTCGATTCCATCTTTATACGGCTGGTCCCCTTTGACGACATAGAGCGGGACAATGTGGATGTCAGGATGTTGCGCTAATGCATCTGGAAGGACAATCGTGCTGTCCGTGATGTAAGCAATCTTCATAAAGAGTTCTCCCTTAAAAAAAGTTTTTAGTACCTGGTTATATTATTTTATCACAGGTGAAGCGGTTTCACTATTTTTTCAAAACATCCTATGTGTAGCTCGTCCAATCACTTCTCGAAAAGGGTATACCTTAGATAACAAATAAAGGAGGCATGTGTGGCATGATCGAACTACGGAACGTCAGCAAAATCTATAAGACAGGCGACGTGGAAACGGCCGCCTTGAAAGACATCGACCTCACCATCCGGGATGGCGCGTTCGTCGTGATCCTAGGTCCAAGCGGGAGCGGGAAGAGTACACTGCTCAACGTCATCAGCGGACTCGACACGGTCACCTCAGGTAAGATCACGTTCGGCGACACCGTGCTGACCGACCTATCCGTCGATCAGATGACTGCTTTTCGACGCGACCATCTTGGCTTCATTTTCCAACAATACAACCTTCTTCAAAACTTGACCGTCTATGAGAACATACAAATTGGTTCTGACTTAACGAAAGACCCGCTGCCGATTGATGAATTGCTCGAACAAGTTGGGCTCACAGCGGCACGTGATAAATACCCCTATCAACTATCGGGCGGTGAGCAGCAACGTGTCTCCGTCGCCCGCAGCCTCGCCAAAAATCCCGCCATCATCTTTTGTGACGAACCGACGGGCTCACTCGACGAGGAAAATTCGAAGAGAGTACTCGAACTATTGGAACGATTGAACAAGACGTATCAAAAAACAGTCGTCGTCATCACACACAATAATGGAATCAGTGAGATGGCGGACGATGTCATCAAGATGAACTCCGGTCGAATCGTGGAGGTGACCCATCATGAGACCCGGGTCGCGGCACGTGACATCCATTGGGGATAAGGGGGTGGCAACATGCTGTATAAAAACGTCTGGAAGACATTAAATCGGAAGTGGATGCAACTCCTCGCCATCGCCATCATCATCGTCATGAGTTCACTCACGTACACGATGATGTTCTATGGCATCAGTGGAATCGAGGTCCCGACTGAAGAGTATCTGGAAGAATCGAATCAGGAAGACTTTGCGATTGACATGCTCAATCGGGTGACGGAAGAGGAGTTACGCGACCCCGCTCTCGCCACGCTCGCGGAAACAGGAACGTTCACATTGGCTGACATCAAACAAGCCGATGCGGAAGTCTTCAATCGTCTGATCGCATCGCGAATCGCTGCCGTCGAACAGGAGATGCCGGATGCTACGATTGAACTCCGTGACTTAAAAACCATCACCTACACGTTCGATGATATTGAACATCGGGGATTGATCGTCAAAGAATCAGACACGATCAACCGTTCCTACCTCGAAGCCGGTGATCGACCGAGAGCGAATGACGAAGTCGCCCTCAATAAAAAATATGCAGAGGAGAACGGTATCGACATCGGAGACACAATCGACATCGGCAAACCGTTCACGGTGAGTGGATTTGTCCTTTTTCCGGACTATACGCTCCCACTCTTCGATGATAACTTCTTCAACTTGGACCCTCGTTCACAGACCCTCCTCTTGATGACGGATGAATCGTTCGAAACATTCATCGGGCAAGAGTCTTTCCGACTGTCCGGGGTGACCGATCAAGCGATCAAGACCGACATAGACCTCCCGTTTGTCGTCTCGGTCATGGAGACGGAAAATATTATCCGAAGTGGTGCCATCTACAGTGAGATTTCATCCGGCAAGGCGATGGCGCTCGGACTCAGTCTCTTTATCGTTTCTATCGCTGTAATCATCGTCGCCATCCTGATCTCGAATATGCTCGAGGCGGAACGAGGACAAATCGGACTGTTGAAGGCGATTGGTTATAGTCGTCGGCAAATCGCATCGCCTTACTTGGTGCTCATCTTGGTTTTCGCATTCTTTATGCTCATCATCGGTTATTTCCTGGGGCTTTATTTCGCGAACCCGTTGAAAGAACTCTATCTCGACTTCTATCTTTTACCGTCCATCACCATCGCCCAAAGTCCACTCGTGTTCGTGACAGCCGTGTTTGCCCCGCTCCTCTTCTTTGCGCTCGTTGCAGGAGCTGTCATCTATAAAATTATGGGTGAGAGCGCCCTTGCCCTCTTGTCACCACGGGACAATGTCTCATTGAATCGACTCAGTCGACTTGTCAGTCGCCTGTTGAGACGGGCGAGTGGCAAGACGAAGTTCAAATATTTGTATGCCGTCAAGAGCACGGGGAGTTTTCTCATCTTCTTTCTCGGGATCCTCTTCTCGACGATTCTCATCGTTTTCGCCCTCATGATGAACGGCGCCGTCGACCGTATGACCGTTGGCGGATTGAACGAAGCGGTGTATGAATACGAGGCGTATACAGACGGGACACCGGTTTTAGAAGCGGGACAAGAACCGTTCCTCACCTATCCGTTCGCCTTTGTCGAAGATAACCTGATCACCTTGAAGGGACTAGACTTCGACAACACCTTGTTCCCACTCCAAAACGAAGATGGGGATGTGTTGACACTTGAACCCGACGGCCTTGTCGTCTCCTCCTCACTCGCGCTAAAACTCGGCCTCGATGTGGGTCAAGACATCGATGTCGCACTCGACGGGGACACGTTGACCTATCCCATTATCGGGATTGCCGATGAATTCTCTGGCGACTTCGCCTATTTGCCCCGGGCGACGTTAAGTGAACTTCTCACCGCTGGCGCAACGGATGACCTGTTCAACGGTATCTATGCGACGGAGCGTCCGAGCGAATCGGACTATTCGACTATTCTGTCACGTCAAGGGTTGATCGATCAGTCCGAATCGATCAACCAATATATGAATTTCATGATGAATGTCTTGATTGGTGGGGCGTCCCTCATCGCTTTCAGCATCCTGTTCGTCTTGACGGCACTGACGGTCGAGAAGAACTATTACGTCATCTCCTTGTTGAAAGTGATGGGATATCAAAAACGGGAAGTCCGCTCGATGATTTTGAACAGCTACTTCATCTACGCGCTCATCTCCGCCCTCTTGAGCATCCCCATCGCCCTGTTGACGCTTCGGGTCATCGTCGTCGTCTTCGCGGAAGATTATGGGCTCGTGCTCCCACTTGAATTTGAATGGATCTATATCGTCTATACGCTCGGTGCAGTCGTTCTCCTCTTCTTCATGAGTACATTCATCAGCCGCCGAAAAATCGATCAAATCCCACTTCAGGAAGTTTTAAAGACGTATCAAGAATAATTCATGCCAAAATAGGGCATAATAAGAGATAGACCAGGTCTCTCCTGAGGAGAGACCTGACTTTTGCAGAAAAGGATGATACACATGAATCGTACACAAGTCATGCTCGCCATTCCCGGAAACTGGTCTTCCGCAGAAGGCGTCAGCGAACAAATCAGTTTACATAGTGAAGGCTACACGATGGCTGGTCTGTTGTTGCTCGAAGATGAGACAGGGAAGGCGTTCACCGTAGAAGTCGTCGAACGTGACCCAGCCCTCGCCGAGGCGATGATTCACGCGAGTTCTGGCGGGTTCACCCCGAAAGTCGCGAAAGGAATCGCTCGTCATACGCATGTCGTCTACTTGATTGTCGACGTCAACGATTTGACAGACGTCGCCGCTGCACGTCGTGCCGCAAACGCCGTCTTAAACGCAGGTGGAGTTGGCGTCATGGTCGAGTCAGCTGGTGTCTCTTACTCGAAAGACGAGTGGCAAGAATCAAAAGAAGAAGACCTCGCACTCGACTATTCGCTTCTCACGGCTATCACAGAAGAAGAGAACGCCTATATGTCATGGGGAATGAAAGCGTTCGGTCATGCAGACGTGGCTGTGCCGATGACACTCGACATTGAAGATGCCATCCACGTAATCCATTCGTTCAACTTCCACCTCATCTCAGGTGGCGCGATGTTCGGCGATGGCGACCATTTCGCCTTTGAAGACGGTCGCGCCTTCACGGTCGAGATGGGAGAAGATGAGCGGACGACCATCGACAACTTGTTGCATAACCCGTTTGGCTTGATTTATCTCGTCCCACAAGCAGCAGAATAAGAAAATGGAGCGCCCCGCGGTGCTCCATTTTTATGTGGTCGTCAGTTTCGCATAGATGGCGAAGAAGATGGCGAGTTCAATCATGATGATTAACGGTGAGACGAGAACGAATAGATGGAGGCCGGTGAACACGAGAATGAGCGCGACGAAAAACACGAAATAGCCCCAGTGCAACCGGCTTTCCGGGAAGCGATGATTGTGAAACACGAGCGTCGTCGACAAAAAGTAGACGAGAACGGCACCGAACGTCACCATCACTTCAAAGCGCTCATCCAACTCCCCGAGATACATCAGTTTCATCATGCTCGCCAGAACGCTGAGTGACATCCAAATGAACAGATGACCATACAAAATGATTTGACCGGTCCCGACCGCGTCTTTGTCCACTTTCTTTTCGATGTTGTCAAAGTATTGCCACCAAATGGCGATGAGGACGATGAATGCTAAAATCGAAAAGCTGATGGACCGAATATCCCCGTCTTGCGGCTCGAGCACCGCCAAGATACTGATAATGGATTCCCCTAAGACGATGATGGTCAAAAGACCAAAGCGTTCGAGCAAATATCCTAAGTTTATGGGCGTCATGGCCAAGCGTTTCCGACCGATGATCGGTACAATCAAATCTATGATGAGCCCGAGATACAGAACGACGTAGCGCAAGCTTCCATCAAAAAAGATGGATAACGACGAGACGCCGATTCCAATCCAAAAATAGGTGCCTAAAAAGCGTGCCGCCGAGTCTTGAATACGTCGATTTACCATCGTATACTGCAAGACCGTCATGACGCGCAAACCTAAGTAGCCAATGAGAAATGAATAGTAGTAGTCATCAAAATCCACGTTCAAGCTCGCCGTCATAATTAATACGAAGATCATCTGTCCAATTACGAACAGACGCTGGTGAATCGCATCCTCGAAAAAGCGGTTGATGAACATCGTCTGCCCCACCCACGCCCACCAAATCGGGATGAACATGAGGACGAACTTCGAGGCATATTCGAACGGGATGACACCATGATGGGTATGAAGAAGGACATGGGTCGCCGTCGCAATCGCAGCGACATAAACCAGGTCATAGAAGAGCTCTAACCACGTGGCTCGTTTTTCTTCCATCTAGCCCACCCCGGTTCAGTTCGCCAACACGTCGTGATACTCGGCATGTCGGTCGAACTGATTTTTCGTAAAGGGACAGAGTGGGATAATCGTCTTTCCTTCTTCCCGAGCATATTCGACCACGGCGACAACAAGTTTCTCTCCGATTCCCTGTCCTCGAAGTTCATCACTGACATACGTATGATCGACAATCAGTTTGTCCGCCCCCGTCGGCACGTAGTGCAGTTCTGCCGATGGCTTCGCCTCGTCCCCGACGTAAAACGTATTTTCCTTCTGTTTAATTTCCATTTACTCACCACTCTCCTCTTCTAGTTTTAGCGGGATAAAGAAATGGTCACGCATCGTCCAATCCATCTCGTCCATCAAGATGTCAAACGATGTAGACAAAAACGCTTGGACTTCCCCACTCGTTCCTTCATCAAGCGGCAAGAAAAATTCACTCTTCTCCGCGTCATAATAAGCCGCTTCCGGCTGTAGCGTCACGGTCGGTAGCGGTCTGAACAGGAACGGATAAGGCAAGACAAAATAGCTCGGTCGTTCCGTCACATCATCCCCAAGCCAAAATCCAAATTCAATCAACTGTTCATCGAAGGCGACGCGCTCGATCACTTTGTCTTCCGGAAACGGATGCTCGATCGGATAGATGACGAGCGAGGACACGTCGAACGTCCCCCAAAAGAGTGCCGGTTTGATTTTCCGGCATCGTAGCTTCGATAGGTACGTCAGCTGTTCGTGCGCCGCCCGTTGAAACAGCCTTAATCCTTGCCGGGCATACGCCGCATCATAAGCGAGCGGTGTCTCGTCCGTATCGAGAAGTCCTTGGAAGGTCATCTCCTGTGGTTTCGGGTTGATGCGTATGTCGACCCCATGCGTCCGCAGTCGATTGAATAAGTCGTCATGATAGGACTTGATTGTCTTCCCCGCTTCAATCGGGATGGCGTCTGTCTGATCTTCGACATGAACGACAAGGCAAGAACTTAGTAGATCCACATCAAGCTGGAGTGCCCGTTCCCCTTCAAACAACAGCCCTGTCGTGAACCCATTAACCGTGAGCGGTAGCGAGACATGCCCCCATTGCGGCTCAGGTGGGGCCAGTTGGAGTCTAATCTTCCCTAGTAGTTGGGAAATCAAATGCAAGGTCAACTTTGTATCATGCCAGTCCGAATGTAGTGGAATCTGCATCATCCATCATCCTCTCATCCTTTACACGCGCCACTATGGTCGCAAATCGGTCGCTTCCCGGATTGTCCACACCCGCAGAGCGTGGCCCGATACGTGGAGATGACCTCATCTCCTTGCTCGATTTGAAGGTCGCCACGCACCTCGATTTGTTGCCAGTCGTTTAATTTAACAGACGTCGGGACGTCCGGTTCCTCCGCATCTCCACCATCCTTCCGAACGAACTGCAGCGCACCGCTCGGGCAGCGTTCAATCACCGTCGCGACATCAGGAGCCTCGGCCCCATCCGGTAAGATCCACGGCTTCCGTTTCGTATCGAACACTTCCGGCAATCCCCGTACGCATTCCGCCGCATGGACGCAGAGCGACACATCATAGTACACATCAATCGATTCTCCCACGTATTGTTTGCCTCGCATCGAATCACCCCTTATGTGTTTGCGGGTATTTACCCGTTACACTATGAAAAAAACCCATCATCCCATGACAGGATGATGGGTCATATTCACGCTTGTCTCATTTCTTGCATGCGTTCGAGTTGATGCGTCAGTTCGCCGATCGGCACGAATCGTGCCCGGCGGAGCATTTCTTTCCCGTTGATGAAAAAGAGGACGACCGGCACGGTAAAGATGGAGAAGGCGCCTGCGACTTCCGGCACTTCATCCGAGTCTACCGCGACCGCCTCAATTTCTGGGAACTGATGGAGCATCTCTTCAATCTGAGGTTTCAGCGCATGACAGACACTGCATCCCGGATGTGACACGTAGACGAGCAGCTGTTCCGTGCTCGCAATCCGTTCATTCAATCCAGTCAAGGTTGTCATTGCTTCCATCTTGCATTCCTCCTACTTGATTAAGAGTTGAGCCACAAGACACCGACCGTCTCAAATCCGGCATGTACCGCAATCGAGGGACAGAATCGAGTCCGTACGACTTCAAGATCTGGTAATTTCGACTCGATGAGTGCGACGAGGTCATCTTGCATGTTCGGTGCGAGTGCCGTCTGAACGAACACCCGATTGTCCTTCACACCGTTTTCCGCGTGACGACGTTCGAGTTCACCGACCATCTCCGCATAAGCCTTCTTCAATGAACGGGCCTTTTTGAACGGGATGACTTTCCCCGTCTCATCGAGGGTGATGATCGGCTTGATGTTCAAGATGTTCGCAAGGAACATCTCACCGGAAGAAACACGACCGCCTCGGCGCATCGTCTCCATGTTTCCGATGATCATGAAGAAGTTCTTCTTATCTCGCCATGCTTCGAGAAGGGCGACGATTTCCTCTACTGACTTGCCTTCGGCTTCAGCGGCCTTCCCGATTCGGACGAGTTCTTGTTGCGCCTCGAGTGCGGCATGCGAGTCGATGGTATACACGGTAAAGTCAGCCGCTTCGGCAGCTGCTTTCGAATTTTTCGCCGTACTGCTCAATCCATTCGAGCAATGGACGGCGATGGCACAATCATATCCCTCTTCTTTCAAGCGTTCGTAGCGGGCGATGAAATCTCCGAAGATCGGTTGTGACGTCTTCGCTTCTTTCTTTTGGTCAATCATATACCGATGTAGGTCTTCGAGAGAGAGTTTGGTTTCACTATAGCCGTTCCCGTCCACGATCAATTGAATCGGAACGATATCGACACCGAGACTTGCTGCCTCTTCTTGAGAGAAGTTGGCCATACTGTCGGTAATCCATGCGATTTTTGTCATAACTAAAAAGCCTCCAATAGTCGTTCATTTTTGTCCAATCCCATTATACCTTATTTCCCGCCGCTATTCCTACTCGACCGAACGGGACGAAAAAACAGAGCGACACACGGTCGCCCTGCTCCTCTTCATTTGGTCGAGATCAATTTTGTATGGGCGAACTCATCATGCGGCAACTCGAGGTCTTTATTCGATTTCATCTGTTGAAGTGCACGGATGAGCGGAATCCCAAGCGTCGCCGGGTAGACGACGTCTTTATAGAGTGTCCGCTTGATGACTTGCTCCAATGAAAGCGGGCGTCCATCCGCACTCACGACCTTAATTCCGACGACACGGTCTCCTATCGTCTGACCGTTTCGATACAACATACAATAGACTTCTCCGGCCATCGTCACAACGGTCGGTAAGTAATACCGTTTCACTTCTTTGTCTGGCCAAATCTTCTTACGGACTGCCTTTTCAATCAGTTTTGCCGGTGTCTGAAAGACGAGTTGGTCGATTTGACCAGCGACGGCTCGTTTCCAAAGTGGGACTGCCACAGCAATCATCCTTTCTCTCGGTTCTAGCCTTTCAATTCCTCTTTTACCAGCTGACGAAACCCTGAGAACGGACATCCACTTCTAGCAAACAGGTTCGGTGTCTTGATCTGATTGTCGTAATGCTCGTGAAAAACGTGCGTCGTCGCAGGAGAGAGAGGCGGGATGAGCCAACTCCATTGCCCGGTGACGTCACGCCCCGCGTCCCGTTCGTTTTTTTCGAACCGCTTGAACTGTTTGGCAGCCGTATGGTGGTCGACAATGGTCACACCTTCCCGCTCGAACGATTGCAGGACGGCGATGTTCAATTCGACGAGTGCCCGGTCGCGCCAAAGCGACCGCTCTTTCGTCGTATCGAGCCCGAGTGACCGTCCGACGAGCGGCAACAAATCATAACGGTCCGTATCGGCCAAATTCCTTGCCCCGATTTCCGTCTCCATATACCAGCCGTTAAACGGGACCGAGGTAAACCGTAGACCTCCGATCTCTAGTTCCATATCCGCAATCGCTGGGACTGCGTGCCATTTGATGGTCCGTCCGTCAAACAAGTCCACATCCTCGTGCCGAATGTCCACCTCAAGCACGGCCTCACTCGGCAACTCAAACAAGCGGACGTCTCGCCCGTCCGTGATCATGAGCGGGAGGATATCGAACGGCGTGCCGGCTCCGACCCATCCGAGTTCTTTCGCGCGCTTCGTCATCGTGACGGACATCGGGTCTCCGATGATTCCGTCAGGTGTCTCATATCCCGCGTACCGAATCAATTGTGTGTTCAATAGTTTGAACTCGTTCGGAAGAACCGTCATCGTCGAACGGATTTTTCCGCCGTTCGTGGCGAACCGAAGGTGGTCGACAAGATGGGTGTAGACAGCCTCAAACGTATCGGCGTCCCGTGCGTCAATCACATGGAGTGTCTGCCAAAACAAGCGGCCGATGCAACGATTCGAATTCCGCCACGCCACCTTGGCACCCTCACACAACTCTTCCGTCGTCAATGAATAGGTGCCCGTGCGCTCAATTTCATCTTTGATTTCTCGGAGGCGTTCGGAAGGGTCGTCATGCCATTGCCGCATCCAGTCGCTCGCTTGTTCATACAGATTCATATCTAAGGTCTCCTCACTCGATTCTCTCTTTCTCCATCTTAGAGAAAAGGAGACCCCTGTTTCAACTATCTATTCTCACAGAAGACAAGTCGGATACTCAAGACCGCTCTGGCTGATGGACGAGTTCGATGTAGTCGGTGACTTCTTCGTTTTCGCTCACTTCCTGCTCGAGGGCGGTCATTTGCGCCTCGATGGTCGGACTTGATTCGTAGTCGGCGGCATATTGATACAGCCCATTCGTCACTTCAGTCATTCGACGTAAGCGGACAGGCAAGTCTGTACCGGATGCAAAACGAATGATGAACGTGACGTCTGAATTGCTTGAGTCAACCGCTCTCAATCGTCAGGATGAACCGTTTCTCGGGTTAACGCCTGTTCGTGATACGGCGCAAACTCTTCCGCATCGGCTGGAGATCATGCGCAGTTATCGAACAGCAGTCCCATCTTTTCATTCGAATCGATTAGTCGACCATTTGTATCGAGCACGTAAATGGCATCCGGATACTGTTCAATCAAGAGCGAATCCACATGGAACGGGAGAATCGGTCCAGCTGACAGCATATCCGTGACATCACCATTGACGCGATGAATCCACTTTTTGAAAATCGCCATACAAGCTCTCCTTTCGAAAGAGATGGAAGTTTCAAACGTAAATTCTCGTGTTCATACAAAATAAATAGTTTGTAAAGCATTAATTACCAATTAACCATAATTGTTCCATTGGAAAACCCCACTCGTTTCAAAGTGGGGTCAATGATTAGTTGCGTTCGAGGACGAACGTCTTGTATGCAGGCACGTTTACTTTTCCAGTTGCGCGCTTGATTGTCTTCGTTCCGGCACGGTCGCCATCAACAATTACGTTCCAGCTCCCTTTAGGAAGGGTGACTTGGACATTTGTCGGGTTGGCGTTATGCGTGATGAACAAGTCGTTCTTTTGACCCGGTGCATCTTCGTCAATCGTGTATGTGATGACGTTCGCTTCCGCTTTGTGGAATGTCAAGAATCGTTTCACGTCGCTCGCTTTTGTCATCCGAAGACCTGGGTTGGCTTTACGCATCTCAATCAAGCCTTTCATGTATTGAACGTCCGCCTTGCGGTCGGCCGCCCGTTTCCAATCGAGCTGGTTGATTGAGTCTGGTGATTTGTAGGAGTTGTGGTCGCCTTCCTTCGTGCGCATGAACTCTTGTCCAGCGTGGAGGAATGTCGTCCCTTGACTCGTCAAAATGATGCTTGAAGCGAGTCGGTGCATCTTCGTCTTGTCCATTTCTGATGCGGTTGGGTTCGTTAACTCTAGCTTATCCCATAACGTGTGGTTGTCATGGGCTTCAACGTACGTGATGGCTTGCGTCGGCTCTTTCGTGAATCCTTTAATCGTGTCGCTATAAGCGATCTCACCGACGATTCCCGTCTTCACGCGATTTTCCATGCCCTCTTTTCCGTTGACGAATCCTTTGTCCTCATCGAAGAAGACGCTGCCTTTCAAGCCGTCACGGATGTTGTCATTGAAGTGGGCGATGCCCGGCATGTCGTAGGCGTTCTTTTGATTTGCTTTTAATTCAGCATCGAGCGGCGTACCAAGGTCCCATCCTTCTCCGAAGACGAGAATCGACTTGTCGACTCGATTCAACTCCGAACGAACCTTGTTCATCGTGTCGACGTCATGGATTCCCATCAAGTCGAAACGGAATCCGTCCCAATGGTACTCTTTTGCCCAATAGACGACCGAGTCGACGATCAGCTTTTGCATCATCGCCCGTTCGGAAGCCGTATCGTTTCCGACACCTGTTCCGTTGGCAAAGTCACCACCCGCTGTGTAGCGGTAGTAGTAACCCGGTACGATTTTGTGCAAGTTCGATGCCTGTGCATCGAACATGTGGTTGTATACGACGTCCATGACGGCACGTAAATTGTTGTCATGCAATCCTTGAATCATCTGTTTCATTTCCATGATGCGTACTTTCGCATCGTAAGGATTCGTTGAATACGACCCTTCTGGTGCATTGTAGTTTTTCGGGTCATATCCCCAGTTGTACGTCGCCATCGGATTCGTCTCATCGACGGAGGCCGTGTTGAAGTCATAGACCGGAATGAACTGAACGTGTGTCACGCCGAGATCTTTGACGTGATCGAGCCCTGTCTTCGTTGCCGTTTTCTTTCCGTCAACGAGAAGACGCGTTCCTGGTTCGATGACACCGAGATACTTTCCTTTGTTTTGGATGCCTGAGTCGTATTTGTCCGTCTTCACATCAAAGATGGAGAAATCACGGACATGCGTCTCATAGATGATCGCGTCCGTCGATTGTTTCAACTTCGGTTTCATCGAATTCCAACGTTTTGGATCTGTCTCTTTCAAATCGACGATGACACCTTGGTCACCGTTCACGCCGACAGCCGTCGCATACGGATCGACCGCACGGACCTTCCCTGTCGCATGGGTCACTTGGTACGTATAACCGATGCCGTCCAGGTCACCACGAACTTCCGTTACCCACGTGCCGCGCTCACCGCGCTTCATTTGAATCACTTTCTTCATATCTTTGTCGTTCGTCGGTCGGTTCGTCGGCATGTTCCACAGTTCGAGCTCGACTTGTTGAGCCGTCGGTGCCCAGAGGACAAACTTCGTTTTCGACTTTTGGTACGTGACACCGAGTTTACCGTCGTATGCATATTTCGCATCGAATTCTTTCGAACGAAGAACTTTGCCGGCCTGGAGCGTCTGTTCTCCGAACTCCGGGTGCGAGGCTTTGATGACTTTCGCTAAATCGATGTCTGCTTTGAATTGAATCGTCACCGACTTGTCGCTAGCTTTTTCAATCGATTCCACCGTTGCCCCGTCTACGCTCAATTCATCGATGAACGCATCCGTGATGACGCGATTCGTTGTGAGTGTTGCTTGACGGAACGTGTCCGCCGAGAACGAGACAAGTTTTGGAGAGCGATCGATTTGTGGCTCTGAATAGTAGATTGTCGAATCTCCTTCAACGAGCCAAATCTCTTTCGCAGTCCCGAGAACGAATCGGTCTTCCCCATCCTTCTCCGTCCATTCTCCTTTTTTCGTGATCAAGCCCATGAGTTTCTTCGATTCCGGGTTGGCGAGTTTCACGTTCGCGACGGCACCGAAATCATCAGCCTCATCGAAGGCGATGCTCTGCCCGTCCCCACCGTCCGGCCAAGCCCAAAGACCCCAGTCCGTATATGTATTGTCGTAACGGAAATAATGAACTTTCATATCGATTTCCGTCGAAGCCGTCTCCCCGTCCGGGTTCGACGTATAGATGGTCGGATCGCCCGACTTGATCCACACTTCGGCGACACCATCTTGAATCATATCGCTTGTGATGAAGCGGTCGTTCTCAGAACCTTTATCTTTGTCCCAATTATCCGTGCGGACGATGAGACCGATTTTTTCAGGTGAATCGACTGGGAATTCGTAAGCCGCCACCTTTCCGAATGCATCTTCCCCGTTGAATGTGAAGCCTTTGTTCGGGAAGTAATCTGGGCCGTTCGCCCAAAGCCATAAGTTCCAATCCTTTTCGTTATCCGGCGCCTCTTGATAATGGACGACGACAAGCGTCGACTTCCCTTTATCTAAAGCGGACGTCGGCATCGGAAACATTGACAGAATCAGTGCAAACGTTAGCACAACTGCCCATACGGGTTTCCATTGCTTTTTGACCATGAGGGTCCCTCCTTGTAGCACTATTTTGAGAAAACGCTTACACAGAAATTGTAAACGGTTTCTTTTAGTGAAGCAATGTTATTTTAGTAAAGTAGAGCACTAAACACCTTTCCTCCACAAAAAGGATTGCTTTCCGAGAGTTCAACCTGTATATAGAATTTAAGGAGGAAAAACTTAATTGCTATCACTTACAAACTTAATTAATAACCTAATTGCCAACGCGAGCCTTTTGCTCGTTGGTCTATATCTGATCTCACGTTTTACCAAGCTCGGTTTCACAAATAAATTACCGATTCGGCGTCAGATGACCATCTCCATCCTCCTAGCAGGACTCTCTATGATCATCACGCTTCATGGTGTACTTTGGAACGCTCAAGCGGACTTTCAGTATGGATTTGTCCCACTCATCATTTCTGCTTTGTACTTTGGGATATCTGGTCTGCGTATCACGTATGTGACGAGTATTATCCTACTTCCGTTTATCGTTCCCGGAGAAATACTACTTCTGATCACACTCCTAGATTATTCCGTAGCAGCTGGAACAGCATTTCTGTTCTTACGAATGCGCGAACGGATCCAGCCGACACAAGATATTCGAATCGTAAATATGATTAGTCTTACGTTCATTGCACTCTTCTCTATTCTCAACATGACGAACTATAAGGAGCCAAGTGCATATTTTATAACACTCATCTGGTTTTTATTCATCGGTTACGCGGCAGGCTTCTTTTTGCATATCGTGTATGGTGGCATACGAAAAATCGAACGCTCTGAACGTCTTATCACAAAATATAAAGAAGCGGCTTATACGGATACATTAACGGGGTTAGGTAATAGAAGACAGTTTGATGAGGAAATGAAACGCGTCGATGAAGAAGTGTTCATGTCGCCGAACGAGATTGCGTTGTTGTTAATCGATATCGATCACTTCAAATCAGTTAATGATACGTATGGACACGATGCGGGTGATGCAATTTTAGTCGAGCTCGGTCAACGTCTCTCTGGAATCGCGCGAGCAGATGACATGGTCTGCCGAAACGGCGGAGAAGAGTTCTCTGTTTTACTTGCCGACTGCAACCTTTCGCAAGCCATGTCGATTGCGAATCGCTATTTGACCGAAGTTTCGAAACAACCGTTTCAATTACCTAACAGATCGACGCTTGAGGTCACCATTTCAATCGGAGTATCGAGCACTTCTGAACGAAAGGTCGTCACGTCCGCCCAACTAATCAAAAAGGCAGACATCGGTCTTTACGTCGCCAAACGGAACGGACGAAATCAAATCGGCAAATGGAGTCAACAGAAAGCAAACTAACCTCTCACATTTGTGAGAGGTTTTTCAAAGTTTATTCCATTCATCGAGCGACTCCAAGTACCACCGATAGCTCATCTTGATTTCTTCATCTGTTAAGTCCGCTGGTAAGAGTGAACGTGGGACTAAACCTGTGAACTTGGCGCCTCCGACATGTGCAAAAATATAAGAGGCGACTTGCTCTGACATGTCTCTTGTCAAAAAACCGGTCACATACTTTCCATCCTTGCTCTCGAAGACGATGTCGAGTCGGCGACCTTCCTGTTCATCGATAATCAACTGGTTGTAAAGTCGATGTGCCTCATCTTTGTGCTTATATACCATCCCACGCCTCGCATTGTCATCAATCTCCCACTGATGGTCTTTTCTCTCTTTCGCCGTGAAGACTTTATCAAGCATTCTTGGGTCATCAATCGTTAAGCAACAAAAGATATGTTCATACGACAGTTGATCGTCGTTCACTAAGTCCATGATGTCCGTCTTCGGGATAATCCTTGCCTTGTAGCGTACCATGACACGACGGACGACTTCTTCTTTGTCAAAAATGAGCCACTGCTTCCGTCGCTCAAACTTCTCATGTAACATCTTATAATCCATCGACTTCACCTCACGTACAGCATATCAAAAGACGACGTCCGGCAGTTGCGGACGTCGTCTTGCTTAGTTCCCGTATTTTTTGAACAACTGATAATTCTTATTTCCACCTGACAAGTTGTACACATCGGTGAATCCGAGGTTACGGAGCACGTTCTGTGCCGCGTTGCCCGTCACGCCTCCGTTACAGTAAACAACGGTCGGTTTGTCCTTGTCCATGTCTTTCGCCGCTTCCCGAAGGTTACCGAGTGGGACGTTGACCGCACAATCGACACACGCCTTCTCGAACTGTGCTGCTTTCCGCGTATCGATGATTTGCATGTCTTCCCCGGCATCGATTCGTGCCTGAAGTTCGGCCGGCGTGATGAGTCGAGCCGCCTTGTCGATACTGTTCGAAAGCACCATCCCCGTATACATGACCGGGTCTTTCGTCGTCGAGAACGGTGGTGCGTAGGCGAGGTCGAGATGGAACAAGTCGTCCACTTTCGCCTTAAGGGTGATGGCCGTGACGAAGACGTCGATTCGTTTGTCGACTCCTTCAAATCCAACGATTTGGACACCGAGCAGTTGACGCGTCGCACGATCGGCGACCGCTTTAATCGTCATATCTTTTCCACCCATATAGGCAGGCTTATCCGGTTTCGTGTTATGAAGTACCTCGATATCGTATCCGAGTTCGCGTGCTTCTTTTTCGGCGAGACCCGTCTGTGCGACGGCAAGTCCGAACACTTTGAAGATGCCCGTTCCGAGGATGCCCCGATGTTCGAGGTGACCGCCCGTGATGACGTCCCCGGCGGTCCGCCCCATCTTGTTCGCTGTCGAACCAAGTGGACGCCAAATCGGTTTCCCTGTCACGATCGAGAAACTCTCCGCGACGTCTCCTGCCGCATAGACGTCTGGGATGTTCGTCTCCATCCGCTCATTGACGGCGATCGCACCCGTTTCACCTAGTTTGACTCCCATGTTCATGGCGAGCTCGACGTTCGGACGGACTCCGACAGACAAGATGACGAGGTCGGTCTCAATCGTCTTCCCACTCTCCGTGACGACCCGTTCGACGTGTCCGTCACCGACAAGTTCTGTCACGGTCTCTCCGAGCATGAGCTCGATTCCGTTCTTCTCGAGGTGTTCCTCAACGCGACACGCCATATCCTTGTCGAGTGGTGGCATCACTTGCGGTACACGTTCGATGATGGTCACGTCCACACCACGAAGCTTCAACTGTTCCGCCATCTCTAGACCGATGAAGCCGGCTCCGATGATTGTCGCATGTTTCGGGTCTGTCGAATCGACGAAGGAGCGTGTCGCCTCCGCATGTTGGATGTTTCGAATCGGGAAGACGTTGTCCGACTTCACCCCTGGAATCGGTGGGATGATGCTCGACGCACCCGTCGCAAGGACGAGGACATCATATGAGTCCGTGAACGTGTCACCCGTCTCTAAGTTTTCAACCGTCATCGTCTTCGTGTCTTTGTCGACTGACGTCACATTATGACGCGTCATCACGTCGATGTTGTAGCGCTTCTTGAAGAAGGCCGCATCGCGCGGTGTCAAATCGTCACGTGACTCGACTTCTCCGCCAACGTAGTAAGGAATCCCACAACCAGAGTACGAGATATCGTAATCTCGATCGTAAATCGTGATTTGTGCGTCTTCGTTGTTCCGACGCGCTTTCGCCGCAACCGATGTCCCTGCAGCGACTGAACCGATGATGACTAGTTTCATATATAATCCACTCCTCAATAAAGTAATAAGCTGATGTATAGGCCGAGCAACGTGATAGCCAATGTCGGAATCGTCAAGATGATCCCGACTTTAAAGTACTGTCCCCATCCGATTTTGAGGCCTTTCGTACGAAGGACGTGGAGCCATAGAAGCGTCGCTAGCGACCCAATCGGGGTAATCTTTGGACCGAGATCGGAACCAATGACGTTCGCATAGATTAACGCTTCCCGAACCTGTCCGGTCGTATGCGTCAAGTCGATGGCGAGCGCATCAATCATGACGGTCGGCATATTGTTCATGACCGATGACAAGATGGCGGCCAAAAAGCCCATCCCGAACGTGGCACTGAAGCTGTTAACCGCGAACCAATCGATAAAGTTCGCCAATACTTGAGTGAGTCCGGCATTTTGTAAACCGTAGACGACAATATACATCCCGAGCGAGAAGAAGACGATGGCCCACGGTGCACCTTTGATGACTTGCATCGTCTGGACCGCTGACGAGCGGTTAGCCATCACGAGGAAGAACAAGGCGATTACACCCGCGACGAGCGAAACGGGGATCTCGACTAAATCACTCGTGAAGTACCCGATGACCAGTAAACCGAGTACAATCCAGGATAAGCGGAACATCGTATGATCTTTAATGACGGACGAAGGTTCAGCCAACTGTGAGGCGTCATACTGTTTCGGGATATCTTTTTTGAAATAAAGGTACAACACGAGCAGACTCCCCGCGACCGCGAACACGTTCACGAACACCATCCGCGCGGCGTACTCGGCGAACCCGATACCAAAGAAGTCGGCTGAGACAATGTTGACGAGGTTCGAGACGATGAATGGAAGACTTGCCGTATCGGCGATGAATCCCGATGCCATAACGTATGCCAAGACGACCGTGTCCGGTAGTTTGAGAGCCCGGACCATCGCTAAAACGATTGGCGTCAAGATGAGCGCCGCCCCGTCGTTCGCAAACAATGCTGCGACGAGGGCACCGAGTAACGTGATATAAACGAAGAGTTTCACCCCGCCACCTTTGGCGATTCGCGCCATGTGTAAAGCGGCCCATTCAAAGAATCCAATCTCATCTAAAATGAGTGAAATGATGATGATTGCGATAAAGGTGAACGTCGCGTTCCAAATGATGCCCCATACCGTTCCGACGTCATCAAGATTGACGACGCCCGAAACGAGAGCGATGACAGCCATCCCCATCGCCGAGTAACCGATGCCGAGGCCTTTCGGTTGCTTGATGATGAGGAAAAGCGTCACAAGAAAAATTAAACTAGCAATCCACTGCACAATGTAATCCTCCAATAATCTCTATTTATTTTTTAGCAACTCGGCTGCAAACCGTGCAATACGAGTGTCATTCCCTCTTCTGTTGATTCAACGTCGAGCGTGACGTTTGCGGACAACGCTGTAGCTTCGTTCGCCACGGCAAACGTAAGGTCGTCGAAGTGCTTCACCTCATCGGTCGCTTCCGGTGTCGCTACGGCCAAACCTAGTGTCGGTCCACAGCAACCGGCCTCCGTGATGATGCGGACCGATTTTGTCTGCTCCTCCTCTAGCGCTGTTTTTAAGTAATCGATGGCTTCATTCGTGATGTTCATTTCACTTCCTCCTTCAATAGTTGGGATAACGCGGAATATCCGACTGGCAAATGTTCTTGCCAGGCGAGTATCGTCGGACGCCGATAGCTGTTCACACGTTCGAGCCATAGGACTTCATTCGCGACTTTCGCGGTCAATAGTTTGCTCGTGACATCGAGTGGCGTGAACGATTGATTAACGACCCAAGCGAACGGTAGAATCTTAGCCCGATTCAAATCTGCTACGAGTCGTTCAGCTTCATATACCGGCGTCGCTTCAGGCAAGGTCGTGATGATGACGTGCGTTTGTTTCGGATCACGTAATTTCGGCAACAAATCTCGGACTGCTTCCGGGACAACGCCAGTCGAGCGTTCGAGTTCGCGATGATAACTCTCGGTCGCATCTAACAGAAGAAGCGTGTGTCCGGTCGGTGCCGTATCGATGACGACGAAACGGTCTTTCGCTTTCGCCACCTGATTCGCAAAGGCACGGAAAACGGCGATTTCTTCGGTGCACGGCGAACGCAGGTCCTCTTCGAGCATCATACGTTGCTCTTCATTCAGGTCCCCTGCTTCCTTGAACACATCCTGTCGATACCTCTCAATTTCAACTTTCGGGTCAATGGCATCGACCGTGAACGTATCTGCAATGTTTGTCCCAATCGTGAAAGCGACATGAGCGGCCGGATCCGTCGTCGTCAAATGAACAGAGTGCCCTCTTTCATGAAGCGCAACCGCAATCAGCGAAGCAAGTGTCGTCTTCCCGACACCACCTTTCCCCATCGTCATGATGACACTTGGACCGTCCGCCTCAATCTCATCAACGAGTCGATCAAGTGATCCGTAACGACTCGAGTCATAGCATGCATTTGCGACAGCGACCGTCTCTCCGTTCACAAAGCGCCGAAGTGCAGAGACACCGATCAGATTTTCGTAAGCATATGGAAGTTTGAATGCCTCGAGGTCAGTTATGCCTTCAGGAAGTTCACGGAGTGCTTGTTGCTGACGCTCGATGAGCCGCTTCATGTATCGGTCTGCCCCTTCATCCTGTTGGATAAGACCGTTGACGATGAGCTGCATTCGCTCGATACCGATGGCGCGAAGTTCGGTCGCGGCACGCTCCGCTTCGATGAGTGTGGATGTTTCGGGACGGGCAACGAGAAGCAGTGTCGTCTCTTTACCATCAGTGAGCGTCTCAACTGCCTTTTTGTACTGCAATTGTTTGTCAGCTAAACCGGCAAGCGGACCAAGGCAAGACGCACCTGTCGTGTTCGTCTCCAAAAATTCATCCCATGCACTCGGCAAGGTGAGTAGGCGCAACGTATGACCAGTCGGTGCCGTGTCAAAGATGACGTGATCGTACGCCTCACGGGCTGACACGGACGTCAACAAGTCCGTAAATTGGTCGAATGCCGCAATCTCAACCGTACAGGCACCGGATAATTGCTCTTCCATCGACTGAATGGCCACGTCCGGCAATACACCTCGATAAGGTCCGACCATGCGCTCCATATATTGTTTTGCCGCTTCTTCGGGATCGAAGTTGGCGATGGCAAGCTTTGTTTCCGGAACGAGGCGCGGCGTCTCATCGAGTTCCATCTCAAACACGTCTTGTAAATTACTAGCCGGGTCGGTCGAAACGAGTAAGACACGCTTGCCTCGGTCGGCGAGCGTCAGGGCGAGGCTTGACGCCGTCGATGTCTTCCCGACGCCACCTTTCCCGGTCAAGAACACATAACGGGTCGGTTCAATCGTATGAAAATCAAATGTCTTCATGAGCATATCTCCTTATTTCTTCAGTGAGATGCGAACTTTCGGCTTTTCTCCATCTTTCTTGGCAAATGCGTCAACTGGTAGTCCCGTCAACTCCGCAATTTCTTCATCTGTTAAATAGGCACCCCGTTTTACGATTTTTCCATCAACTACTGTGAGCGGTAGCATCTCGAGCCCATTTGCAATTTCAGCTTGCACCTTGACATTTTCAACGAATCGATTCGGTTCCGATGCCAGATTATAACGAGCAACATCGAAGCCTCGCTGTTTTAACACGTAGTGAATTGTCGCCACTCGCGTCAGTTCTGGATCGATGGATGGACCACATAATCCTGTTGGACAGCACATTGCCGGTTCAAACACTTCAAGTTTCATCGTTGACTCCTCCTTAAATTGCACATTCGGTGTCACAGTCGCAACTCACATCGATTGTCTCAATCTTGTCGAGCAAATCGACGACAATCCCATAAAAAGGGCTCGTCTCATTCAATCGATAGTGGATCCATTGTTTGTCTCGGCGCTCTAATAACAGTCCAGCCTGACGCAACATCTTCAAATGACGGCTGATTGCCGGCTGTGAGATGTCAAAACAGTCGACGAAACTACACGCACACTGTTCTCCCGCTTCCATCTGTTTCAGCATGGTCAATCGAGTCGGATCACCGAGCACCTTGAGTACTTTGCTTAATTCTTCTGCAGTGTACATTTCCACTTCCCCTTCCTGTATAACCTAATTGTTATATAACGTATCCGTTATGAAATTACCATACTTTTCAACTTCATTCAATTGTCATTTCAAAAAAAATCCGTTATGATGAAACACGTTGTGAAAACACGTAACGTTGGAACATTTCCTTTCATATAATGTGGCATTTGATCTTCGTGAGACTCGAAGATCAAAGTCAAAATATAAAGAGAGGTGTGTTCTTCTTGGAAAAAATGAATACAATCAAACAAGACTGGCTCGGTAACGTCCGAGCAGACGTCCTTGCGGGGATTGTTGTCGCTCTCGCCCTCATCCCTGAGGCGATCGCGTTCTCACTCATCGCTGGCGTCAACCCGATGGTCGGGCTCTATGCTTCGTTCATCATCGCCATGGTGATTTCAATCGCAGGCGGTCGCCCTGCGATGATTTCGGCTGCGACCGGTGCGATGGCGCTCGTCATCGTCTCACTCGTCGCCGACCATGGTCTTCAATATTTGCTGGCCGCTGGGATTCTAACGGGTTTCATTCAAATCGTACTCGGTTATCTCGGCATCGCCCGCTTAATGAAGTTCATTCCACGCGCCGTCATGGTTGGCTTTGTCAATGCGCTTGCCATTCTGATTTTTCAAGCGCAACTATCCAACTTTGAAGGGGAAAGCTGGATCATTTGGGCAATCGTCGCCGCGTCACTCGCCATTATCTTCTTATTTCCGCGAGTCACAAAAGCCATCCCTGCACCACTTGTCGCCATCGTCGTCATGACGATTTTAGCCATCACACTCGGTCTCGATACGAAAAATATCGGAGACATGGGAACAATCTCAGCAACACTCCCGGAATTTTTATTCCCGAACGTCCCGTTGACGTTTGAAACGTTGTTGATCATTCTTCCTTACTCGATTTCCCTCGCATTCGTCGGATTGATCGAGTCGCTCTTGACGGCACAAATCGTTGACGATATGACAGGAACGGACTCAAACAAAAACCGTGAATCGCGCGGACAAGGGATTTCGAACATCATTGCTGGGTTCTTCGGTGGGATGCCAGGATGTGCGATGATTGGGCAATCGGTCATCAATGTCTCATCGGGTGCTCGTGGACGTCTGTCGACACTTACAGCCGGTCTCGCGCTCTTCGTCATGATCATGACAATCAGCGACGTGCTCATGCTGATTCCGGTCGGCGCGCTCGTCGGGGTCATGTTCTTCGTCTCCTATGCGACGTTTGACTGGGGTTCGCTCAAAGCGATGCGTACCGCCCAAAAATCGGATACGGTCGTCATGCTCGTCACCGTACTCGTCACCGTCGTCACACATGATTTGTCACTCGGTGTACTCGCCGGGATTTTGACAGCAGCAATTCTCTTCGCTGCTAAAATCTCAAAAATCGATCTCGAGCGAAAGATCGATGCCGACAAGGCTCATTACATGGTGAACGGTCAGCTCTTCTTCGCCTCGACATCTGAATTCGTCAATCAGTTCGATGTGACAGAGGATGCTGAAGCCGGTATCCAAACAGTCACCATCGACTTTGCGAACACGCATCTTTGGGACGACTCTGCCATCGGGGCAATCGATAAGGTCATCTTCAAATATCGGGAAGTCGGAATCGAACCGGAACTGCTCAACTTGAACAAAGACTCGGAAAAACTGCTCAACACACTCGCCCTTCACTTGAAGCAACAAGACGCGAACGCAGGGCACTGATTCATCATTTCCCCGTTTCGCCAAATCACCTATACTAAAAGTAGAACGTGCGAAAGAGGAGGAGTTTTTCATGGGAAAGGTATTTTTAGCGGCAGATGGTTCTGCCCACTCGAAACGTGCGCTAGAAAAAGCGATTCAGCTCGCAAAGGCGTCGAATGCATCGATTGATATCGTGCACGTCATCAGTGCGAAGGAATCGAAAGAAGCGGCCCTCAATTCGACAGGGAAAATCGACTTGGAGACGAAGCGAAAGCAGATGCTCAAGCCACTGTTCGATTTGACGGAAGCAGAAGGCATTGCCTACGAATACATCGAACTTCGTGGGGAGCCGGACGTCGAGCTCGTCAAATATGCGAACCATGAACCATACGAATACGTCGTCGTCGGATCACGTGGATTGAACACGTTCCAAGAGTTCGTGCTCGGTAGCGTGAGTCATAAACTGGCCAAACGAGCTCTCGCTCCTGTCATTATCGTGAAATGACGCATCGTCCCCATCCGTCGTGAGATGGGGATTTTTTGTGTCACATACAGGGGACATACCGTTCATGTAGAATGTTTTAAAGACAGCTAATTCAAAAGGAGGTTCTCGCGATGGACATCGCAAATGACCCGAATACACTTTTTCTCATCTTACTACCTGTTTTGATTTTGCAACTCATCCTGCTCGTCGTCGCCTTGATTGACTTGTTCAAACGCGACATGACGAATGGCCCGAAATGGGTATGGCTTCTCGTCATCGTCTTCATCAACATACTCGGCCCAATCGTATACTTCTTATGGGGACGGACTCCGCGATGAAAATCACACATGTAACGAAGCGATTCGGCTCCTTCACGGCGCTCGATGATGTCAGTTTCGAATTACGACCGGGTTGCACGTCCCTCCTTGGAGAAAACGGTGCCGGGAAGACGACGCTTTTGAACTTGCTCGCCCGCGTCACCGAACCGACAAGTGGCGATATGACCGGACACGAACGTATTCGGATTGGCTATTTGCCTCAGCGCCCTGCCCTCTATCCATCGTTGACTCCCGTCGAGACGATTCGGTATGCCGCTGAATTGACGGGGACCAAACACGTCGAGCCGATTCAACTATTGAAACGAGTCGGGCTCGAACCGGTCGACCGGCCGGCAGCGAACTTATCGGGAGGGATGCGACAGCGTCTCGGGATCGCCCAAGCGCTCGTCCATGACCCGGAACTCTTACTGCTCGATGAACCGGTCTCGGCACTCGACCCACGCGGTCGACGAGAAGTACTCGATCTATTAAGTGACTTGAAACGAGAGCGAATGATCCTGTACTCGACGCACGTCCTGCCGGATGCCGAAGAGGCAAGTGACTGGGTGCTCCTGCTTCGACAAGGCAAATTGCTCATGGAAGGAACCGTGACCGACCTGCTCGGTTCGAAGTCGACCATTGAGCTACGTCTCTTTGACGATGGGACGACCGATGCAGACTGGACGCAGTTAGAAGGCGTGACCCGAACAACCAAACGTGGTTCGACGTGGACGTTTGAGTCAACGGACCGGAATCTCGCCGAACGGGCGATTTTGCGGCGCATCCTGGAACGGAATCTCATCATCCAATCACTACACGTCGGGCACCCGTCACTCGAATCTTTATTCTTGGAGGTGAACGCCTGATGCGTACCGCAATCTTTAAACAAGAATGGCGAGAGTCATGGTCGAACAAACGACTCATTTGGATCCCAATCGTGCTCATGCTCCTTGCCTCGATGCAACCGCTCACGCTCTATTTCCTACCAGATATCCTCGCTTCCGGTGGCAATTTACCGGACGGCGCCGTGATTGATCTCCCGACACCGACACCAGAAGAAGTGTTGATTTCAGTCAGTGAACAGCTTCGCCAAATCGGTCTTCTCGTCGTCTTGTTGTCGGCGATGCATACGTTCAGTCATGAGCGGACGAACGGAACGCTCGCTTGGCTCAAGTCGTTACAAATCCCGACGTCTCGCATCGTTATCAGTAAATGGGCACATTACGTCCTATTGACGGTCGGTGGTCTCGTACTCGCCCAATTAGCGGCCGCTTACTATACGGTTATTCTTTTCGAGGCGTTTGATGTAACCGCATTTCTCATATCTACAGCACTTCTTGTCTTTCATTTTGTCGTTCAGCTCTCCATCTTCATTCTCCTCGCTGCGATGATCGAGAGCGGTGTCGTTGCGGTCGTCTTGACGCTCGGTCTTCATTTCGTCATGTCGCTCCTCATCGGCTGGGTCGACCTCGATTGGATGCCATGGATGCTCGGTCCACTATCGAGTCAGGTGTTCTTGACAGAAGTGAATCTCGTGTGGCCGATTGTGACCGGAACCGTTGTCGTCATCCTATCCCTGTATATGGCGTCGAAACGACTTCGGTTCATGAGTCATACGGCGTAAACGTCTGACCTTACAAATGATTCATTTGCCACAGCTTCATCTTGGATAAATATGGGTATCTCTTCTGTATGCATACAGAGGAGTGTATGCATACAGAGGAGGTCACATGAATGACATGGAAAAGAAGGGTCGGCATCGGTCTGTTAATCGGTGCAGTGTGGACGAGTCCACAGTTCGCGTCCGCTGAGGGTTCATTCCAACAGACGGAGGATGGCATCGTCTATACATCGAGTGACGGGACGGTGTTGACAGGGTGGCAAGTAATCGAGGGTCATACGTACTATCTGAATGAAGATGGTACCCTCATCACAGGTTGGCAGGAAATCGAAGGTGCTACATATTATTTTGAGACAGACGGTCGACTCATCACGGGTCCCCATGCGGTCGACGGCACGACATACACATTTGACGAGAACGGGAAGCTACTCACCGGATGGCAAGAACGCGATGGTCTCGTCTATTATTACGACGAAACCGGTCAAGCCGTCACCGGCTTCCAGACAATCGAAGGCAAACGATATTACTTCAACGAGGACGGGGTCCGACTCTCGGGATGGCAACAGTTTGGTGACGCCAAACATTATTTCTTCCCAGACGGGACCATTCGTACAGGCATGTACACGATTGACGGCAAGAAATATTATTTGATGGAGCAAGGAAAGATGGCGACCGGATGGCAGACGATCGGCACACGACGCTATTATTTCGGGACTGACGGGGTACGTCGACAAGGTCTCACCCGAATCGGTGAAAAAGTGTATGGATTTCATCCCTACTATGGGTATCGCCTCGAAGGGTTGCATCGGATTAACAATCGTCACTACCTGTTCGGAAAATACGGCGATCGTAAGTATGGCCTTCAACAGATAAATGGTGTTATGTACGGCTTCCATCCGACCTATGGCTACCGACTAGAAGGTATCCACACATTGAATGCACGCGTCTATTCATTCGATCCATATGGACGTCGTGAGTACGGATTTCAAACGGTCGATGGGAAGAAGGTCGGATTCCACCCGACTTACGGATACCGCTTGAAAGGGAAATTCCGATTAGATGGAAAGACGTATCATTTCCATTCGACCGGTGTGCCGGAGAAAGGATGGAAATATACGACCCAGTACGAATATTATGCTCCGGCCTTGACGAAAAAGACGGATTGGCAAGCCATCGACGGCAAGTGGTATTACTTTGATACATACGGAAAGATGTATCAAAACCGTCGTGTCGGAAACGCCTCATTCGATGCGCGTGGTGCCTATTCTCAGGCACTGTCCGTCTATAAGATGAGCGTCCCGCTCTATCGTCAGTTCCCGATGGGGTATCCGTCAGGCTGCGAGTTCTTCTCTCTCAAAATGGCACTTGAAGAAAAAGGGCGTGCCGTCAGCGCCTCGACCTTATATAACGAGATGCCAAAGAGTATGTGGAACGCTCGCTATGAGAACCGTCTCTATCGCTGGGTCGACCCGAACGTCATGTTCACAGGAGATCCGAAAGGGACGCTCGGAAAATATAAGAACTATGGGATTTATCCAAAAGGCATGATTGAATTCGCCAGTAAGTATCGTCCGGTGAAAGACTTGTCCAATCAAGGGCTCGGCTCAATCGAACGCGAACTGTCGATGGGCAACCCGGTCATCGTCTGGGCGAGTGTCGACTTCAACAAACCATACGGCTACTTCAACTGGTATACCGCTTCGAACAAGAAGTTCACCGGCTACGTTAACTATCATGTCATGTTGGCAACCGGCTATGACAAGTCAAACTTGTATATCAACGACCCATATCGCGGTCGCTTGGTCATCCCTAAGTCAAAAGTGAGCGCCGTCATGAGCGCGACGGGATGGAAAGCACTCGCGGTCAGATGAGTAAATAGGAACGTGTCTTTCATCGAAGGACACGTTTTTTATGTCCGATTAGGAGAAAAGTACGAAATTAAGAAATATAAATTCCTATTTTTACAATTAAATATTGAAATTAAATTTCTGAATGGTACACTCCTGTTAAGAAATTGAAGCGCTTACATGAATCGAAGGAGGAGTTTCTGATGAAAAAGTGGATGGGTGGTATGGCTGCGTTGACGATTCTCACGACTTCCATCGTCTGGTTGGATGCCGATGCGAAGTCTGAACCGAAAAAACCAAAGGTCGAACTCGGGGTCGACCGATTGATGGAAAACCCGGAAATTTTGAAAGGAAAACGGGTCGGACTAATCACGAATCCGACCGGGATCAACGCGGAGAGAACGAGCATCGTCGACCTATTTGACCAGTCCGATGACTTCGAGTTGACGGCATTGTACGGACCAGAGCATGGCGTTCGGGGAGATGCCCAAGCCGGATCGACGGTCAGTTCCTACATCGATGACGTGACGGGGTTGCCTGTATATAGCCTATATGGTGCCACGAAGAAACCGACTCCTGAGATGCTACAAGATGTCGACGTGCTCGTCTTTGACATCCAAGACGTCGGGACACGCTACTATACGTATATCTATACGATGGCGTATGCGATGGAAGCCGCTGCCGAGAACGGGATTCCGTTTGTCGTCCTCGACCGTCCGAACCCGCAAGGCGGGCTTCGCGTTGACGGTCCGGTGCTCGACCCGGATTACTCCAGTTTCATCGGTCTCTATCCGATTCCACTAAAGCATGGGATGACCGTCGGTGAACTCGCGCGACTGTTCAACACCGAGTATCAGATTCAAGCCGACCTTGAAGTCGTAAAAATGAAAGGTTGGAAGCGTTCGATGATGTATGAGGACACGGGACTCCCGTTTGTCATGCCGTCCCCGAACATGCCGACGACCGACACGGTCAATGTTTACCCTGCGACCGGATTGTTTGAAGGAACGAACTTATCCGAGGGGCGCGGGACGACGAAACCGTTTCAGCTGATCGGCGCGCCGTATATAAAAGCGCATGAATATGCGAATGAGCTGAACGGGCTCGACTTGCCAGGTGTCGCTTTCCGGGCTGCCTCGTTCACGCCGACGTTCTCAAAACACGCGGGCAAACTGACGCACGGAGTTGAGGTCTATGTCACTGATCCAGCTCGATTCGAATCGACAAGAACTGGGATTGCGATGATTCAAATGGCTCACAGCATGTATCCGGACGACTTCGAGTTTTTAGCGAATGACTTCATCACGAAATTGACAGGAAACGCCTACGTGAAAGATATGATTCTCGAAGGAGCTCCGCTTGAAGACATCCTGACGAAAATCGAGGACGAACGGGACGCGTTTCTCCCAATTCGGAAAGAGTATTTACTGTATAAATGAAGCAAGGATGGGCTCACGAAGAGTCCATCCTTTTTGTAATGAAATGGTAAAACCAAAAATCACCCAAACGATATAGAATATAGGGAGTCCCACAAAAGGAGTCGATTCCATTGAAGAAGCATATCTCTCTACTACTCACCATCATTCTGACACTCGGAGTGATCGGGTCGCCCTTCTCTATCAACCGCGTCCAAGCATATTATGAGACGTCGATCAACACGACCGGTTACGTGACCAACATTAGTCAACTCAATGTCCGGCAGTCGCCTTCTTTGAGCGCGAAACGACTTGCACTCATTCCGCGAGACGGTTCGATGCGTGTCCGGACATCGTTCCAATTGGACGGTGTGCGCTGGTATAAGATTCAATGGGGCAGCGGCTACGATTATCTGCCCGCCAAGTATGTCCGCTTGTCCACAGCTGAGGTGAAGTTCACGAAACCGACGTACGTCAAACCGTCGAGCGTTTATTTAAAATCACGTCCGCTCACGACTTCTTCGAACGTCAAGTTCGTCCGGCAGGGTACAGAACTTGAGACCGTGTCATATCGCTATACCGGCACATCACGATGGTACAAGGTGCGCTACGGTTCATACACTGGGTACATCCTCGCCAATCATGTCAGTTTCACGTCGCCCGTCAACGTGTTGACCGAGACAAACAAAGAACGGAAGGCTGCCGGTCTCTCTCTTCTCGCTGCTTCGAGTGAGGCGAACCGTGTCGCCCAAGTCCGTGCCGATGAGATGGCGCGTACGGGTCAATTCTCGCACACGCTCAAGGAGAACGGTACACCCGGGGACACGTTAGACGCTTACGGCGTCTCGTATCGGGGCTGGGGGGAGAACATCTATAAAGGATCGAGCGACCCAGTCCGGGCGGTCGATGCGTGGATGAACAGCAGCGGTCATCGCGCGAATATCTTGAATGCGAATTATACGCACCTCGGGATTGGCAAAGCGACCGATGCCCAAGGGTCGACCATCCATGTTCAAATCTTTTTGACGAAATAACCGCTGAAGGACAGTCACGTCGTGGCTGTCTTTTTTTCGCCAATTAAAAAAGCGGATTCGCATCCGCTCTCGAGCCTTACGCACTTCTTATATCTCATGCTCTTTCACGAGCACACGAAAACGCGGTCGGACGGTCAATTCGATTGACGTCACGGTCCGCTTTCGATCTTCAGCTAGGACGATCAATAACTCTGCGTGGTCTCGCCGGTCTTCTAAAATCTCGACCTTGCTGACGGTGCGGAGCAGTTGATAATATACGAGCTCCCCGTCCCCACCTTTGATATTGATTTCAAACTCGTGATAGCTCGGTGATATTTTAAAGTAGAACGTCTCCCCATGCTTATTCGTGAAACGAAAAATCGACTCATCATAATAGAACGGGAGTGTCGAATCCATTCGTTTCGGTTCGACTGTACAAAACGCAGAAAGCACGATTTCGTCCGGGAACAATGCCCCTTCTTGTTTGTTGAATTGCCATCCTTTCATCCAAATCCCTCATTTCAACACTATAATTATCTGAATAATTAGATTATTGCACATTTCAAGTGTTCCGGACAGGTAAATTCGTGACAATCCTCGAACACCTTTGTGTAGAACGAGAAACATTTCACATGAGAAAGGAGTATCACGATGTCCATTATCTCGCTCGACCATGTCACGAAACGGTTCGGGGATACGATTGCCTTGAACGACCTCACTCTGAAAGTGGAAGAAGGCGAACTCTTCGGGTTGCTCGGACCGAATGGTGCCGGGAAGACGACCGCCATTTCGGTCATGTTGAATCTGTACGAGGCGGACTCCGGTTCGATTCACATTTTTGGAAAAGCGATGCCAAAAGACGAACTAGCCATCAAACGCCGCGTCGGGATCGTGCCGCAACACGTCTCCGTCTATGACCAGCTGACCGTCTATGAGAACATCCAATTTTTTGCGGAGCTGTATGGATTCAGTCCGAAAGAAGCGAAACAAAAGACCGAGGCCGCGCTCCACTTCGTCGAACTCGATGCCCATCAAAAGAAACGTCCGCCCGAACTGTCCGGCGGTCTCCTCCGTCGCCTCAATATCGCCTGTGGCATCGTCCATGAACCCGAACTCATCTTCATGGATGAACCGACCGTCGCCATCGACCCGCAGTCGCGAAATACCATTTTAGAGAACATCCGCGAACTGAATCGCCGCGGTGCCACCATCATCTATACATCTCATTACATGGAAGAAGTCGAACTCCTCTGCGACCGAATCGCCATCGTTGATGAAGGAAGGATCATCGCAGAAGGAACACAGGACGAATTGAAAGACCGTGTCATGACACTCGAGACGGCCCGGATCAAAGTCGATGCGCTCACACCAAATTTGCTCGAACGTCTTGACGCACTCGAACACGTTCAAAAAGTAGAGTATGAAGAACCGTATATCGAGGTGTCGTTAGACAAAGACACGCCGCTTGCTCCGCTCCTTGAGACACTCCATCAAGAACGTGTCCACTTCACCGCCATCACGGTCGACCGCCCTTCCCTCAATACCGTCTTTTTGGCATTGACAGGGAAGACGCTCCGGGAATAGGAGGGACGTCATGTGGACTTTCATCAAATATGATGTGAAACAGCGGCTTCGTGATCGTGCCACCCTCTTTTGGATGCTCATCTTTCCGCTCATCCTCATCTTTGGACTCGGGACGATGCTGTCGGCCGTTTTCAGTGACACGTTCAAACTTCCGGTCACGAACGTCGCCTACGTCGAATCGTCGACCGACCAGTATCGAGAGCCGCTCGAGGCTTTTTTAAAAGAGGAAGACATTCAAGCCTTCATCCGACTTGTCCCATACGTTGACCTCCAATCTGCCGAACAAGGTGTGAACGATGGCGATGCCGATGTCATCTTGCAACTCGATGGACCTGACATCACACTCTTCTATGAGGAACCGACGACGGTCGAGTTCGACGTCCTCGATGCCATCCTCGGTCAGTATACGGCCATCGCCAATCAACAGATCACGCTCGCGGAAGCAGGCGTGTCGGTCCCATATGTGAATGAGGCTTGGCTCGATACGGAAAGTGTCGACTTGGCGGGACGTACCCCGACCTCGCTCGAGTATTTCACCGTCACGATTTCAATCATGACGGCATTGTTCGGGTCGTTTTATATCACATCGATGGCACGAGAAGAGCAACCGAATACAGGCAGTTACTTACGCATCCAAGCGGCCCCAGTCCGAACGGTTCAATATCGACTTGCGCGGACGTTCAGTCGCTACGTCATCATCTTGTTGCAGCTTATCCTCTTGTTTTGGTTCAGCCACTTCGTCTATCGCACATTCGACTTAGCGAACGTACAGTTCGGCTATCTGATTCTGTCTTGGCTCGCCTTGACCGCGTACGGGGTCGCCATCGGATTCCTGATTGTCAACTTGCCGAAGTTGAGCGCGACGACAAAGGATGCGATCGTCAACGGATTCGTCGCCATCCTCATGATCTTATCCGGTGGCTATGTCCCCGGTTTTGACCAAGTGACGCTGAACTATGCGCCGTGGGCTGCCTACGTGTTCATGCCGATTTTCATGCGGGACGGAATGCTAGCCGTCCTCCTACGTGAAGGTGACATGAATCTGTATTGGCAAAGTCTCGGATTGCTCGGGATTCATCTCCTCATCTTGATCGCATTCAGCTACATTCTCTCGAAAGGGGTGAAGCGTCATGGTACTCATTAGACATGTGGCCAAACGGATGCTTCGAAAGAAAGGGCTGTGGGTGTTCACCTTCGTGTCGATGTTCGGTTTCGCGCTCATCCTCTCCTTCGTCGGTGGAACGTCCAGTTTGAACGCATCCATCGGGATTGTCGACCGGGACGGTGGACTTCTCGCCGAACGCCTCATTGACGAGGCCGAACGGTTTGGTCGGGTCACGTTGCTCGAGTCGAACACGGATGATGTCTTGTTAGAAGGAGAAGATATCGTCCTCATCATTCCTGATGACTTCACGAAACAGGCGTTCACAGGAGAGATGCCTCGCCCTTCCTTCTCTGCAATCGCCGGGAGTGATGCCTCGTTGATCGAGCAGGCACTGAACGGTCATCTGTCCCGCGAACGCCAACTGCTCGAAGCGAGCGGCTACGATAAAGCGACGTTCGAACAGCTTGCGTCAAAAGAGACGTCGAACGGTTACACACTTTCAAGTGAACCGTTTCAGGAAAGTGTCGCCACGACCGCCCGAACACAGGCCTTCTTCGGTCTGTTGTCGTTCATCATGATGTCGACCTTTCTCCAGTTCATTCCTATGTTTGTCGCGGATGATCGGGACGAGAAGATCTATGCGCGGTTGTTCGCCTCACCGGTGACACCAAGGCGTTACTTCGCCTCCCTGCTACTAGCCTTTTATCTCGTCGGCTTCATCTACGTGATGCTGTTGATTGGCGTGAGCCTCGCTTTATACGGTCAGGATGTATGGACACATCTCCCGACCGTGTTCGCCTTGTTTTCTTCCTATCTGCTCGTCTGTCTAGCCCTCGGTGGCCTCATCGCCGTGTTTGCGACGAATCGGGAGAAGGCGAACATCTTTCAAATCTCGGTCACGATGGCATCCGCTATCACCGGCGGGGCGTTCATCAGCCTGCTCTGGTTGCCGGATTCATTGAAACTTGTCGGTCGTTTCCTGCCGACCTATTGGTTGAATAACGGTGTCATCACGATGTATGAGGGACAGTTCCCGTATCTCTCCATCCTTGTCATGATTGGCATGACCGGAGTCGTCTTCCTCCTCACCATCCTCGTGTTGAAGAAACGACCCCTGACCGTCTAATACAAAAGCGAGTCCCCCATATTCAGGAGGACTCGCTTTTTATTGTTGAAGTGTCGGTACGACTTTTTCAAAGAAGACGTCGACGAGAGATGGGTCAAACTGTTTGCCCGCCTCTTGTGAGATGATGGCGAGTGCCTCGTCAATCGTCTTCGCCTGTCGATACGGTCGCCCCGTCACCATGACATCGAACGTATCCGCAATTGCGATGATTCGTGAAGCAAGAGGGATCTCAAAATCTTGTAGCCCTTTCGGATAGCCTTTCCCGTCCCATCGTTCATGGTGCGCCAAGACAATTTCCGATAAGGCGACATATTCGGGTACGGTACTTAAAATATTGTAACTGATTTCCGGGTGGCGTTTGATTTCATACCATTCCGATTCGGTCAGCGCGCCCGGTTTATCCAAAATATCGTTGCTGATTGCCACTTTTCCTATGTCATGGAGAATAGCGGCCGTTCGAATCTCATTCACTTCAGCATTCGTGAAGCCCATCGCTTCTGCCAGTTGCCCCGCTAAATTGGCGACTCGTTGAGAATGCGCTTCTTCTCGTGGAATCTTCTCATACAGCGTGCGCATGATGATTTGAATGGAATGGTGGCGTCGACTCTGCTTTTCAGAAACCTTGTGGTGATACATCCGATCTTCCGCTAAATTGAACACCTCGGTCAATTCGACATTCGAGTCATGTTTGACCGCTTCACCGAATGATGCGGAAATCGGTAATCCTTCAACCGTCTGCTCGTGGAAGAGACGACCGAGACGATCCGACAGCTGTTTCGCCTCATCGAGCGTCGTATTCGGAGAGATCACGACGAACTCATCGCCTCCGACTCGTGCCACTTCATCTTTCGCGCGCAATTCATTTCGCAAAATATTCGCCGCTTCGACGAGCAGCTGGTCTCCGACCAAGTGTCCGAACGCATCGTTCGTGAGCTTCAACCCGTTGATATCGATGACGATGAGTGTGAGCGGATAAAAGTGGTCATCATCATAGCGCTCCAACGCCTCTTCAAAGTAGCGTCGGTTTTTGATGCCCGTCAATTGATCGTGGTAACTGAGATACTCAATCTCTTTCTCATATGTTTTCTTCTCCGTGACATCTCCGATATAACCGTGCCACAACACGTGACCATCCGCTATCTTTTCCGGACGGGATGATCCTAAAATCCAGACGGTTCGTCCGTCCTCGGTCAAGACGCGAAACTCAGCATCCCAAATCGTCAAGTTGCGATAGGACTCATCAATCGACTGCATGACAAGCGGATAATCATCCGGGTGCATCCGTCGGAAGACAAGACTCGCGTCCGTCTGTACCTCTTCTGCCGAAATCCCCAGCATATCTTCAAAGCCTCGGCTAAAGAATGGGAAGTTGAAACTTCCATCAGGCAATAATTCGAATTGATAGATGGCACCCGGGATTTGATCGGACAATTTCGTCAAAAGCCGATCTCGGTCTGCCAACTTTTCTTCTAACTGAACTCGGTCCGTCACGTCTTTCGCGACCGCATAAATATAATTCCCTTGAAGTTTGCAATGCCACTCGATCGATCGATACGTATCGTCGATCGTCCGGAAACGGTTGATGAAGCGGAACAACTCACCACGTTCCTCAAGTTCCATAAACGCCGCTTCCGTGATGGTATCATCATCCGGGTGAACTAGACTAAGAAAGTCGATATTCTCCAGCTCATCAAGTGAAAACCCTAAAATTCGTTCCCATGCATCGTTCAAATGGAGCACTTGTCGTGTGTTGAAGGCCATGATGCACTCCAAGTCGAGGGTCGCGAATCCACCAAACATCGATTTTTTCGTCTCTCCGATTTGATGATCGGCTTTCGTCAATTGCTCAAGGACGTGGACGAGATATAACTCTACGAGCCCTAGCCGATTGGCGACCTTCCCTTTTTCCATCACAATCGTCAAGTCTCCGTATAAAATACCGTCTTTCTCGATTTTGAAGAGAACGACTTCTCCAAGCGAGAAAATTCGAAGTAGATTTTTGACGAGACGTGTTGGAAGCGCACCATCAATAAGTGGACCAATCCCATCAAAGACACGAGGATTTGATTGTTTGAACAGGTCACGACGTTGGTCCGTCATTGGCCACTTCTTCCCGACTGGATGAAATCCAAGAATGTCGAGGCTTCTCTCTAACATTTCATCGATTCCTGATAATGCCACTGTCGTATACGATTCGCCATCCGCATCCATCAAATTGAGAGCGACCGCCTTCGCTCCAGTGAAGTCACGAATCTGATCAAGAAATTGTTGATTCATTAACAAGTCACTACCCGTCGAGACGAAGCGATGCGATACGTTGACGAGCTGTTTTAACGCATTGTTCTCTTGGACGTGTGGCGTGATGTCGTGAAACATGACGGACACAAACCCCGTTCGTTGGCTAAACACAGACATCTCGAACCAACATTTATTACGGCGAGAATAGTGTTCAAACGTTACCGTGCCGCCATCACTGACGACGTGTGCCACTTGAATCATCCATTCCCGCTCACTATATTCAAAGTCTTTTAGGGCGCTTGACACTTTTTTTCCGATGAAGTGTTTTCGCTTCCCTTTCATGATCTTCTCAAAGGCAGGATTCACTTCAAAGAATTCATAGTCAATCGGCTCCGAAGCGTCGTCGTAAATCACTTTAAACTCGACGTAGCCTTGGGGCATATAACGCAACAATGTATCGTATGAAGAATGAATGGGGTTTGTCACGTCACTTCCTCCTCAGCAAATAAAATCTCTACCTATTCTACCTCATTTGTGATAGATTCCCTATTTTTTCCGAAGTCATTCCCATCTTTTCATTTAAAGTTTTCGTAAACTGCAAGTTCTTCCCTTGCCTCTCTCCCTCACCTTTGCTAGACTGATTTCGAAAACCGATATCGAATTTCGATATTAAGGAGATGACACATATGGAAGACCGCGTCTTGCGGAAGCTGTTTCTCGGATTCATCCACATCCACATTTTGCACCACGCCGCGGAACACCCCGTTTACGGAGCATGGATGGTCGATGAGCTTCGGGAGCACGGGTACGAAATCAGCACCGGGACGCTCTACCCGATCTTGCACGGGATGGAGAAAGACGGGCTCTTGATTCGTGAAAACGAGACGGTCGATGGACACGTTCGCAAAAACTACGTGACGACCGAAAAAGGACTTTCTGTGTTGGCGGAAGCCCGTCAAAAGGCATACGAGTTATTCAAAGAAATTAAGGAGTGAAGATATGACGACAGAACGTGTGACGTTCAAGACGTTACTAGAAATTTTATTCGTTTCAACGAGGCTCGGTCTCACCTCATTCGGTGGTCCGGTCGCCCACCTCGGTTACTTCCACGAGGAATATGTGAGACGACGCAAATGGATGGATGAGAAAGCTTACGCCGACCTCGTCGCCTTATGCCAATTCTTGCCCGGACCGGCGAGTTCACAG
Organism: Exiguobacterium sp. BG5(2022); assembly: GCF_031844365.1. Classification (GTDB taxonomy): domain Bacteria; phylum Bacillota; class Bacilli; order Exiguobacteriales; family Exiguobacteriaceae; genus Exiguobacterium; species Exiguobacterium profundum. Next base: position 1,525,826 of record NZ_JAUZVB010000001.1, read on the forward strand.
GTCGGGATTGGGATCGGGATTGTCCGCGGTGGCATATTAGGTGGGATCACCTCGTTCATCGGCTTCACGACGCCGTCGGTCGTTGCCCTCATCCTATTCGCTTTATTGTTATCCGGACTCGACGTCTCCGATGCAGGCTGGTTATACGGCTTGAAAGTCGTCGCTGTCGCTATCGTCGCCCATGCCATCTTAGGGATGGCGAGTAAACTGACACCTGATACAAAGACACGAACGATTGCCTTTTTTGCCTTGGCAGGCGTCCTACTCTGGCAAACGACGTTCAGTCAGGTATCGTTCATTCTCCTCGCGGCCTTCGCAGGATTCCTGTTGTTCAAGCCGGACCGTCTCGATACGAAATCGAGTGCGTTCCCGATTTCGAAACGTCTCGGGACCATTCTGCTGTCGATTTTTGGGGCACTTCTCGTCATCTTACCGATTTTACGGGAGACGTTTGAGAATCAGACGATTGCCTTGTTCGATAGCTTTTACCGGGCCGGTGCCCTCGTCTTCGGCGGCGGACATGTGGTCTTGCCACTACTAGAACGAGAACTTGTACCTGCTGGTTTCTTGAGTGAAGAAGCCTTCCTTGCAGGATACGGTGCCGCTCAGGCCGTTCCTGGTCCGCTTTTCACGTTCGCTTCTTATCTTGGAACGGTGATTAACGGTGTGCCGGGTGGTATCCTTGCGACGGTTGCGATTTTCTTGCCGGCCTTCTTGCTCATCCTCGGAGCACTTCCGTTTTGGGACGCGCTCCGTCACAACCCGAAAGTCGCCGGTGCCCTCATCGGTGTCAACGCGGCGGTCGTTGGGATTTTGATTGCGGCATTCTACAGCCCGATCTTCACGAGTACCGTCAACGATGCGGTCGACTTCGTGTTCGCTGCCTTCCTGTTCGTGATGATTGCTTATTGGAAGTTACCACCGTGGGCACTCGTCATCGCCGGGGTACTCGGTGGAACGTTGATTAATCTGATGTAAGGTGCAAGGGACCTCGTGTCCCTTTTTTTATTGGATTTTTACGTCATTTGATTGTTAATCTTTTGAAACCATTCCCTCCTCCACGCTCGTTATACTGAAGAATGGATTCAAAAATAAGGGAAATGTCCGCTTTACTAGAAAGGAAGTGGGGGCATGCAACCACTCAAACATACAACGTATATGCCTGGTCTCGACGGCTTGCGCACGTTCGCCGTCTTGGCTGTGATTTTATATCATTTAAATGTACCTTACATACCCGGGGGATTCCTCGGTGTCGATGTCTTCTTCGTCCTGTCCGGTTACTTGATTACCGGGATCTTGATTCGCGAATGGACGAAGACCGGCACAATCGATTTGAAAAAGTTCTACCTCGCGCGTTTCCGTCGTTTGTTGCCGGCACTCGTCTTGATGCTGTCGGTCGTGATGACGTATGTGACGCTGTTTGACCGCTCCTTGCTCGATACGGTGCGCCAAGATTCACTGGCGGCACTCGCCTATGTGAACAACTGGTGGTATATCTTTCACGAAGTCTCCTACTTCGAGAGTTTCGGAAAGCCATCACCGCTTCAAAATCTATGGTCTCTCTCCATCGAAGAACAGTTTTATGCGTTCTGGCCGTTGCTCCTACTCGTCGGTCTCGCGTTCCGGAAGCGATTGCTTCAACTGCTCGCTGCGCTTCTATTCGTCTCCGCCGCCTGGATGGCGTTCCGATATGTCCCGGAAGCCGATCCGAGCCGCGTCTACTACGGGACCGACACGCGATTGTTCGGTCTGCTCATGGGAGCCGTCCTCGCCTTCGGTTGGCGTCCGGACACGTTTAAAGAAACGATCCCGCATATCGGACGCCACATTTTGAACTGGACCGGCGCCGTTTCGCTCATCGTCATCGTCGGGATCATCAGTAACGTCAACGCCTACGATGCATTCCTCTATTACGGAGGTTTCTTGCTCGTCGCTTTCCTATCCGCCCTATTGATTGCCGCTGTCGCCCATCCGGCGACCATTTGGTCACGACTGTTTGGAAGCGTTTGGCTTCGCGTGATCGGTACACGCACGTATGGGATTTACTTGTGGCACTATCCGGTCATCATTCTATCGACACCGCTCGATCGACTCGGGACGTTCTCGCCACTTCTTTCCGTCGGGCAAGTGGCGTTGACGCTTTTGATCGCCGAGTTGTCGTATCGCTTCGTCGAGACACCGATTCGTCGAAACGGATTCAAACAAGCGTTCCGTCAGCTCGTCTCAACACCGACGCACCCGAACGCACGCTTTGCCGCCACGGCATGTGCGACCGCGCTCTCACTCGTTCTCGTTGGGAATTTGACCATTCTGGCGTTCTCTGAGTCGAAGCCGGTCGAAGATGAAATTCCTGTCGTGAAAGTACCGATGCCAAAAGATGAGACAAAGGACGTTCCGAAAGAATCGGAATCTAAGGAAACAGAGGAAGTCCCGTCTGAAGATCAATCGACAAAAGAAAACAAAGCACCAACTGAAAAACCAGAAGAACGAACATGTCCACCGGCTCTCGCGATTGGCGATTCGGTCATGCTCGGATTGAACGAATATTTGGCAGATGCTTTCCCGAATATGAAAATCGACGCCCAAATCGGACGTCAAGTTCGCGATGCGATTCCAGTTGCCTCTCAGTACCAATCGTATAATGCTCCAGGTCACGTCGTGTTCCTCCATCTCGGAACGAACGGTGCCTTCAAAATGGAGCAACTCGAGACGTTGCTCAAGCAGTTCGAACGAGCAGATGAAATCTATTTGATCAACACACGTGTCCCACGTCCATGGGAGAGTGAGGTCAATAAAAAACTCGCTCGGGCCAGTGAGCTTCATGAGAACGTGTCCCTCATCGATTGGCATGAACGCTCAATCGGAAAGGAAGCGTACTTCGAAAGTGACGGGGTCCATTTAAATATTAAGGGCGCCGAAGCGTTTGGCCACGTACTGAACGAAGAAATCGGCTGTCAACCAAACTAGGCTCTTGCGAGTGCAAGAGCCTAGTTTTTTTCTTTCCTAAATACGTAACGTCCCAACAACTTCACGTACGCCAACATTTCACGGATCATATATCGCACTTTCGCAAGCGGTGGGGTCGGTGCATACAAAGCATCACTCTCGAGCTGAAAGTACAGTCTCGCAATCAGACGAGCGCGCGGCACATGAAAATCATTCGTCACGATCGTCAAACCGGACGCCCCGCCCCAAATTGAGCGGCTATGCTCAAAGTTCTCGATTGTCGACGTCGATGTCGCTTCCGCATGAATCCGTGTTGCATCGATTCCTTGCGCCATCAGTTCTCGTTCAATGACACGCGCCTCCGCCATCCCTTCATCTGGTCCCTGTCCACCTGTTGCGATCAGTTCGACATGAGGATGTGCCTTCGCATAGGCGGCCGCTACGTCAATTCGATGTTGGAGCGCGCGGGACGGTCGAGTCCCATTCACTTTCGCCCCAAGGATGATGACGAACCGGTATGTACCAGTCGCGTTCTTTCTCATATTGTCACCTCATATTCGTCCATTCTCTTTTAACCATACTTAATCAAGAGAAAGATTGCACGAATCCATTCTTTTTACAAATTATAGTCAGTGTTTTGGGATATATATGAAATAAAATTACCAAATAACCATAAAATGTTTTAATATAAAGGAGATAAGACTTTTTGAGGGAGGACTGGTGACCCATGACAGATTCAGATAAATGGTTATCCACCCGCTTCTTGTATACACGTGATGCACAATTGTTTGCAGAAATCGAAGTCGTCGAGCTCGACCCATCTCACTATAAGTTTGTGATTCATCCGACACCGCTTGGCGCCGGGGAATCTCCTTATATGCGACAAGGTCCCCTCGACTCAGACCATCTTCCCTCTGCATTTTCTGATGTGAGCCGTGTGTATACGAGACAGCTGGATTGCTTACGTGCAGCGACACGTCTCGTCTCTTCGATTGGACCAGCTCGCTTCACAACACATTGACTAAAAGAACGGAGTCGCATCATGCGACTCCGTTCTTCTTTGTTATCGTTTCGATAATTTGACGATAAATGGAATCGGTTGATCGATTCCTTCATATTTCGCTCGCAAGACAACGATATGCTCTTGGTCATCTCGTTGAATGGTAACATTGGATCCTTGAACCGTCACGAGATTCGGGTGTGAACTCTCCCAATTCGTGATGCTCTTCGCCCCGATTCCAAGTAAACCTCCATACTGCGTTGGCAGAGTGGCTGTTTGCGCATTACCCGTCAATGCGCTCACAACTGGATTCAAAAGGGTGCCAAGCGAATCGAGCAACCCACCGAGTAACCCCGTATCGACATCTTGTGTGGACATATTGATGATTTGATTTGTACTAGCATTGCTGACGGTCAAGGTAAATGGCGTGACCACATCATTTTCCCGAACGTCCCCCGTACTCGTCATCAGCGCCGGGTTACTTGAGGTCCATGTGAGCGGAGTACCATTCAAGCTCGTTGGTAACGACAAATCAAATACCGGATACAGCGTCCCGAATGACGACTTAACTTTCGTCACATCGTCTGCTAATACCAACTGAACATTCGCTGCAACCGACCCACTAAACGTCTTCGTCCGAGTCAATCCGTTCTTTGTGACCGAAGCCGTCAGGATGAACGATTTCGCATCGGTCGGATCTTGTTGAATCACCCCGGTGTTCGAGATGACACCCGGTTGATTCGAAGACCAACTGACGTTGATTCCGTTTGATGCGGACGGAAGTGAGATGTTGGTCGACAGGTTAATGAGATTACCAAGGTTGATGGCATTTAAAGCCGCGTCGAGCTCGGCTGTCAACACCGCATCATCTTTTGGTACGAGCAAGTTCGAGAAGGTACGTGATTTCGTCACACCGTCCTTCGTCGCATTGACCGTAATCGACACCGTTTGATCCGTCGTGCCACGTGTGACAACCCCACTGTTCGAGACGACCGCTGGATTCGATGAGGACAGCGTCGTTGTACCACCAGTGAATGGCGGTAGGACAATGTTCGATGTGAGTGGACTTGTAATCGACAGTGCTGCCAAGTAGTCATCTACTTCCCCTTCAGCCCCGCCTTCTTTCTTCGGTACAAGTAAACCGAGGAAAATTTTCGTTTTCGTGACCCCATCTTTTGTCACTGTGACGACGAGCGAAACGGATTGGTCCGTCGTACCTCGTGTGACAATCCCACTGTTTGTAATAACCGCTTGATTCGAAGACGTCAAGGTCACCGTCGCCCCAGCAAGAGGTGGGAGTGTGATATTTGAAGTCACTGGGCTTGAGATGACCAGTCGATTCAAGTAATCATCAATGATACTTTCCGCCGATGAATCTTTTTTCGGTACGAGGATATTCGGGAAGGACTTCGTACGCGTCACCGCTCCCTTCGTTGCCCGTACGGTCAAATTGACATACACGTCTTGATTTCCTCTCGTAACGACACCAGAAGTGGAGACGACTGATGGATTGCTCGATTCAATCGAGAAGACGACACCCGGATAGGACGGCAATTCGATGTTCTTCGTGAGCGGGTTATCGATTTGAATGCTGTTGAGCCAGAGGTCGAGCTCTTCTTCGTCCGTCTGGGAGCGCTTCGGAATCAAAATGTTATTGTAGGTGATTGATTCCGTGATGTCCCCACGTTTCGCTTGAATCGTGAACGTCACAAGTTCATCATTCGTTCCGCGCGTCACTTTACCAGCACTCGACAAAGCCGACTTGTTTGAATCAATCGAGAATGTCACACCGTCAATTTGCGGGAAGACGATGTCATTCAACAACGGATTCGCCACTTGGATATTCAATAATAGACCTTTTAATAGATTGCGAATATCCGATTCCGAATCACCCGGAACCTGTCCGCCTTTTAATGAAACGACCACCGGTGATGTCCGCTTGACGCCCGACTGGACATACATATTATAGGACGCAGGTTTGAGCGGTAGAGATGCCACTTTGTAAGATCCATCTTGTTCAGGATAAATCAACTTTTTATACTGTACTTTGGTTTCTCTGTTTTCAGCAATCAAGTAGTGACGTACGCCTCGAGCCGGATAATGAATTTTACCTACGGCCTGAATCTGTTCATTGTTCGTCAAAATGGAAAAAACGGGTTGGGTCAAATGAACATCTCGCACCACAAGCTTCGCTTTTCCACTGAAGTATAAGTTTAATCCACGAGCTTTATAGCTGACCATTCTTGTTCCTAGCTTACTTGTGTATGCTTGGTCCCACTCCAATGGATAAGTGGAACGCTGACCATTTGCAAAATAAGCAGTTAATTTGGTCGGCAAATTCGCCTTTTGACCTTTTCCGACCGCACGAATGATTGGCGTTGAAACCTTGATCGGATAGTTCTTCACTCTCACATACCAGGTCGCTTTCTTGTTCGTGCCCTGAACGCTTCCAACGATTCGTTGAGTTCGATTCAAGTACTCTTTTTGAAAACTGACTTTCGACCATTTCACTGAACGATAAGCGTACCGCCCGTTAGATAATTTGACTTTCACACTTTTTGGATAAGTAAATTTCTTAACCGCATACGTAACTCCTCCATAGTGTGTATACGATTTTGGTGAGTAGACATGAGTCACAGATGAACTTGCCTCAACCTTCGACCCTGGTACAATGGTAAATCCGACAAGTAAGAAAAAACACAAAAAAAGAGCAACGACTTTTTTCATTCATGCATCCTCCTTTACTAACTACAAGGCGACAGGTATACATGATGTGCGTGCCTCTAAGGTGTTAATCATTTTTACCCCGAAAACGAAATGAATATGTAAATTTTGTAATATAAATAATACAAAAGCAACATAAAAAATACTTATTTTTACTATTATGGTGTCAGAAGACTTTTGGTGACATTTATCACATAAACAATGAATAAGTTCGCTATATTCAAAAAGAGAACTTCTGATTCGAAGTTCTCTTTCCATAAGTCGCTATTCCATTTCATCAGATAATCGCTGAAGTTCCATTCGCAACTTCTCGATTTCCAAAGACTGTTCCTCATTCATCATAAGCAGTTGGTCGAGCTGTCGTTTGGTCGTCACTAACTCATCGCGTGTCTCTTCAAGTCGTTGTTCCCGATCTGTCAATTTCCATGTACAGATTCGGTTCGAACGACGAGCATGAAGTTGATCATAACGAATATGAGGATAACGCTCGACCAAATCGATTTCTCGAGCACCTTCTTCTATCACCTGTTCAAGCACCTCGAGTAGGCGTTGTTGCGATTGTTCGTCTCGAAAATGTTGATCGACGAGTGTAGCCGAGAAGCTCGCAAGGTTCCGTCGCTTCGTCTCATCCATCAACTCGAGAATCGCCTCACCGATTTGTCCTGGTGAATACCCTTCATACTTATTCCCGATGCCTCCGAAGTTCGTACTCGCGATATCTTGCCACGTCGAAGGAGTGACCAAGCCTTGATAGCTTTTGCTCCCGACAGCGATGGTCGGTTTACCGAGTGCCATCCCTTCCAGCGCAGACCGTCCGGGACCGATGATGAAATCGGCACGCCGCATCGCTTCAGGGAGTTGGCTTTGTTCTAGCCAACCAAGCCATTCGATGTTCTGACCTGTCCCCGCCAGTGCGGCTTCATAACGCTCGGCGTATTTATCTCGCTGTGTTCCGTCACCGATAATCAACCAGTCAATCGGTAAAGACCGCACCCTCTCGTCTTCTAGTGCATCTAAGAAGACATCTAGTATAAACAGTTTGTCCGCATCCAGGCGAGACGTGAATAAGCCCACGATACGTTCTGATGACGATGTTTCCTCCGACGGAACAAAAGTCGAATCGACCCCATTCGGGATGACAGTAAGTTTTGATTCGATTTCCGGACAGTGCTCAGTCAGGTGTGTAGCAATCCGTTCCGATACCGCAATCACTCGCGAAACGCTCGGATGATACTGCTCAATCTCATCATAATACATCCCGTGGATGACGAGGACGAACGGGATTGCGTTCGCCTCCGCCACCGCGAGACCAAATTGACGCGCGTCGAACGGATGCGCATACACGACATCGAACGGCTGTGATCGGATTTGATCGATGACACATTGCACGTCCTCACTCGAATAGTCCGTCTCGACGACTTGCCCGCCGATTTTCCTTACTTCATCGGCAAAGGGACCAGGTTTACAGACAACGGTCACCTCATGCCCCTCTCGTAGAAACACTTTCAAAGAAGATAAGATATGGAGGTGTAATCCTCCCATTGCGGAGTGAAAAAACACCGGTAGTAATATGTTCATAATGAGCACCTACCTTTTCTCCGTAATCGATTGATTAGGGTTACAAGCCTTCTTGATACATCGAACCAAGACCACGGATGCGATCGTTGTGAACGAACAGCACCGCATCTACCTCATTTTCTTTTGCATAATCCGCAATGCTGACATCATAGTCGTCGAAGTAACGGACATCAAGCGCTGACACCGTTCCGAATGACTCTCCAAGATAGCCAAGCATCGGGTTCGCATACGAATCTTTTAAGACGAGCAAGTGATAATCATTTTTCGGATTGTTTTGTGTGATTTTCGATTGGGCATAGTTATCACCCATGAACAAGTTGTAGTAGTTCGTGAATTTCGTCGAGTTCTTCAAGACATCCGTATCTAGGACCGAATGACCACAGTCGTCGCCATTTCGACAGACTGTCGTAGTAAATCCGTCTTTCGGTTCAAGGTACGTAAATTGATCAGGTGACTCGACGTAAGGCATCGAAATTTCACGGGCATGAGATCCATAAAACGGACCGTCTACCGATTTGATTTCCATATCCTCCATCGATAAGGCAGGAGCATCAGGGAACTGCTCGCTTAAGCGTTCCATGATTTGTTCATAAGCCATGAATGCCCCTTCCGGACGCCAGTGGTGATCCGTCTTAAAGTAAATATCTTTTCCTGGCTGATCGCCAAGCGTTTCTTCTAAGTCGATGAGCGGAATCTCATTCTCTTCAAGACGAGCATGAAGCTGTCCGCGGTTTTCTGCATCTGCCGACTCGATGTAATCTGGGAAGATTCCTTGTCTTGTCGCATAGACCGGTTTACTTGGGGCCGATGCGAAGTAAGATGGAATGTCAGCTTCGCTCATCTCTTTTTGAAATTCTTTAAAGAAGACCCCAAGTGACGAATAGTCGCTCGCCACAGGATCTGGTGCATACAAGAACTCATCGATACTGATGACACCGTTGTTCATCTGTTGTTGCAGAACGTTACGTTGCACCCAAGCTTGTGTCTCAATCCACATGTAACGCTCAAACACCTGATCGTTTGCTGATGCCTCGAACTCTTCCATATACGTTCCATCCAGAATCGTCTCGACAGATGGATCCGGGCGCTGTGCTAGCATCCGTCCCTCACTATCCGAACGTGCTTGTTCGGTGCCAAAGGCGTAAACGGCGAGTCCATAAAAGATGGTGCCAAGGAAGCCGATCAATAGGATACTGTTGACCACCCAAGAAAGGCGCCGCCTTTTCGAACGGACTTGTTCGCTTTTGGTTTGTTGTTCCATTGTCAGCCCTCCTTAGAACCGGAAATAAATGAATGGGTTAAATGTACTCGATACGACATATGAAATCGAGATACCGAAAATGAGCATGATATACGCCGCTCGTGCAAGACCAGCGCTTGCAGCAAGCACAGGACGATCCGTACTCACTTCATGACGCAAGAAGCGGGCGACTAGCATTTTCGGAAGCGGTGTAGCAGCAATCATCGAGATGACAAGCACGACACCGTACTGAACAATGTAGTAATATGCCGTTTGATCGAATACTTCACCCCCGTGTAATCCGAACATCACTTGCAGATACTCTGTTGCGTACGTGAAGTTATCGGCACGGAAGAATACCCAACCGATGACGACGATGAAGAGCGTGAACGCGTGGGCGAGCCATGCCGGCCATGCGGCAAGCCATTTCCCAAGAAATGCCCGTTCGAGCATGATGAAAATCCCATAGTATAATCCCCATGCGATGAATGTCCAACTCGCACCGTGCCATACCCCGGTCAATAACCAAACGATGGTCAAGTTGCGATACGTCTTCCAAGGACCTTGACGATTCCCGCCGAGCGGGATGTACACATAATCTCGGAACCAGCTTCCGAGCGAGATGTGCCAGCGACGCCAAAACTCAGACACTGATTTTGAAATATACGGATAATTGAAGTTCTCAAGGAAATGGAACCCAAACATCCGACCGAGACCGATCGCCATATCCGAATAACCTGAGAAATCAAAGTAAATCTGTAGCGAGTAAGCGATGACACCGATCCAGGCGAGTGTCGTCGACAAATCCCCGGCCGATTGACTGAATACCTGATCCGCGACGTATCCACAACTGTTCGCTAAAATCATTTTCTTCCCTAGACCAATGACGAATCGTTGAATCCCAGAGACGAAGTCATCGACTGTCTCACGGCGGTCCACGATTTCATCTGCGACCGTTTGATAACGGACGATCGGTCCGGCAATCAATTGTGGGAAGAACGATACGTAAAGTGCCAAGTCAAACAAGTTCTTCTGTAGACGCCCATCGTTTCGATACACATCGATGACATAACTCATCGCTTGGAATGTAAAGAATGAAATCCCGAGCGGAAGAGGAATATCCGGGTCGTTCAGCGAGAAGCCAAATACCGAGTTGACGTTCTCAACGAAGAAACTCGCGTACTTGAAGACCCCAAGCATCCCGAGGTTCCCGAGAAGCATGAGCACCATCGTCCATTTGATTTTCTTTGCATCATCACGATACTTGTCGACCATAAAGCCGAACACATAGTTCATGACGATCGATGCGAGCATGATTAAGACGAACCGTGGTTCACCCCATGCATAGAAAAATAAACTTGAGACGAGTAAAATCGTATTTTTTAACCAGCGTGGTGACACGAAATACAGCAGCAGCACGACCGGTAAGAAATAAAATAAGAATACCGTGGAACTAAATAACATACCGTATGGTCCCTTTCTCCCTTAAGACTTGCTCCGCTTAGCGGAACGTCACATAGAGATCATCAAATCGTACAGTGGTCGGTTCAAGCGTTTCTACGATGTATTTGTAGGACATCTTGAAATACTTGGCATCTTCCATCTGTTTGACGACTTCTACAACGGGGTTCACCCCTGGGTTCAATGTGAGCATGAAACGCTTATTCGATAAACGTTCTTCGTCTGAATACTGCATGACGTACAATTCTAGTCGGATGGCGCGGTCGCCTTCGACATAAACGGATGTGTTGACTTCCATCTCTTCCCCTTCATCCATCTTGGCATCAGCCAAAAAGATTTTCGATGGGGGAATTTCAAATTTCAAGTCAAATAGTTGAACATAAATCGAGTCCTTTAGCGATTGAGGTAAAAAAGTGACCTCTGTCTTGTATTCCTCTTCGCGCATCGACATATGATTTTTATGTGGTCCACGCGGATAGTAATGGTAAATCGCCGGACGAATTCGCTTCGTTGACATGCAAGCACCTCCGAATCATTAGGATAATGATACAGAAAAGAGTTGCTGTGCCGGGCACAAAACAACTCTATTCGTTTTCATTTAGTTGGCAAGGATGGCATCGACGATTCGACGTGACGCCTCACCATCACCGTACGGGTTCGATGCTTGTGACATCGCTTTGTATGCCGTTTCGTCAGACAAGAGCTCATCCGCGAGTGAGAAGATGTTCTCTTCTTCGATCCCTGCGAGTTTGAGTGTTCCTGCAGCTACACCTTCTGGACGTTCTGTCGTGTCACGAAGGACGAGGACAGGTACACCGAGAGATGGTGCTTCTTCTTGTACGCCACCTGAATCCGTTAAGATCAAGTGCGAAGTCGCCGCATAGTTATGGAAGTCGAAGACGTCGAGCGGTTCAATCAAGTGGACGCGTTCGACATCGTGAAGAATCTCGTTAGCGAGTTCACGAACGACCGGGTTCATGTGGACCGGATACACGACTTCAATGTCATCATACTTCTCGATCAAGCGACGGACCGCACGGAACATGTTACGCATCGGCTCACCCAAGTTCTCACGACGGTGTGCCGTCAACATGACGAGACGACGACCTTGTGAACGGATGCTGTCGAGCAATTCGCTCGCATAGTCGTCACGGACTGTCGTTTTGAGTGCGTCGATTGCCGTGTTCCCTGTGACGAAGATCATCTCTTCGTTCTTGCCTTCACGAAGGAGGTTGTCACGCGACGTTTCCGTCGGTGCGAAATGAAGGTCAGCCATGACACCCGTCAATTGGCGGTTCATCTCTTCCGGGAATGGTGAATATTTATTGTGTGTGCGCAAGCCAGCCTCAACGTGACCGACTGCGACTTGGTTGTAGAAGGCTGCGAGTGATGCCGCGAATGTCGTCGTTGTGTCCCCGTGGACCAACACGATGTCTGGTTTCGTTTCAGCGATAACTTCGCCCATCCCTTTCAATACGCGTGATGTGACATCGTAAAGCGTCTGCTTGTCCTTCATGATGTCGAGGTCATAGTCCGGTTTGATTTCGAACAACTCGAGCACTTGGTCAAGCATTTGACGGTGCTGCGCTGTCACGACGACAATCGGTTCTACCCCTTCACGTTTTTTCAACTCAAGTACGAGTGGTGCCATTTTGATGGCTTCTGGTCGCGTCCCAAAGACGGTCATGACTTTTTTCATAGGTCGTTTCGCACGGTCTGACTTCGCCGTGCTTCCTCCTCCCAATTGCTCACGCTTCGTTCGATACAGCGACCGACGAATGGCGTGTTTGTAGTTGTTCTTCTGTCAAAGGCGGTAAGATGTATGTCTCTCCGAGCTCTGTCGCATCGACGACCGTCGTACGACGTTTGAGCTTGTCGGCTTTAAACGAGTCTTGTTGCTCTTTAGACAAGTTGCGGAACCATTTCAAAAACTTGTTGTACTCCCGAACGACTTCATCGACTGGTCCATATTCGCGCACTTCTCCGAACTCGAGCCAAAGGCCGAGCGTACAGAATTGGCGAACTTGTGAGACCGAGTGACTGATGAAGAAAATCGTCTTCCCACGCTCTTTGAACTCGTTCATCTTGGCGAGACACTTGTCGGTGAACGTTTGGTCCCCGACCGAGAGCGCCTCATCGATGACGAGAATGTCCGGGTCGACGTTGATCGAGATGGCGAATCCGAGACGGGACTTCATCCCGCTCGAGTACGTCTTGACCGGCTGATTGATAAAGTCACCGATATCGGCGAACTCAATGATGGCCGGTGTCAAATCGATAATCTCTTGTTTCGTCATCCCGAGCATCAACCCTTTGAGCTCGATGTTCTCGAGCCCAGTCAAGTTGCCGTTCAAACCAGAAGAGATCGCAATCAACGCCGTCTTTCCGTGAAGTTCGATTTTCCCGTGAGTCGGCGGCATGACGTCAGCCAACAAGTTCGACATCGTCGACTTCCCTGACCCGTTAATGCCGATAATCCCGACCACTTCCCCGGGTGGAACTTCAAACGTGACATTGCGAAGTGCGTAAAACTGTTTGCCCCCTGCTTTACTGAAGAAGATCTCTTTCAGCTTATCAGATTGCTTGTTATAAAGCGTATATCGTTTCGATACGTTTTCAAATTTAACCTGGTACATAAGGTCCTCCTCAAATGTAATCGATGAAGTGTCGACGGAAACGCAAATGAATCATCGACCCGACGAAGAAGAGAACGAAGACGATGGCCCAGTAATAGAGACCGTAAGCCCAGTTAGTCGCCAACCAGTCGGTTCCGAGGAACATCGACCGATATCCTTCGACTAAATAATAGAGCGGATTGATTTGTAGGATATTCGCGAGCTTCGCCGGCGGCACCCAAAAAATCGGTGTCAAATACATCAACATCCGCATCATCGACTGAAGAAGGTTTTGAAGATCGCGCACGATTGTCGTGAGCGCGGACGTAATCAAGGCGAGCGAGTACAGTAGTGCAAGCGCACTGAACGCCAAGTAGATAAACCAGAGCGAATGTAGCCCCATCGGGAATCCGAATGCCCACATCAAGATAAACGAGACACCGACTAACGCCACGTGGCGATAGAAGAGTGCGAGCAAGACGTATGCCGGAATCGTCGAGATTGGGAAGCTCATTTTGGAGACCATGCCGATTTTCGAATAGACGGACCGGGCCGTCGAGGTGATCGCTGAGGCAATAAAGAACCAGACGACAATCCCTGCGACCAACCATGGCAGAAACGGCACGCCATCAATCGGCCTGCCGCTTCGAATACCAAATCCAAATACGAACCAGTAAACTCCAATCTGCAATAACGGTGTCACGAACTCCCATAAAAATCCGAGGTACTGCATCGAGTTGTTGCTTCGCGTCTCATACGTGGCGAGACGGAAAATCAAGTACAAGCTCGACTTTAGCTCTGAAAGAATAGCTTTCGCGGATTTAAACATGTTCATTCACCTGAATCAAAGAACGAGATTCGTTTCCTTTGTATATTTGTAGAGGTTGCCGTAGTTGACGACCGCTACGTCTTCACCTTCTGGTTTCACGATGTTACGTGTGTCGAAGATCATCGGACGACGCATTGATGACTTGAGCTCTGCAAAGTCGAGGACTTTGAACTCATTGTGGTCAACCAATACGAGGACGAGGTCTGCGTCTTTGAGTGCTTCTTCTTTTGAAACGAGCTCAAAACGGCTTGATGTTGATTTTTCAACGTGTGAATCGTGAACAGAGATGTTCACACCACGGTCAAGCAAGATTTCAGCGATTTCAACCGCTGGGCTTTCACGCATGTCGTCGACGTTTCCTTTGTATGTCACACCAAAGACAGCGACTTTCGCGTCTTCGATTCCAGCAGTCAACTTCTGAACGTTGTCTGCAACGTAGTGTGGCATCGAGACGTTCGTCTCACGTGACAAGTTGATGATTTTCGCGAGGTCAGGTGATTTCGCGACGATGAAGTACGGGTCGACCGCGAGACAGTGTCCACCGACACCTGGTCCTGGGCTATGCAAGTTGACACGTGGGTGCTTGTTCGCCATCTCGATGACGTCAAGAACGTTGATGTCTAAGTCGTTACATACTTTTGCAAGTTCGTTCGCGAGTGCGATGTTGACGTCACGGAACGTGTTTTCCATGAGTTTCGACATTTCTGCCGTCTTCGCATCTGTTTTCACGATTTCACCTTCAACGAATGTACCGTAGACGCGTGCGCCTGCTTCTGCACATTCTGTCGTGATCCCACCGACGATACGGTTGTTGTGCACGAGCTCATGAAGGATTTGTCCAGGCAACACGCGCTCTGGGCAGTGTACGAGATAGATGTCTTCACCGACAGTGAATCCAGCTTCTTCGACGAGTGGTTTGACGAAGTCGTCCATCGTACGTGGTGCGATTGTCGACTCAACGATGATGACGTTGCCTTTTTCAACGAATGGCAACACTTTGCGTGTCGCATCCAAGACGTACGTCAAGTCACATGATTTGTGCTCGTCGTCGTTGTTCGGTGTTGGGACCGCGATGATGAAGGCATCTGCTTTCTCTGGAGAGAGTGATGCACGGAACTTCCCTTTTGCCACGACGTCTGCGACCATTTCGCCGAGACCTGGCTCTTCAATGTGGATCTCTCCACGGTTCAATTTATCAACAACATGTTGTGAGATATCGACTCCGACGACGTCGACGCCATAGTTCGCAAAGACAGCCGATGTCGGTAATCCGATATATCCAAGACCTACTGTACATACTTTCATTGTGTGGTAACCTCCAAATGTTTTGACGCGCTTTTTAAATAGCGCATTGTCCATCATTTTATTTCACATTCGATAATAAAACAATACTCATTATACTCTTGAACAATTCTTTGGTGCAATTACATTTTCATGACAATGTCGTCGCAAATTGTTCGTGTGTTTTGCCTGAAATGATTTGTTCCATCTCTCGATAGAGACGATCGAGCGCGAAATGTTTACGGGCATACGCCTGATAGGCTTTTGCGTCCGTCTTCAGCTTCTCGGTATCTTCTTTATAAGAGAGGATCGTATCGACAAATTTCGACGTATCCGTGACGAGTAGTTCGTCTGGGTAAATTGTTTCCGCACCCGTCCAGTGGCGGATGAGCGGGTATGACCCTGCTGCCATCGCTTCGGCCGGTGCGAGATGGAAACTTTCCAAGTCACTCGTCGAGAAGACGAATCCGATCGATTGGAGCCACGTATCGACGTCATTGCCGTGACCATCGAAGTGGACGTGGTCGCGAAGTTCTGACTCCTCGATGCGTTTCAGTAGCGCCTCATAGTACGCGCTCTCCTCTTCGCGCTTCCCGATCCAATAGACGTCTTTTGGATGGTGTCCTTTGAAGTGGAGATGGTACCGCTTGTCCGTCTTCAGCAGCTCTTCGAGGACGTCGAGCGCGAGGTCCGGACGCTTCAGTTTCGGGTTCATGCCGATCATACCGAGACGGAACGTCAAATCGTCTGCCTGTTTCGGTTTGTCGAGCTTGTCCGCGTCGACGGCGTTGTAGATGACCGTCATCTGGTGACGCGGGATTCCGAACAGACGATGCATCTCTTCTAACATATACGGTGAGACGAGGATGATACGGTCGATGTTGTCGAGCGCATATTCCCGTGGAAATGGTGTTTCTTTCTCCTGACGATGAATCCGGACGATGAGGCGTTGATGCGGCAACTTATGTTGCGAGTACCAGACGGCGTTGCCGAGGCCCCATTCACAGAAAATGACGTCTGCTTGTGCGAGACATGCCTTGCTGTGATTCACATCATGAATCTTGTGTCCGTCCCACTGGTCGATGAGGACCCGGTAGCTCGGGTCGGCCTCGAAACGTTCCATGAACATACGGATGAATTTCAAGTCGTGACCGGCGAAGAGGATCGTCGTCTTCTGCATCTCCCAAATCGCGTCACGGAGACGTTCGAACGTGCTGGCGAACGTATAATTCTTCGCCATGTTGTAGAGCCGTTCCGCCGCATCCTTATAGATGGCTGGATGCGTGAAGGCGAGTTCAACCTTTTCGATGAATTCGTCTTCCGAATTGACGAAGAGCGGGTAGCTCGACCCGAGCAACATCTCGTGCATCTTGTTGCGGTTAAGGAGGACCGGCTTCCCGAGCGCCCCATATTCGAGGAGCTTCGTCGACAACTCGAGGCTGTCGTCAAGGTCCGGGTGACGCCACGAGATGCCGATGTCACTCTCTTCGATGAGCGTCTCGACGTCCGCACGCGGGATACCTTTCAACCAGTGGACCCCTTCGTCCGTTTGAAGGCGATGCGTCACTTCTTTACGGAAGTTTGGGTTGTTCGGGTCTTGGTTGAACTTGTCTCCTGCCACTTTCAATTCGACGTCCGGCATCCGGACTCGTACTTTCTCGAGTGCGTCGAGAATTTCAGCCGAGTACCAGAGTGGCGCGAATTTTCCTGTATAGACGAGACGTTTCGCCTGACGTTTGAACGTCGGCGTCGCCTCACGCATGTTCGGGATCATCGGGTTCAAGATGAGGAACGGCTTCGGCGTCTGTAAAAACGTCTCGAAGTACGCCTTCATCTCCGCCGTCTGACAGAGCATGCGAGCCGAACGGTCCGCAATCTTCTTCAAACGTGCCAACTCCTCCTGTGACGCGGCCGATGAATCATGCGTGAAATCTGTGAGATAAGTCCACGTCTTTTTCATCGTATGTTCATAATCGGAGAGCGCATAAGCGAGCTGGAACCCACGGATGAACGTCATGTCATACTGTTTCGTCTCGACGAGCTCGTGGATGAGTTGGGCCGCCTCTTCCGGCTGGAGCACCTTCTTCTCATAGTACGGCTCGTCTTTCTTCGTCGAGTTTTCCGTGAAGACGTCGATGAAATTGACGCGGTCGAGCTGTTTGATCGACGCCGTCACTTCCGGTTTCACGATCGAGCGCTTCAAGAGCACGTCGACCTCAATGTTCGGGTCCTGGTTCAACATATGCACGACCGACGTGAGCCAGATGGCCGATCCGTCGATCAAGTTCAAATTGACGTCCCCGTATACGAGGATTCGGAGCGGTTGCTTCGTCATAATGTTACCTCCTGAAGGTCCGCTTCATCCATGGCGGCACCGGCTTTCACATATTGATACGGGTCGACACTGAAGATGCGTTTGCCAGAACGAGCAAGCTCGTTCAAGCTCTCATCCGCTTCAAAGATGTGGAGTGCCTCCTCCACCGTATAGAAACGGAGTGCCGACGGCTGCACGATCGAGCGGGACGGTGTCGCATCAAACACATAACGATACGATTCGTCATGGTCCTGTTTGACGAGCTGACCGTCATACGTATAGTAGTCCTCTTTCGTCAGAACGTCCGCTTCTGCGTAGCGTGCCGCGAGCAGATAATCGCTCAAGTAGTTCGGACCGTAATAATCGTCCGACTTCAAGTGGGCGACCCAATCGTACGATTCGACCATCTCCGTGAACGAGGTATAGTGCGTCAAGTAGCTACGCATATACGTCGAGATCGACGGCGTGTTGTACGTGTTGTATACATCGATGTGATCCTCGAACTTATCGAGGAACATCATGAGATGTTTATGCTCATAACGTTGCGCCTCGAACTGAGCGACGACGCGTTCTGCCTCTTCGCGCGACTTGATGAAGGCGACGACGGCAATCTTCTCGTGGTCGACACGGTACGGGATGCCGACGTCTTGGACGATTTTCGCGAGACGTTGCGTATACGTGTGATACGTCAACACGTGACGCATACCACGCATCGCGATGTCCTCATAGAATGAGTCATCTGTCATCAAACGGCGGAACGTTTCATCCAAGTCGGATTCTCCGTCATCAAGAAAGACGTAATCACCAAGCATGGCATCAACCCCGACCGAGCGTGTGCTGACGACCGGTGTGGCGCAAGCGAGCCCTTCGAAGACGCGACGTGAGAACATCGTCGGTGAATCGTTGACCGAGTTGACATTCAACATGACTTTATACCCTTTATATGCCTTGGCAATCTGGTTGTATTTCAAACTGCCGCGAATCGAGTGACGGAACTGTTCCGGGAATTGAAGTTGGTCGCTCTCCCCGCGTTGGTTGATCGCATAGTTGCGGTCGTAAATCGCAAGACCATACTTGTCTGCCGCCGCGAACAGTCTGTCCATGTCAGCTTTACGCGATTCGTGGCGGTTCGCATAATACGAACCGGCGAAACACGCATACGGCTCACGAGTCCCTGGTAAGCGAATCGGGTTATGTTCTTTCGGCTGTGCCGCGAACGGTAACGCATCGACACGGTCATGACCACAATCTTCTTTATAGTTCGGAACGCGGTTCATGTCGGTCGTATACACATAGTCGAATCGCTTCGCCGTCTCAATGAAACGGTCGTAGTGAATTGGGTCTTCTTTGTTCCAAAAGACGGTCGGGATGTTGTGATAACGGCACCAAGCGAGAAGCGCGTCGAGCTCTTCCCATGTGTTCGTGCCATATTTGACGATTTTCTTCTCCCATGCACCGGCGTTCCCTTTCCACGCCGATTCGACGACGAGGACGTCCGGTTGCTCATCGAGGAGCACCGTCTTCCAGTTGTCCGGTGTGAACGTGATGAGCTGACACTCTGGTTTGTAGGATGCCATCGTAAACTCATCGAAGATGGCCGCGACCTTCAGTTCGTGTAGTTCACGTGGGATTGGTGCGAAGAAGCGAGCCTCGCGCACGTCCATCCATGTCGGGTTTTCTGTACCATCGCTGACGAGTTCTTCAGCGACACGGATGCGGTCGACCCGAGCCTCTCCGACACCGTCGACACGGAGGGCGAAACGAAGGAAGCGGATGCCACGGTCAAAGTAGAAGACTTTCTCGCTTCCGATTTGAACCTGTTGCATAATCTGACGCTCCGTCGCCGAGTAGGCAATGATGTAGAGGACAACATTCGCCCCTTCATCGGCTACACCATCGAGCGTGACACGGTAACGACTGTTCGCCTTCACTTCATACGGGAACTCTGTCGGGAGCAGTTTGAAGCTGTTGTTCATCTCTGCATACGAGATGTAGCGGCGCTGATCGTCCTCGCCTTTCAACTGGACGACGAGTTGGTCATCTCGACTCTTCAATTTGATGAGGTCGGGTGCCGGGATCGTCCACATGTCCGGTTTGAGGGACAAGACGTCTTCACGGCGGACACTCTTTTCGCGAATCATGCCGATATTCAAGTTCTCAAGCTGTCCTGACCCGTTCACGCGGATGAAATAGCGGATGGAACGGTGTGACGGTGCGATGCGGACGATACCGCTCAGTCCGAGTGGCACTTCAATCAAACGATCCTGCCCAGACACCGTATACGTCGCGATGAATAGCGAGGCGTCCGCTGTACCCGTGCGGTCCCCTTTCAAATAGAAACGATACAAGTCATCGTCCATATCACCCGTCTCAAAATCGATGCCACGTTCTGTATCGACGTGTGGTAGCGCGATCTCATCGACGCCATAGTGCGTGTATTGGTTCCCTTCAGCACGGACGACGAGCGTGTCTCCGTCGAAGTGAGCAATCTCACTCTGTGGTTTGAGAGAACGGAGTGACGACGACGTAAGCGGATAACGGAAATCAAAAGCATCAAGTGATACGTTCGCAGCCGTCCCTTCGACTGTCCAAAGCGACAGCTTGCCGAGCATGAGCTCGACGAGGCTGAACGCTCCTGCCCCGTTGACTTCAAGATGAGCCCGGACGATTTGTTCACCCATGCCGAGCGTCACATCGACCTGATCGCCGTCCTGTACCGTCACGTAACGAGTACGTCCACCTTTACGCACGACTTCTAACGTCAACGTTGGCATCAGACCTTCGCGCGATTTGACACGCATCATAGCCGTGAACGTCTTTTGACCTGATTCGACGAGGTCGTTCACCGAGATGATATCTGAACTCGCGTTCGGTCGGTACGTGACGGTGACCGGCTCGTCCCCAGAGAAGACAAGGTCCGTCCCTTCAACGTGTACGTAAGGTGAGCGTGTATACCAGTTCGGTACGAGTTCACGTAGTTGATGCGATTTGTTCGGGCGTTTGTTCAACACTTTACGACCGAGTCGCTTCGACCGTTGTACCCCAAGGTAAGCGGCGCGACGTGCTTTTTTCTGCCAATCCATCCTCATATCCTCCAAATCATCGAGTCTTTCGAGCTCGATTCTTTATTTGCGAATGCGTCGTGCAACCGCCTGTGCCTTCAAAATCGCTTTTCCGGCTTTCGATTGCACAAGACGACGATACTTCTGATTCAACACATCATATTTACGTTTCAAGTCACTGAGCGCTTGCTCTTTCTTCTCGAACGTCTTCACGGTCCATTCAAACGTGTACAGAAGATCTCCATACTTTTGAACGAGTCGTCGATGCTTTTGACGTAATAGACGTTCATCATGTTTCAAATGACGAATCTCTTCTTCCTGCAGTTTGATTCGTTGTTTCAACAATCCGATTTCTTTTTCAAATTCGTTGCTCATGCTCTCACCTCACAAGTATGCGTCAAAGTAGAGACGCTTCAATTCTTCTGTTTGTCCTGATTCATATAAGTCGACGAATTGTTTTACAATCGGCGTCTCTAATTCCATCGGACGATACTGTTCGATGATTTCATAAAGCATACCGGCATTGTCGACAAACTCTTCCGGTTTGCTTCGGCGTAAGAAGACCAAGTACCACATCGAGAAGAAGCGTTCGAATCGTGTGGAACGGTATTGATCGAGTACACCTTCCCGGGCGAATGCTTTTGCCCGTGCCGTTTCCCGAATGACACACTTCGTAAAGTACTTCTTCGTGATCGTGTTGACTGTCGAACCGGCGACAGCCGCGTAATAATCATGAATCGTCAAGTCGAGAAGAGCGACGCGTCCTGCGCTGAGGAACATCTCTTGGAAGAAGAGCGAGTCTTGCCCGACCGCACCGATGACCTGTTTCAAATCGTGCTTCTGGATGAAGTCTTTTTTGATGACCATCGTCTGGATACTCTGTACCTTGAAGTTGTGCTCGAGCAAGTACGCTCTCGGGTCTTCGATGATGCGAACACCATCTTTTTCAAGGCCGTCTAGCTCAATCATGGCCTCACGGTTCGCAAGCTTCAACATACTTCCGACTGCGAGGTCAAGCGCGTCATTCTCTTTCATGATACGGAATAGTTCCGCATAGCCGTCGTTGACCGCTTCATTGTCCGGGTCAAGGAAAGCGATGTACGGTGTCGTTGCCAATTCGACGCCTTTGTTTCGCGGACGCGACGCACTGCCGCTGCCTCCGTCGTTGAATGAGTACGTGTAGACGTTCGGATACTTCCGCACGAGGCGTTCGATATAGCCGATCGTCTCTTGGTCCGTCGAACCGTCGTCGACGAGCCAAATCTCCATGTCTTCAAACATCGAGCTACGGCGAAGACTAGAGAAACATTTGTTGTAGAGATAACGACCGTTGTTATAAATCGGGACGATCATTGAAAGCGCATAGTCGCCCGGTTCGTTCGGGACGAGCACGTCATCTGCCGCGAGCAGTTCGAAATGATCGATGGCATAGCCTTGTCCCTCGATACGCTGGTCGTCCCGAAGCGTCTCAAGCGACAGGTGGCTTGCCGCAAACATCGTTAACGCGACGTCATCGTATCCCTCTACGAATTCATGTACAACGTCCTGCCCTTTCGTCACGAAAGCGACGTCCGTGTATTTGAAGGCGTTGACCATATCCTCTACATAATAGTCGAGGTAGTGATAACGGTCGTCAAATACCGTCACGAAGTCGGCTGTACGTAAATCGACTTCTTGTAAATCCGCTTCTGCGACAAAACGTTTATGCGGATAAGATTGGCGCTCGAACTGCTCACGGGTCGCCGTCACGTCGCCGCGACCGATGACGAGGACGTCACGACGGACTTCGTGGTGAATGCCGAGAACGAATAACATTTCGTTGAAACGATCATAAATTGTATGGTTCGAGAAGATGGTGCGGACACCAGATAGCTGATGCTCGAGACGCTCTTCGTCTGTATCGAACATTTCTAAAATCCCTTGTGCATCCAATGCGCTCGTCGCGATGAATACGTTCGGGAAGTCGTTGTTGACGGCCACGTTGTAGTTCGTCAAGACGAGTTGTCCCCGTGCCTGTGCCTCATAGATGGCTTGCGCACTCATCGTCGGACTGTTTTTCACTTCATTGACGTGAAGAATCCAGTTCGAGGTTTCTTTCAACGCCTCGATCTCCTCTTGGTCCCCATGGACGAGGACATCTTGAAGTGATTTCGGTGCGAACGACACCTTCGATTCATCCGCTTCGCGAATTACATAAAGAGACTTATTCGCATCACGAACACCTTGTGCGAGTGTCTCCAAGTCTTTTGCAAAACGTTGTACCGGGAAACGGTTCGTGACGACGACCGAATCCGACTGAACACGCGTCATCCCGATTGGATTGAAGCGAAGTGGGTCGATTCCCGGACGGATGACAAAAACGCGCTCATGTCCGGCTTCTTCGATATAATCCGTCACACGCTCCTCGTTTGCCGTAAAGATATAGTCACACTGTGCGGCGAGTGAGGAGAAACGATCGTAGTGATTCGTATCGAGAGTAGTTTCAAACACGACACGAACATCAATTTGTTTAGCTTTGCGAATCAAATTCTCCAACCAGTGACGGGAGTGCGAACGCGGTGAGCCCATGTGGTGGAATGCGGTCGTCTCATCTTCCACTAGCGCGGCCGAGATGAGAAGGAAATCAATCTTTTCGATTTCAGCCAGCTCTAAGAAGCCCGTCACATTCTCAAATAAATGGACATGACAAAGCCGCTCTAACTCTTTCGCTCGTTTAACAGGACCGACGAATGCCACTTGTACGTCCGCCTTCTCATAAAAATTGCTCCCATTCGATGCGATACGAGTCACATCTTGTTTCGGGAGTCGCGCTCGAGCTGATTCGAGTTCCGTTTTTAAGGTAGCTTGCTGTTCTTCAAACAATTTATCGTCAAGACGCGGGCGTTGTGCCTGTCTCGACAATGAAGGAAGGTCCTCAAGGGTGATCAAGTCATCTCCGTTCAATGCTTCTCTCCGGTCGACCCGTTCTTTTTCTTCTTTCAACCACGCAATGTGCGCTTGCACATCGCGCAGCGTCGCTTTTACATCCATACGTCCGCTCCACCTTTTTTAAGTAATCAGTATTTCTTCATCTTATCGTATCTTAACAGAGTTATATGTCGGTCGCAATTTGATGACAAATGTACACGCCTGAGTTTCCTATAAAAAGACGGACCCATTCCTGGATCCGTCCGAAAGTAACCAATGATTGTCTTATTCAGCTGCGTTGACGTCGACGATACGTCCTTCAACAGCAGGTGTGACTTCTTCGCCGAGGCTGATCAAGTGATCGCGGAAGTTTTCCCAGTCGATGAGACCGAGGTCATTGACGCGACCGTCTTTGAATGCCGTTTCAAACTCAACATAGTTGTCTCCACCTTGCGCTGTGAAGAAGTTCGTTGCGACTTTGTAGCTCGTCGCGTCTTCGACATCGACAAACTCTGTGCCGTTGTTGTACTGCAAGCTAACGATGCGCTCGCCAGCCGGTTTTGAGCTGTCGAACAATACTTTGAATCCAGATACGTGGAGGAATCCACCGTTCTCGATTGGGTAAATGCCAACGCTACGCTCGAAAGCAGCTTTTAATTCGCTACCTTTCAAGTCCATGATGGCAAGCGTGTTTCCGAATGGAAGTGTCGTCAACACTTCACCTGTCGTGACAGGACCTGCATCGATTGATGCACGGATTCCACCACCGTTTTGAACAGCACCGATGACAGCAGAATCATACTCTTTCGCTTTCGTGAGCATACCGTCTGTAATCAAGTTACCGAGGGCTGTTTCATTTTTACGGACACTCGGTGCTGTTTCGTCACCTTTGTCACGTGGGTTATCGAGTGGAGCTGTGAGCGAGACACCGATTGGGTCTTGGCTGATTGTATCCACGACATCTTTGAATGGTGCGAGCAACTCGACCGCGTATGGATCTGGTTGAAGTGTTTTCACGTCAATCAAGCTACCTGCATGTTTGATGACTTTTCCATCCTTGTCGAACTCGACATCAACCGTTCCGAGGAAATTGCTGTATTGGTCCGCTTGAACGATGACCGTTGGCTCTGTTTTTCCTTCTGTGATGAGGACCGGAGCGCTCAAACGAGTATGCGTGTGGCCACCGACGATGATGTCGATCCCATCTACGTTTTCAGCAAGCAACAAGTCGTTGTCGAACGCCGGGTTGTCGTTATACCCAAGGTGTGAGACAGCTACGATTTGATCGACGCCCATCTCTTTGAACGCGTCGACTGCTTTTTGTGCTTCTGCGATGTAGTTTTGGAATTCAATTGGGCCTGGGCTAGCGATGGATGCCGTCTCTTCTGTTGTCAAACCGAAGAATCCGACCTTCTCGCCATCCACTACTTTGATGACTCCTTCATAAAGACGACCGTTGTACGCTTTTTGCGAAACTTCGTCACGGTAGAGGCTCTTCATGTATTGGTCATTTGCATAGTTGACGTTCGAGCTGACGAACGGGAAGTTCGCATAACGGACGAAATCAGCAAGTTCTTTGTGTCCTTGCTCCGTACCGAGATCGAATTCGTGGTTACCCGGCACCATCAAATCGTATTTCATGTAGTTCATGAGTTTGAGGTCAGCTTGACCTTTGAACTCGTTGAAGTAAAGCGATCCTGAGAAGACGTCCCCTGCGTCGATCAAGAGGCTGTCTGGCTTCTCTGCACGGATTTGCTTGATGGCTGTCGCACGTTTCGGTGCGAGATCGAGCGCGGCGTGCGTGTCGTTCGTGTGCATGATCGAGAGCTTGTATCCTTCTACTGTATAAGGAACTTCAAGTGTGATCGTTTTACCACGGTTTGTATATGTAGCCGTCGCGACGAATTCGCCGACTTCACTCGTGTCGATTTTGCTCCAACGTACTGCTTTTTCATACGTCCCACTTGCGAATTTCACTTGTTGCTTCACGATGCCAAGTGCCGGTTTCCCTTGTTTGAACACGAGTGGCTCGCTCGGTGGTAAAATCGCAATCGGGTGATCGAGGACGCGGACGCGTTTCTCAATGTACTTCCCTTTGCCTTTGACGATTCCCTTAGCTGTTTGGAATGTACCTAATTTCTCCAAGTTGACGCTCGATTTATACCAATGGATCGGCGCGCCCTCATATGTAGCATCGAGTGCAGCATCCAAGTCCCCTGCGTACACATACGCTGATTTCGCTTTGACGACTGGTGCTTTCGACGCAGCTTCTGTGACAACAGCCGGTGCGAGCGATGCAGTCGATACGGCCGCTACAGCGAGTGCTGTATACAACTTACGAGATGATTTCTTTGTCATGTCCAATTCCCCTTTCAGATTTGCGAAGAGGACACACAAGAGAAAGCGCTTACATCATTCGACTTTTTACTTACCACGATTACCCCAAAGTCGTCCGTTTTTCCCTTATATGTACAAATCGCTCTAGTTCTAACGTAACGGAAACGCGTCCAATAAACAATCACAAATTGAAGATTTTTAAGGTTTTTACAATTTCCACAAAAAACGATTCCCTCATTATGTAAAGGACGACATCACTTCGTGAGAGCGTCGTGACGTTTTGCCCTTTACACGTCACGACTTTCCTCACACGGCACATGAATGACATGCTTTCCCCCGTTTTCAATCCAATACGAGACGATGTACATCCCATCCCGCTCTTCGACCTTCGTATCGACGACACGCTTCCCGGTCCGGTCTAGTCGAATCAGAGTCAAAAAGCGAACTTCGCTACCATGTTCAATCGAAACGACTTGCTGGCGGGGAGTCCACTCCAAATCACGCATGGACACATGGCTCGGTTCAAGTGCCATATAAGCCTCTTCGTTTTTTAAAAGCTGAATGAATTGAATGGCTCGATTCGAGGCATCTTTAAATCGAACGTTGTGTTCTTCTGGTGTACCCGCTACCAGGTCCAAACCGGGTGCCAGATGGAAGCGCTGGACAAAGAGGTCCGCTTCCGACGCAACAATCCGATCAAACACGACAAGCGTTCGCGCCTTATCGTACACGACATGCCGAGTATGAATGGCCCCTTTTCCAATCAGACGGCTCACTCCGGTCGCCGTCATCTGTTTCCGCGCCTCTTTCACCTCTAGGATTCCGCTCTCTCCGATTCGCTCGATCGACAAGTCGAGCTCTTCTCCGAGTCGATGTACCGTATTGTGCGCCGCGACACGTAGTGCTTGCGCACGCTCAGGTCCGTCCACATAGCCATACCGACCAGTTTCGACGATGAAATCCCGCCCCAATCCATATAGTTCGAGACTCAAATCGTCGGCATGTTTATGTGCACCCCTATGGTATCCCGCTGTCATCAGAATATAGGTGGCGTCACGAAACGGACGCTTTGCATGGTGCCAATATTCACGCATGACCGCATATTGAGAACCTAGATTCGCCAGCAGTTCTTCTGGGCATTGTCCTTGTGTCCCTCCGCTCATGGCAAAGGCTAGTTCGGGAAACGTTTCAATCCGAGGAATTAAACGACTTCCGCGAAGCTGTCCTCCCGTATCCCCCACGATCGGCAAGGTTTGGTTCGGTTTAATGAAATGCAAGAGGCGCTTTGGCATCCGGTCGATGCGTCCAATCCCTTCCGGCAACGTGAATCCATTTAAATCGGCCCAGTCTCTAAATCGACTTAGCGTATGGTACACGTAAACGTGATAGCCGGGCGAGTGCTCCAAATGGGTCCCGTCCTCCGAAAGGCAAATGTCGAGTTGCTTATTCAACCGCGCACGCGCAATCCTTCTCCAATCCGCACTGCGATCAAACTCCGGAAAACAGGAAGCAATCGCAAACAGTGCCATATCTTGAAAGAGCCCATGGTTATGGAGCGGACGATAAAAGGTAGGGGTCGCCAGTAATGTCGCATGTTCATATAACAGATGTAACAAGCAGCACGTCACACGGGCATCATGATGGATCGGTGCCTGGCGATACGCTTCAAAGAAACGGAGTATATGAAATACTCGAATCGCCGTACCGTGCGCATGGTATGCTACACGCCCCCGCGGACCGCCATGCAGCGGATGATGGCTCTGCCAGCTATCGATGATTTGGTGTGCATAGTGCAAGTATCTTTCGTCTTGCGTCACCTCATAGGCATGAGTCAGTTGATTGACCGTCGTCAAATAGTGGAGTTGGAAAAGGAACGAGTTGTTGTTCACAGGTGGTAACATTTTGTTCCAATCGAACGTCCGAACATCACGGACGGCCAATGTATGCGGAAGCGATGGGATATACCATCTTCCGCTCAACGTCTCTTCTGCAAAATGAACCGCCTGTTCATCACGGATTTGTTCATAATGGTACGAAGCGAATGTGCGCTTTTGTTTCATATAGTCACGGACGAGCAGTCGCTCCATCTTGTCCGTCAATTTGATTTTCGAGAGGGGGTCGGTCATAAGGAGCATCACGTCCGTCGCGCGGACGAGTGCTTCCCTTCCTTCTCTATGGACAATATAATATCGACCGTATGGACGGATGAGCCGTACCGTCTCGGTCGTCTCGAGCCGATTGTCTGGCATCATCCGTCTTCCCTTCCATTGATAGCACATCGTCCCTGCCGAGATGACGACGTCCCAACCATCGCTCGCTTTCCCCGAGAGCGAACCCCGAAGTTGAGCCACGATCTGTTTTGCATGTGAATGTTCCATTCGTTCCCTCACTTGTCAGTTGTTCTACTTGAAAATTCTACCTTAGCAAATGGTGGGATTCAACAACTACTCTCATCGTCCACGTAAAAAAGCCTGGCAGTCGCCAGGCTTCAATCATTTTGGAACGTCGAGAGTATGGGTCTCGCCGTTGGAAAGTGTATAGGTGAGTTCATACTGATTAGCTTGTTCCTTGACCGCCGTGTCGACAATCGAGGTGTTCGTCCGGTCGATCCGCATGAGTGTGATGTAACGCACGTCCGTACCGTATTCAATGGAGACGACTTGGTCGCGAAGCGTCCACTCCGCATCACGGACCGATAGATGACTTGGTTGAACGGACATATATGACTCTTCGTCCGTCTCGAGCTGCATCAGTTGAATCGATCGACGCCGGCTGTCTCGGAACGTCACGTTCTGTGCCTCGGTCGTCCCTTTATATAGCTTCAGACCCTCTCCGAGGTGGAAGCGCTGGACGAACATGTCCGGCTTCGGTGAGGTGATGCGGTCGTAGACGACGAGCGTTTTCGCCTTGTCATAGACGAGGGTGCGGCGATGCGTGGCCCCTTTCCCGATCAACGCGCTCTCTCCGATGGCGAGGCTTGTCTCTCCACGGTCTTCGGTCTTCACGATACGGCTCCGACCGATCATGCCTTTGCTTAAATCCAAGTTTTCCCCGTATCGGTGGACGGTGTTATGGGCCTCGACTTTAAAGACTTCCTTCCGTTCCGGTCGTGCCGAATAACCGAAGCGACCCGTCTCGATGATGAAGTCACGCGCCAGTCCATAGAAGTCGATGCTCAAGTCATCGGCATGTTTGTGGGCACTGCTATGATAACCTGCCGTCATCATCACTTGTGTCGCACCCGAGAATGCCTCAGGTGGACGCGACCAATATTCGCGCATGAAGCTGTATTGATCCCCGATTTGCTTCGTCAACAGGGTCGGTGCCACGCCCTCTGCCCCTCCGCTCACCGCGAAACTGAGCTCTGGATATTCATTCGTCTTTGGAATGATGTTCATCCCTTGAAGGTGCCCGGTCGTGTCACCGAAGATCGGGAGCGTCCGATTCGGCTTCAACATGTAGGTGAGCTGATCCGGCATCTTCTCGATATAGCCCGAGCGTGAAGGCAGAACGAACTGGTTAGCCTCGGCCCATTCGATAAAGCGCGACAACGTATGATACACATACACGTGATATCGAGGTGAGTGTTCAAGGTGGACCCCTTCCGGCGAGATGCTGTGGGCGATTTGCGCCTGGAGCCGCGCGCTGGCGGTCGATTGCCACACCTTACTCCGGTCAAACTCAGGGAACGTCTGGGCGATGGCAGTGAGCGCCATGTCTTGGAAGATACCGTGGTTATGTTTCGGTTTGTAGAAGTCGGACGATGCCAAGATCTCCCCATGCTCATACAATGTTTTCAACATGAGCTCGGTGAAGGCAGGGTCCCGATAGAGTGACGTCTCTTTATATACATCCCAGAAATTCAACAAATGGAACACACGAATCGCCGTTCCTTGGTCATTATATCCCCACTTGAGTCGTTTGTAGTTATAGGCCGGGTGTGCCTTCGTCCAACTTTTGATTAGTCGTTCGCCATATTTCAGATAGGCGAGGTCACCCGTGTCATTGTACGCTTGCGTCAACTGATTGAGGACCGTCAAGTAGTGGAGCTGGAACGGGAACGAGTTGCTGTCCACGGCCGGGACGTCCTTATGCCAGTTGAACGTGTCGATGTTTGGGACCGACAGATTGTTCGGTTTCGTCGGGATATACCAGTTGCCGGCGAGCGCCCGATCGGCGAACTGTTTCGCCTGTTCTGTCGACAGTCGGTCATATTCATACGGGATATGGGACTCGGTCTGCCCCATGTATGTATGGACGAGCGGACGGTTCGTTTTCGATTGGATGCGTGCTTTCGTCAACGAACGGGCCGGAACGACCTCCGCCTGGCTTTTCTTGATATAGATCCGTTTGCCGCCGGACATGGCAAGGTAATACCAACCGGACGGGCGCACGATGCGGTATTCTTTCGTCGTGTTCGTCTTCTGTAGCGGGACCAACTTCTTCCCCTTCATTTGGTGTAGCGTGGTCGACGGAGCGACGCGCACGTTGAAGTCCGAATTGGCCGAAGCCGTCGTCATCGGTGCGAACAGGAGCATCCCGCTCAACATCCCGATGGATAATCGTCTATACAAAGGTTTCATGATTTTCCTCACATTTCCGGTTTGATTTCACCCTGTAAATTATATCCATTAAACGAATGCTAAACAACTAAAACTTGGATATCATTTACCTCTTGATCAAATCATCACCTGACATCCTCCTATAATGGTTGTTATAGAGAATCGATGCTTCCGATGGATAAGGGATACGGGTTGTGCCATGCAGCATTTCCGTGCTGTGTCTGATTTGGACTGACGAAACTTCAACGTTCGTGAGGTGCGAAATCTGCATAACAACCATTATGCTGTATCCACCTAGGAAACTTTAGACGCGCGCGGGAAAGCAGCCCACCATGCCAGATGCTAACGAACAGATAAAAGAGTGGGAGCCGATGATCTTTTACGTCATCCGACAGCTCCATCTCCATCCGAACGAAGTCGACGATGCCGCCCAAACGGCACGAATCGCCCTATGGCGTGCCCTTCAAGACGGCAAGACGTTAGGGAAAACGTACTGTTTCATCCGTATCCGCGGGGCCATCCTGAACGAACGGGCCAAACAGGCGAAGACGCTCCAACACGAGGTCGCGAGCGAACGACTCCCAGAACAAGTCGACCAGCGCGAAGTGCCCCTCTCGCTTTGGCTAGACGACAAGCGATCCACTTTACCAAATCGTCATTTCACCTTACTCTGCCATATGCTTCACGGGACCGAGGCATCGCTCGGGTACTCGCCGAGTCGACTACGCGCCTATAAGGCCGAACTGCAACGGATGCTCCGTGAGGACAACGAGTAAGAGGAGACAGGAAGATGACCTTACACATGAAAGATGCCGTCGCTCAGCACATCCACTATTTACGCATGACCGGAAAATCGGACAACACGGTCAGCCAGGCGACCTACAAATTTGCCCGATTCGAAGCCATCATGGGAGAAGGCAGAACGCTCGACGAATTAAAAACGAGGCAGGACGTCATGCCGTATATCGACACGCTCCGTTCCGAAGGATGTCAACCGGTGACCATCAACAACTACTTGAGCGCTCTTCGTGGCTTATACGATTGGGCCATCGCCGAGCATCTCGTCACCCACAACCCCTTTCATCAGTTACGGGTGAAAGTGACCGAGCGCCATTCAGCGGAAATCCCCTCCCCTAGACAATTGTCCGCCGTCATCGATGCCATCGACGTCCCGTTGTATCGTACGTTTTTAACCGTTCAGCTCCATACGGGTATGCGGATCAACGAGGTCCGGCTGTTAAAACTCGATGCGATCGATTTGCAGGGGCGGTTACTCTATGTCCGAGAATCAAAGAACGGAAAGCCTCGGCGAATCCCATTGAATGACAAGATTCACTCCGTCCTCTCCACCTATCTCGATGAGGAACGACGTCCCGTCGACTCGCCCTATGTGTTCCCGTCTGCACGAGGTGCTTTGATTTGTAAGACGACCATCAATCGTCACCTGACGACGGCTGCCACAGAAGTGCTCGGCTATCCTGTCACGTCTCATACGCTCCGCCATGCGTTTACGACGCACCTTTATGACAAAGGGGTCATGGAGACGACGTTATCTGAATTACTTGGCCACTCCGAGCCGAAGACGACACGTCGGTACATCCGCGTCCGCGAGAATCATCTTCGCGATGCGGTGGAACGGTTGACGTTGGATTAAAGACCATACAAAGAAGACCGACCTGTGAATTAGGTCGGTCTTCTTTGTATAGGAAATCGGTTTCTGCTTGAACGGGACCAGACCATCTCTGATCGACGTGGAATCGTTCTTATCTGTTTACGATATACACTTTCAGTAAGTACACGATGATTCCGATCAATGCCGCGATAGCCAAATACACAATCGGCACTAATAACCCTGGCGCGGTCAGAGAGATCCCGTAAATGACGAGTGCCGTCACAAAAGAAAGTAATAAAAACAAACTAACGTGCTTCATTCACATCTTCCCCTTTGGCATATGACATACAAGTCATTCGATTCACCTCACTTTATCATATTTTTCCAAATGAGGTCTCGACATGCATCCGTCGCAATCCTTCATTAATTGTCGGGACAAAATCAAATTGAACCTACCTCCATTTAAAATAAAGATGATATAGAAAATTAAGGGAATAAACACACCTCATGGTATACTTTGAAAAAGAAGTAAATCCAAATTTATTGAGGTGTATGCATGAAACGAATATTACTCGTCCTCGTCTTAGTAGGGGCTTGGGGTATGACCCCGACAGACTCCGTCCAGGCTGCGACGAACCCTTTCGATATCCGCTCCATCCCGAATGCGACCGTCTATGAAATGAAGAACGGTCGATTGACGAAAGTGGCAGCGTATTCGACAACAAAACGCTATACAGCCGTCAGTACGTCCGGCTGGTACTACATCGCACTGAGTCATACGAAAAAGATCTACATAAAGAAAAGTCAGGCCAAGCTCTTACTCGGTGACCCACTCACCGCTTCGAATTTGAAGTCGAGCGGAACGGCACGACTCGCGCATGAGTATATGAAACAGATGCCACTTCATGCGCCATATGAATATGAAAAATTGACACCTACGCGCGCCGTCGACTACGCCAACCGTGCGATTCGTGGGGATTGGTCGATCCCGTCCAAACCATATCAATTGTCCGTCCCGAACGTCGATACGTTTAACTGGCACCGGGACATCCCGAGCTCGTCGAGCAATTCCTATCCGTTCCAAATTCATTATTTGACGGTGCTCAATCAATTGACCCAGGCGTATAACGAGACCGGCAATACCGCTTATTTGAAGTACGGGGTACGGGTCGTTAAAAGTTGGACGAAAGCCCATCCGATTGCGAACTACAAACAGTACCGTTGGCCATATAACGACCACGGCACGTCGATCCGGACGTTCCATCTCTTGAATTTTTGGGATGCCTATAAATCTTCTTCACTCTATAAAGATACGGCGTTCACCGGTCTGATGTTGCGGACGCTCCACGACCATGGCACGTTACTCGCGACGTCTAGCTTCTATAAAAATGATCACAATCATGGGATCTTCCAAGACATGGCGCTCACCGCCATCGCGCAGACGTTCCCACAGTTCGACCGGAGCAGAACGTGGAAGACGCTCGCAGATATCCGCCTCGATAAACAAATCCGGCACAGCATCACGTCGGACGCCGTCCACCTCGAGCATTCACCCGGCTATCAGTCCTATATGTATCACGTGCTCGACCGCTTCCTCATCTGGGCAGAAGCGAACCGATTCTCACTCCCTTCGAGCATGGCACGGGTCGAACAGATGCCGAAGCAACTGACGTATATGATCAAACCGAACGGGACACTCCCGATCTTTGGAGACACGTCCGGTGTCAGACGGAACACCTCGATCATTCCGCATATCGAGGACTTCCCCGAGCTCGTCTTCGCCCTCACCCAAGGGAAGGAAGGGACACGTCCACCGGTCACGGCGAAACGGATCAGCAACCAATACAGCTTCATGCGCGAATACTGGGTATCTCCACCTCGCGCGTTCAATCAGGCGACCCAGGTGATGATGACGGCCGGCTATCACAGCAGTGCCCACAAGCATGCCGATGACTTGAGCATCGACCTGTACGGCCTCGGCCGCGACTTCATCATCGAGACGGGTCGCTACGGCTATACGAATCGCCCCGAACGTCAGCGCGTCTTCGGTGTCGATGCCCACAATACCGTCCACCGTGACGGGGCGAATCTCGACCTCCGCTCCACGATGCGTGGGAAGAGCAACATCAAGACCGTACAAAATCTCGGTTCGACCCTTCTTACGATTGGGGAGAGCCAGCTCATCGGGAACGGGGCGACGCATCGACGGACGCTCGTCTACGACAGAGAACAGACGCTCATCGTCTACGACCGGATCAGTTCACCCGCAACCACGAAGTTCGTGCAGCGGTTCCATCTCGCCGAAGGTCTGAAACTCCTTCAGAGTTCGATGGCGACTCAGAACGTCGTCTATGGTGATACGAACGGACGAACGATCCAGCTCATGCAGCTGAACCTTAAAAATTCATCGATGCGCAACAGCACGAGCTTCGTCGCCGTCGAGGATTACGAATGGAAGCCGCGTCCACAAGTCATCTCGTATAATACCGGGAAAGACGTGCGCTACCTCACGCTCATCCGACTCGACCAGTCGAAGACGACGATTCGGTCGGCCAGTGTGAAAGTGTCCGGTTCGAGCTACATCGTGACCTATACGCTCTCGAACAAAGAGACGAGACAAATTCGCGTGCCAATTTAACGAGAAGTATATTTTACAGTTTCAACACAAGTGTCTGAATCAAATAGACACACAGTCAACACCGTGATAGATTGTTTGACGAAAAGAAAAATAGGAATGTATAGAGGAGATTACATCAGTTGCAGAAGCTCAGTTTTTTAGATGCCCTTCGCGGTTATGCCATCCTCGGGGTCGTGTTGACGCACTCGACACGGTCCCTTCAACAATTGCCCGATTGGTTATACCATATCGGGATACAAGGGTCGCGCGGCGTCCAACTCTTTTTTATCGTCAGCGCCTTCACGTTGTTCTATTCATTGGAGCGCTATACGGTATCGCGCCAGATTCCGCTTCAGGACTTCTACACGAAGCGCTTCTTCCGGATCGCACCGATGTTTTACGCCGCACTGCTCTTCTACTTAAGTTTTGATCTAATCAATCAATTCATCGGGGTTTCGACGACTTATCCAGACGTGACACTTTCCCTCTTGGTCTCGACGTTGACGTTCACGAACGTCCTGCATCCCGAGTGGTTATTCAGTCTCGTGCCGGGCGGTTGGTCGATCTCGAACGAATTTTTATTTTATGCATGTGTGCCGTTCCTGTTCAAATGGATCAAGACAGCGCGTCAAGGGATCTTGTGGACAACGTCGACGCTCGTACTTAGCATCGTCCTGCACCTCCTGACCGAACAGCGTCAGCCATTCATGGACGTGAAGAGTTTCGCCTTTTATTGGTTCCCGAACCAGCTGCCGATCTTCTTGATGGGGGTCACGTTGTATCTCGTGTGGCGCGACCAATCGTGGTCCGTGCGAACGCACTATGCGATGACGTTCGGATCGATTGCGTTACTTATCATACTCGGGATTACTCCATATGATGTCTATAGCGCATTTCCGAAACATGCGCTGTTCGGTCTCGCCTTTTGTCTATTGGCTCTCGGCTTATCCGGTATTCGGGGACGTATCCTCAATCATCCGGTGATGCAGTACATCGGGCATATCAGCTTCAGCCTGTACCTCGTCCACTTTTTCGTCCTCGATTGGGTCAATCATCTCTTCAACGAGACGTGGACCCAGCAATATAGCGTGACGACGTTATGGATGTTGACGTTCCTCGTGACGCTCGTCGTCTCTGGCGTGATTGCATCCGTCACGTATCAGGTTATCGAGCGACCAGGGATTCAGCTTGGACGTTCAATCATAAAGAAACGCCTTTCTCAGAAACAGAAGAAGCAAGTCGCATGACAATGAGATACATCTTTCTATCCATAAACAAAACACCCCTTATAGACAGACAAATTTTGCATTTCGTCCGTCTATAAGGGGTGTTTACTTAAAGGGATAGAAAAACTCTCTTTATATTTTACTCATTCCCCTGAATAATCTTTTTGATAACGAATCAATTCCAGCGAATAGTTGGCATCTTCTTCCGAAATTGATTTGCTCCTATACGCATGCATAATTTTTTTCTCCAAAAAGTCCCACTCACTCAGTACATCGTTATGCATAACCTTCTTAATCGTGATCACCTTTCTTTCTAATTGA
This sequence comes from Exiguobacterium sp. BG5(2022), assembly GCF_031844365.1. Taxonomy (GTDB): domain Bacteria; phylum Bacillota; class Bacilli; order Exiguobacteriales; family Exiguobacteriaceae; genus Exiguobacterium; species Exiguobacterium profundum. The sequence continues at coordinate 1,562,458 of NZ_JAUZVB010000001.1, forward strand.
TGATCAAATGTTTTTTTAACAATCTTAAACTTTTTATTATCTGAGTAAAAATCATAATACACCGGTACTTTCGGAAAGTTTAAGTACCCCGCTATACTCATTGTTATTAAAACAAAGCTAGTAATAATTTGAATGATGTGTGTTAGCAGTAAAATAACATCATATACATTGCCTTTCCACACGTCCTTTACTCCTTCTGTACCGATTAACAGCCCTGGATAAGAGACGTTAAACAATGAAGTCGTCAACGAGTAACCAATCGTCTTGATAGTTGTAAAAAAAGTAAGACTCCCTCTAAATGTTTCATAAGACAAATAGATGGCTGCACAAAGGAGTATGATCTCTACTAAACTTTTCATCGCGAGCATAATGCGATTTTTCCCATTCAAAAAGCTTTGCGGTAGCTTTCGATCAATTAAATCAAAGTAAAAAGCACGACATATTTCACTGGACCGATAAGTCAATCGAATAAAAGAGCCAACGACGATTAGTCCAAAAATAATATCTTTCGACTTGGAAAGGTATCGGAAATCAAAGAAAGCCATTTCCAACTTGATTAATGACAAAATTATGATTGTAAATAACAATAAGTACACACTAATTAATAGGTTGTTATTATTTCTCATAATAATATTTTTAGTTCTAGCTTCCATACTAGGACGGGAGTAAAACTTATGATCTTTAGAAAAACTTTCAAGGAGATTTTTTTCTTCAAGAGAAAATTCTTCAAACCCTTTTGATGCACCTCGAACGTTTTGAAGAAACGTGATGTAATCTTTTTTCCGCTTCAATTCCAGAAAGTCTGGTCCTTCATTTATATCTTTCAAAAACATTTGTCCGTGAGTAGATAATATGAGATTTTCCAATTTCGAACCTTCATATGTAATATTTCCATTTGATTCTTCATAAATTTTATTCAGAATAGCCAAGTTCTCAGTATGCTTTTTTGATTGATCAGCAGCTTTATATTCCATGAACATTAAGTTGAAAAATAACGATTTTAACTTTCTTCCTTGATTACATAACGTTTTAAGATTTATTTGATTTTTTTTACGCCATTGTCGCCTTACGAAAGTAAATGAGTAAACAATCACAAATAAGATGACGTATATAAAAGGTATAAAAATCATAGTTATAAAAATGCCTTCCATCCAGTAAGAAGGTGAATTAAGGGAAAACCACCCGAAACGACCAAAGAAGTCTAAAGAGTGAATAGCATATAGTACGAGATTCAATTTATAAAATGTATATACAATAAAAACAGGGGTAAATAAAATCAACAGAAACCAAGACCATCCAACTGTATTAAAAAATGAACTTTCGAAACGAAGCGTAATGAGTAAGTTTATAATCGCTATATAAATAAAAATAAATTGATAGAACACTTTAACCCGGATACTAAAATTACGCGTCAATTTTACAACTGATGGATTTACATCTTTTGTTTCTAAAATACGAATTGACATCCATAAATAAATGAAGGCGATGATCGACGCTGCAGTTCTTACTATGAATCCAGGATGTATTGTGAAAAGCAAAATAAAAGCACCCATGAAGACAAAAAATAAATGAATCAGCTTTCGATAACGAAAAAGAAATAAATCATCACTTATAATCCCACCAAATTTCGAAGATAAATAGAGAAACCCGTCCACTCGAACAAATATTCTACTTAAAAACAAGTAACAGATAGTCAGAATGAATAAGCTTATACTAATTTGATCAGTGGTCATTTGAAAATTTATCGAAGTCCATCCTACTAATGTCGCTACAGTTTCTTGGTTGTTGAGATACAAATTATTAATCAACACACCAAGAATAATCCATAAAATAAAAATCAAAATGTAAGACCCAACAGCTCTATTCCAAAGTTTTCCCATACTAACCTCCTCTAAAATGAACAATTCCAAAAATACTATCTTAGAGTAGTATATGCCTCCCCACTATAACAATGAATATCAAAAACCCAAAAATGGTAAATACTTAACCAAGATTGTCCTTTTGATTTAAGTTTTCAAGTAAATAATAAAATCGTTTAACAAAATGTTACTATCGTTCCCGTCGAAAAGATGCGGTAGCCATCATCTTGGTCAACTCATTTTATGATGTGACAATTTTTTCACTAGACTACAAAATCGCCTCAGTTTAACTCAATCGAAGCAAATGTGGTTATTTAGTTCGAAACCTTTCACAATTAATGTAGCGATATAGCAGTCTCCAACAGGAATGAAGAGAAATGCGATTAATTCTGAAGAACCATTGTATTCTTGTCCAATCGTTTCTTGATTAAACACAATAATGTAATTCGATTTTTCCTCGTATAAAATACACAAGTATCATCACATACGTAGTCGTCATTTCGAAAAAAGAAATAGTTTCATGACTCTAAATCAAAAGTACAGAGTATATTCGGTGGTTACTCCAAAATCTATATACATATTTAGAGAATATTGACTCAAATTATTGCTTTCTTAATTCGAATAGAACGTTTAACATCAATCGTTTTAAATCTAAGTCAGATTGCCTTGTTTTCGCAAATTTGAGATTTTAGATAATTTTAAGTTTTTATCGTAAAAAAATCACCCCACTAAATCTAGTGGGGTGACAGCTAAATTAAACAAGAATTTAGTTAGTTACTGTAATCGGTCCTACAAAGTTAACTTGGTTCCCATTAACATCAGTAAGATCAATTGAAGATGCGGCTTTAAGAGTGAGACCATTCAAAGTTGTAAGTGGATCAGCTAGAGTGATAATCACTTTATTCGTTCCAGAAATTGCTTCTGAATCTGTAAGTGCAGTTGTAGAAGCACCTTGGAAAACATCAAAGTCTGTTCCAACTTTTGTTGAATCAAGAGCTTCGCTCAATGTTACTTCAATTTCAGTTGAAGACAATACTTTTGCTCCTAAAACAGTTGGACGAACATTTTCTTTGAAGTTGTAAGTGCCTGTTTTCGGAGCCATTACTGCTCCTGCAGACGTTGCAACATTGCTTACAGTGTAATTACGAACGCCATCTGTTGTGATTACATCGTTTTTCAATGTAAGTTCAACTGTTTGAGCATCGCCTTTGAAAATAGCAGATTCAAACGGTGAAGAAATTCCATCGATTGAGTAGTTTGCAACATTCAAAGCAGTTGCCGCAGTAACAACACGGTCAAACGTGACAGTAACTTTGTTTCCTGTTTGAGCAAATGTGCTAACGACCGGCTTTGTAGAATCAACGGCAGCACCGAGTGTGAATGTTACAGAACGTGCAGCTGAACCGTTAGTTTGAGCTGAAGTGTCACGAGCCAAGTTAGCAGGAAGTGAAAGTGTGTAAGCTCCAGCAGTTGCAGGCAATTTCACACGAACAGATTTTTTATCAGAACCTGTTGTAATATCAGCACCAGTAATCGCTGTCACAGATTGTGTAATATTGTTTGAATCAACGTAAGTTCCAGTAACCGAAACTCCAGCATTTGCTGTAATTTCTTCGTTGTAGTTAACTACGAGGAAGCGATCAGATCCTACAGTCTCTACAGAATGATTAACGTATACCGGAGCTGCATTATCAGCTACCACTTGGATAACACGAGTCACTGAATCTAATTCTAATCCCGCTAAGTCAAGTGCTCCTGAAATTGTCACACTTTGAACACCAGCAGTAAGATTAGTAACAGGCGAGAATGTAGCGACCGTTCCCGTAGAATCTAATGTGTAAGTTGAAGAAGCAGCAGCTCCTACTGTAACAACCGCAGTGTTAGGCCGGATTTTTTCAGAGAATGTAACTTGAAGTTTTCCAGCATCGAGAGCAACAACGTTCGTCACAGTTGGTTTAACAGTATCACGAACAGAGTTTACTACTGTAGCAGTAACTGGGTTTGGCATTGAAAGGTTTCCAGCAAAGTCTTTAAGCCCTGTGAAAGCAAATGTGTATGCAACGTCTTTAGTCATTGCAGCCGGCAATGTAACTGTGAATGATTTCCCATCCGCCGCTACTGAAATATCAGAAGCTGTAATTGAAACAGATGTTGGACCAGTTACAACTAATTTAGATGCAATAGTCGCAGCAGTTTCATCCAAAGGCTCACTGAATGTGAACTTAGCAGCACCGTTTGCTTCGTAAGTTACACCAGAGAATGTCGGACGAACTACATCTTCAGCTGAAACAAACGCTTTGTACTCCTCAACTTTTTGCCCAGAAACAACAGCTTCTACTTTGTCCTTAGCAACTTCAAACGCATAAGAACCATTCCAAGTCGTAGTAGCCACCAATGTTAATGATTTACCGTCATTGCTTAAGTAAGCTTTAGAAGATGAAGCAGCAGCATCACTTGAGTTCAATGAAATAATTCCTGCAATCAAAGCGTCACTAGTGATTACTGAATCTTTCTTAATTTCCTTGTTAAAAGTAATAACAAGTTCTTTAGCGTTGTTTAATTTAACATCTTTCACCATAGGCGCTTCAATTGTGAAGTTCTCAACTGAAGATTTCACTTCACCAGAAACGAGTTGGAATGAGTGAGTTCCAGCAGGGAGTTTCTTAGAAACAGTCAACTTGCCATCTTTGACAGTTGCGTCTGCTTTGATTGGTGTAGCTGACATGTCTTTACCTGGGTAAACAACGAGTTCAACTTTTTCACCGTCTTTGAGGTTCTTCACGTCAGCTGTGACTGAGAGAACTTCAGCTGCTTGATCTACTGAAGAAGAAACGTTTGAGATTTCAACTTCTGATTTCACAACTTTGTATTTAACTGTTTTTGTTACAACGCCGAATGCTTTGTTTGAGTAAGTGAATGTTCCTTCGAACTCTCCAGCTTTCTCAGTTGAGAAACCAGCGTATGTGACAACTTTGTTGTATTTCACGCCGTCTGCGAAGAGAACTGGCTGAATACGAAGACCTGATGCAGGAACGCCTTCTTCGAGGACGATTTCTTCAGGTTGGATATCTTGTGCGTGGTTCAAGACGCGAAGTTTTTTCTCAACGCGGATGCCTTGGCCTTTTACAAAGCCTTTAGCAGTTTGGAACACGCCAAGTTTGTTCATGTCGACTGACGATTTGTACCAGTAGATCTCGCTACCTTTGTACTCTTTGTCAAGTGCCGCGTCGAGGTCCCCGCCGCGTACGTAGTCCGATGAAAGTTGGACTGTTGTTGATGCTGCGTCTGCTGTGATTGCAGGCGCTACTGCTGATGCTGCTACTGCGAACGCTGCCGCTGCAGTAACGAATTGTTTCTTCTTAGCCATCTGATGTAAATCCTCCCTTAGGTAGATAGGTTTTTCTACCGTCCTCGCCCAACCGATCTCGTTCGGAGTCATGTATCCATAACAATGAATAAAGTACTAATGATTATGTAACCGACTCTTCTTTAGACCGGGCGTTCTCCCCCGGTAGAAGTCTTTGCAAGAATCATCTTGAACAATTTACCAAGACTGTTCTTGGAAAACCTTACATCCATAATATACATAACACTTCCAAGCGACACAAGCGTTTTTTTTCGCAAAAATGGTAACGTTTTTGAATTTTGGAGATTTTAGTTTAATTCATTTTTGGATTTACCTTTTTTGGAAATGTCGAAACACGTCGATTTTTGTTGATTTCATGCGTTTTTAGCGGAAATAATAGTTGAAAACCATTTTTATACCATTAATTGCCTTTAGTATTTAATTTACAGTGGTGATTCTCAAAGTCCAATGTTTACCTTAGTTATTTCCAACTCATAAAATCATTGACCTGTTTAACAAAACCAAAGTTATCCAAAAGTAACGGGTATGTTCCATTTTAGGCATCTGTGCCTCTCGTTTCAACCTTCTCTCGTGCCGTGAGGACTTTCGACCCACCCGATTACAGACGAATCGTGTCCTCATGACGCCCTTTTCTCTGTGAAATCCACTTTTCCATCATTCGAACCTTGTCAAGCCACCTCGTCCATGGCATTCACTCCATACAAAAAGACGGATATGCCCATCGGCATACCCGTCTTCCGTTGTAACTAGCTTATTTGACGATCGCACGTGTCATTTGTCCGGCACGGCCGTTCAAATCTTCCACGTGGACGTAGATCGATTCTCCTTTACGGAGAGCCCGCGTCTTGACGCTGTACGTGCCGTCCGGACGGATCATCGCCGTCCCGAACAATTGACGCTGCGCATTGCGAACGACAACCGTCATACCCGGTGTCGCTTTACCAGACACTGCTCTTGCGCCAGCACGGAGCGTTGTGACCGCTGGACTAGCCGGACGTTTGCCCGCCGCCACGATCAACCGTTCCGTCGACTGATACTTGCCGTTCGTGTAAACGACGCGCAAGACTGTCCCTGCAGGTTGTGGTTTCATCTTGAACGATGCGACCGCTTGCTTCGCTGTCCCGCGTCCGACGACTTGATCGCCGTTATATACGGAGACAACCGTGCCAGACTTCACGTTCACTTTGAAGTTTGCCGCATTTTCCGCCACGACCGCACGGTTCGCGTTCAAACGGAGCATCGACTCGGCGCGGTGAAGGTTCACCTTCCCGTAACCGCCTAACACGTCGTAATACGCCACTGGTAACGAGAACTCGACACTCATGTCTTCAAATGCCCATTCGTCTTCCTCGTCAACCGGTACTTCCGGCACATCTCCGCCTGAGAAGGCGACAGGGTCAGCCGTCCGTTGCAAGAGCGTACGGATCGACTCGACCGAGAGGGTCGGGTGTTGTGATTTCAAGAGGGCCACGACGCCAGCGACGTGTGGAGTCGCCATGCTCGTGCCGTCCAAATAAACGACATTCCCATCTGGGACAAGGCTCGCGATTTTCGAACCTGGTGCCACGACATCGACGCCGTATCCGAAGTTCGAGTAATCTGCGACGATTCCGAGCGAGTTCGTCGCTCCGACCGAGATTGTATACTTCGAAGAGGCCGGATAAGATACTTCCGGTTCACTTTCGTTCCCCGTCGCCGCAACGACGACGACACCGCGGTCATAGGCATACTTCAACATGTAACCGATCGTACGACTTTCGCCGCCACCGAGACTCATGTTGATGACTTTTGCTCCAGCGTCGACTGCATATTTGATTCCGAGTGCGATTTGATCCGTGTCACCCGTCCCGTCTGCTCCGAGCACTTTGACTGGGAGGATCGATACGTTCGGTACCATTCCGCGCATCGAGACACCGTTGTCTCGTACTGCCCCGATGACACCTGCCACGTGCGTCCCGTGACCGTTCTCATCGCGAGAGCTTCCATCCCCGTTCGGGTCCGTGAAGTCTTTTCCGTTCGCGACATCGACTTTTCCTTTAAAGTCGAGCAGACGATCATCCACGCCTGTATCGAGTACGGCTACTTTGATTGAACGACCTGGAAGGCGGAGTGCCTCATAGCCTTCTAATCCGACACCCGCATACTTCATCGGTTGAAGGACTGATTTTTCATTGATTGCCCATTGATACTCATAGCTCGAATCTGTCGCAAACGCTTTGTACGTCTGGACTGGCTCGATGAACTCGACGTTCGAATCGGCGTTCAACGTCGCTTTCGCTTTTGCTTGCATCTTCGTGCTTGCCGACTCGACGTCAACGAGCGCGAAATAGTCTCCCGGACGACCGATCGAGATACGCTCTGCCGATACATCCGTCATCGCGTTCATCTTGCCGATCGATGTCGATGGTTGTGATTTGTATTTGACGATATAACGCGGTGTATCCACCGTTTGAAGCTCCATTCCAATCTGTGCGAACACGTCTTCCACCGTCGAGCCGGCGAGGCGTGTCATATCGACCGATGAAGCCAAGTCATTGACATCCGACTTGATTCCGCTCGGTACGCTTGATTTGACCAAGGCGTGCATGCGGTTGATTGCAGCCGCTTCATTTTTCGTGATAGTGTGACTTTCTTTGTTGACGAGTGACGTGATGAGCGGACGTAACGTCTGAAGGTCCGTCAACGCCTCTTCGCGTTTCTGTTTGTCGAATGCCAACTTGCGGACGATGTACGGGGACGACTTGTAGTAAAGTGCCTCCAATTGACGTCCTTCTTTCGATCCACCAAGGATCTCTTCTTGCAGGCGACGAATCATATCGAGCAACCCGCCATCTTCTGGCATCGGAAGTAACGATTCGACCGGACACATCGTTCCGTTTCCTTCTTCATACTTCACTGGGAGTTTCACTGATTTATAACCAAGTGAGACATCTGCTGCCGTCGGTGGAATCACCGCGCCCTCTTCATCGATTGTCTCGAGTGGCATGTATTCCACTTTGATGTAATATGGACCTTCCCATGCGTATGGGAATTGGATTTTTGCGACTGACGTCTCTGCGTCCGGAGAAGCGCTCGCCCGGTAGCGATCGAACGTCTCATCGGCCGCTGCCGTCTCAGCGCTCGGATAGACCGAGATGTTCGTCACGGCAGACGCTTCCATCGCAATCTCCATATGTGTCATAGCTGAAGCTTCTCGCTCCATCTTGAACCAATACGTGTTCACCGGATCTGTCCCTGTCGTGAAGTCGACAGTCTGTCCTGGTGTAAGTAATGTGGCCCCGCTCACATCGGCCGCGCCAGCTGCCATCGTCCGCATTGGGACGAGCGACACGACGAGCGCAAGGACCGATACAAATGCAACGAGGCGTTGCAAAGCTTGTTTCATACCTTTTCCCTCTTTTCTTAAATAGTGAAGCACTTGGCTCCACGTTGTTCTACGTTATTTATCGGTTTATGTTTCAAAAATGTAACAAAAAGATTTCGGAAATATTTCTTCCTAGGTGGCAGATGGCAGCCGCCACTTCATTTATATAGAAGAGAATCGAATCCGTGCATACAAAAGACCGGTGTCTCCACCGGTCCTAAAGAATTAGTATCCTGCGTATTGGAGGGATTGGATGAATGCGCGTTTCTCCGCACCCGATAGGTTGAACTCAAGGTCGTAGTCCGTTCCTTGGACGATGACCGTGATCCGGTTTTCTGGACGGACATACTTGTCGACGAAGCTGATGAGTTTCGCATCTGGTTCGAACAAGTATGACTCTTCGACCGAGCCGTCGTCGAACTCGTCATAATAAACATCATATTCGTCGATGTTTTGCGAATAGGTCGCACGACCGACACGGAGCGTCAACTTCTCAAATCCAGCGACCGAGCCATCCTCCGTGTAACTGCTGAGAAGGAACCCGAGGCCCGACTTCGATGGATGTCCGAAGAAGAGTGGAACGAACGTGTCCGCGTACTTCGTCGTCGCATCTGCATAGAAGACTTCTTTATGAACCGTCAACTTCATACCATCCATGTAGACACGATGGAAGTTGTTGTAGAGCGCGTGCTGTACTGTGATTGTCTTCGATTGGCTGACGTTGCCTGCGCCGTCACGGATGACGAGTGACATCTTCTGCCCCATCGCTTGACGCGGGATCTTCACGATGAACTTCCCAGTCGACATGACCGGTGCCGTGTATGACTTCGTGCCAATCTTGACGACGGCCGTCGCATACGGTTCGGCTTTTCCGAAGACACCGTATGATGCTGCCGTCACGGACTGTGTCAATGTCGCCGTTCTCGGTGCGACGCGGTCTGTGTAGACGCTACGTTTCGAGACGTCGCTCGTCGCGCCTTTCGTCGAGATCGTCTTCGCCGAGAGCCATGAGTGGGCCGGTTGCGGTGCGATGCCACGACGGTAGAGCCCGTTCGCATCGAACTTCCCTTTATACGTGCTGCTGCCGATTGAGAGCTCGACATATTGTCCCGGCTCCCCGACGACGCGTACTTCACGTGACGTCTCCGTCAACGGTTTGATGACTGGTGCGTCTGGACGTGCGTTCGGGTCTTCGGCGACGATGGCACGCGTCGTGTCACTCACGTTGCCGCTCGCGTCGACGAGACGGACGTCGATGACCTTGCCGACCGACTGTGGTGACATCTTGAAGACGGCCTCGCCACCTTCGAGGATTGTACGGACGTATGTCTTGCCGTTGATCAAGATCTCCGCTTTCGCAGCCACTTCACCAGTGATCGTGAGTGTTGTCGACGTGTGGAGTGGTGCCGATAATACAGGTGCGTCAGGAGCAGTCACGTCTTCAGTCGTCTCTGCGTTGACGATTGTCGAAGGCGCGATACCTCCGAATGCGAGTGTGGTAGCTAGGAAAAGAGCTGCATATTTCGGTTGTTTCATAATAAGTAGGGTCCCCCTCAAAAATAATGACAATCGTTTACAAAATTATTATAATCTGTCCTTTTTCAAAAGGGTACATAATTTTTCTAAAATAGGCATATATTTTTCAAATTCACATTTCCTTCATTTTATAAAAAAAGACACTCCATCGATTCGGAGTGTCTGAACGCTTATTAACCTTCGTTGATCATCGTCGCTTGGCCGCCTTGCCATAACCAGACGCCATCTTCTTTCACATAAAGATGAAGCATCCAGAAGCGACCTTCGTACGCGTTCGTGCCGAGAATGAACTTCTCCTCGAGCAAGAGTTGGACGACGGCGAGGTCACCGCGTACCGTCTCATCGAACGTGACCGTGTCCTGTGCGATCCATTGAATCGCTGTCGGGTCGACGAACTGGTCTAAGAACGTCTCTTTATCGAACTGACGCCCGCTCGAATCGACATATCGGAACGAGTCGTGCATGAGCGCCCGCATCGCGTCGAGATCGCCGGCCACTTGATGGGCCGATCGGTCGTCAGAAAGTTGTTTCATGTTGAGTGTCTCCATAGTTGTCCCTTCCTTTCCCCGTCCATCATAGCACAGATGGTCGCAAACGAACGAGTGGAATGCTGAGCACGGATTCCTTCAATCATTTCCCTTTTATCGAAATAAGCAACCTTTTTCATCTCCACTATGTATATACTAAAAACTGTAAATTTCATGAATCGAGGTGGAAATATTGAAACGAATCTTCAGTTTGCTCTTTCTCTTTACCTTCTATTGGACACTCACCGCTCAAGCGGTCGGGTCTGAGGCCATGCTTCGTGCCGGCACGACCCTCTATGCCGATCCAGAAGAAACGGTCGTCCTCTTGGTCACAGATCAAGCGGAGCGTGTGGATGTCCATGAGGTGACCGAGACCCATACGTCCGTCACCGTTACTTCACAAAAAGGATTCGTCCGAAACGACGCCTTATCATACGCTGTCACCCGTTACGTCCATACGGAGACAGAAGCACGCGATGCTGCCGGAAATGTAGTCGCAACGCTCGCTATCGGAACAGCGGTCGACGTCTTCGATATCGAAGGCGACCTTCTCCTCACGACGGACGGGACATATGTCTCCCGTGACGCCCTCGGAGAGACGGTCCCGGCGGCAGTGACCCGCTACGCAAAAGAGGGAGCGACTCTCACGTCTTCACCAGATGGTGGAACCATGACTCCACTTGAAGCCGGTCAAACCTTGAACGGCTTCCTCATCGACGGACAGATGCGTGTCGATCTAAATGGAATTGTCGGATACATCCCGCTCTCGATGACAAATCGAATCCCGTTCAAGACGGACTCGCAATTCGTCTTGACGACATCCTCTTATATGAATGAGGACGGAGAGATTGTCGGGACGATTGTCCGGGGCAAACGAGTAAGCGTATATGGCACAAATAGCTCGATGGCCCGCCTTTATCAAAATGGCATGTACGTATATATGAAGCGAGACGCACTCGCTGCCAAGATGCCCCGCTACGCTAAAACGGGGAGCCGCTATGCTCAAAAAGAGGCATCGATTTATTTAGACACAGACAAGAAGCAAGTCGTCGGTTCACTCAAACGGAGTCAACTCGTCAGCATCTATGGGACAGACGGTCTGTTCACCCGTGTCTATTACAACGGACAATATGTCTTCGTCGAATCCGCATCGCTTGGGACGACGGAGCCACCTTATCTTAAAACCGGACAACGGTACATCACGAAGAACACACCGGTCTATGCTCGGACGATGAAATCATCCAAGACGACCTTGTCCCTGAAGCGGGGTCAGCTCGTCTACATCTATGGCACCCGTGGAAGCTATACCCGCATCTTCACGAAAGGGAACTATTACTTCGTCCCGACGAGCGTGACGAGTACGAAAAAACCACCTCGCTTCGAAGCGACAGGGAAACGATACAGCCGTTATAACGAGGTCGAAGTATACGCCTCGACCTCAATCGCGAAACAAGTCGGTTCATTGAAACGAGGTCAGCTCATCGAGACATATGGGACGAGCGGCTACTACACGCGCATTCGACTAAACGGAGCCTATCGCTATGTCGCGACTGGCTACCTCGCTGTCTCGAAACCGACCGCGAAGCCGAAGGTAGGAACGGTCTTCTATACACAGTTCAACGGGACGCCTTACTTCTCGGCTGACGTTGCGTATGGTCGTCCTGCCGGCACTCTGTCCCGTGGGACGAAACTCGTCGGGCTCCGCTCGATCGATGCCGACTTCTGGCACGTCCGTCTTCCGTCCGGGAAACGTGTGTACGTGTTGAACCCCTATATCGCCGAGACGAAACCAAAGGCGATTCAACCGGCGAGCGTCTATACGGCCGCCCACTATGGGACGACAAAGAAGACGCCGTTCTACGCCAACCCGAACGACACCCGTCCGATCGGGTATCTCGATGCCGGTCGTCGCATCTACCCTCGTGGGAAGAGTGGCGACTCCTATCTCATCCAATACGACTGGCGTCCGGTCTACGTCAAGACGAAAGACATTCGCATCAAACGAGATGCCTTGTTGAAGAAACGGGACAACTCACAAAAAGAACGCATGATTGCCGTCGCGGTGAAACATCTCGGGACACCGTACACGTGGGGCTCACAGTCTCCGCTGAACGGCGGTTTTGACTGTTCCGGTCTCATCCACTACGCGACGAATCAAGCCGGTAAAATCGGCGGTCGCACGAACGTGTCAGGTTACTGGCATAGCGGCCATTTCAAGAACAAACGGACAGGGATCACGAGTGGACGTCGCGGGGACATCGTCTTCTTCGCCGGCACGTACAAATCCGGTCCATCGCACATCGGCATCATGCTCGATGACGAGTTCTTCATCCATGCCGGGGGCGAGATGCTTCAAATCAACTCGATTCATGACCCGATGTGGCGCCCGTACTTCCTAGGGTACAAATCGTTATAAGGAGGATGCTCCATGTTTGACTATATCGATCCGTTCTTATGGCAACTCGTGATCGTTCCAACGTTTACAATCGGACTAGGGGTCGCCATCGCATTGCACTTGAAGCGCTTGTCTATCGCTCCCTTGATCACGCTCTTCGCCTACTTGGGCATGGAGTGGTTCATGTATCGGGGCACCCTCTTCTTCTTTACGAAGTGGTGGCTCCTTCCCCTTTTGGCATTGGGGATCACGTTCACATTCATCGGGAAACGTCAGGTGGGGCACGCTTCGGTCAAATGATGCTTGACAATGCATCTTTATCCCGTTAAAGTAACGATAACATTCATACGAACTCGCGATGAGAAAGAAGAGTAGCGCGAAGGGACGTCTTCAGAAAGCCGGTGGTCGATGCGAACCGGTGGCGTACCTTGCGTGAATGGGCTTTTGAGCGTTCAGACCGACATGTAGGCTCTGACGGGTCCTCCCGTTATCGGGGACAGCGAATGATGGTTCGCGATGAGTGGGAAGACAAGGCGTCTTTCAACGAAGGTGGCAACACGGGGAATCTCCTCGTCCTTCATGTCCGATTGGGCATGCGGGACGGGGAGATTTTTTGTTTGAGCGATTGGAGGTGGGCTGGTGACGTACCACGGATATACGCACCGCGGTCATCGTATACGAACAAGACGTGACCCTCTCGTTCGTGGATGAACTGAACGAGCGGATACGTTGTGAACTCTCCGTTCAAACGAGGCTTTGATTTTGTATAAAAATCTTGATAACAAATCGCCTCGAGGAGTGGTCGCACACGGATTTCGGACTTGTCTGCTACCGGCACGGTGAACATCCATAACGGTTCGTCATCGAACGTGCACGATGTGGCGGTCGTCTTGAAGCGCACCGATTTGTCCCGGATATAACGGAACAAGAGGGTCGGCTTGACGGGCTGTCCATGTACATGCCAAACGATTCGGATGGGGTCGCCCTCTTCGAACAACGCATCAAACAATTGCTGGGCATGACGAACGACTGCCTCAAAATATTCAAGATTCAGTTCATATGATTTGATCTCAACGTAAGGTGACAGCGTGTCCTCGAGTTCGATGTGCTCGGTCAACGCTTCACCTGAAAATTGGTCAGGTCGTAAGACTGACATCGGCATATCCCCTTTCTATTACCCATTATAAGGAGGTTCTTTCAATGCAACAACGGATCATCAATGGTGACGAACTCACACCGGTGGCAATCTTCCACCGACTACAAGGTGGACGAAAAGTATTACTCGAAAGTCGCGCGGAAGGCAAACACGGCCGCTACTCCATCATCGCGGCGAACCCGGTCGAGACGATCCGAGTCGATGGGAACGACGTGACAGATGCAACAGGGACAATCTATGCAGACGACCCGCTCCATGCCTTATCCGAACGCATCACACGTGAAGACTTCACTGCACCTTACCCGTTCATCGGCGGTGCCGTCGGCTATATCGGTTATGACTTGCTTCGGGTGTATGAACCGATCCCGAACACGCCGACCGTAACGCGTGATTTGCCGGACGCTCTCTTCCAACGCTATGAGACGGTCGTCTTATACGACCACCTCGAGGAACAGGTCATCCTGATCGATACGAGCGAGACGGATGCGACGATGCGACTCGAGTCCATCCGGGAACAGCTCGAGACACCGGAGACGCACGCCCTCGAACGGGTCGTCCGGACGAGCGAGCGCATCTTGACGCCGAAGGACGAATTTATCGACCGTGTGCTCCAGGCAAAAGAGGCGATCCTTGCGGGCGAGGTGTTCCAACTCGTCTTGTCGCAACGAATCGACGCGACGTTCACCGGGGACCCGTTCCACTTTTACCGGACGCTGCGGAAACAAAATCCGAGTCCGTACTTGTTCTACATCGACCTCGGGGAAGCGATCGTTCTCGGTGCTTCTCCTGAAAGTCTCGTCCGGGTCGAGAACGGCAAAGTGACGACGAACCCGATCGCCGGGACACGCCCTCGTGGGAAGAGCGTCGAGGAAGACATGCGTCACGCGGAGTCACTCCTTCAAGACGAGAAAGAACTCGCCGAGCATCGGATGCTCCTCGACCTCGGACGAAACGATATCGGGCGGGTCGCCAAAGTCGGCACGGTCACCATCCCGAAACACATCGAGCTCGAACGATTCAAAAACGTGATGCATCTCGTCTCCGAAGTCGAAGGTGATTTACGTGACGATGTGACCCCGATCGATGCGCTCCGAGCCTGTCTTCCAGCCGGGACCGTCTCCGGAGCTCCAAAGATTCGGGCGATGCAGTTGATTGACGAGCTCGAGACGGTGAAACGAGAAGTTTACGCCGGGGCGGTCGGCTATCTCGACGTCCGGGGCGGATTCGACTTCGCCCTTGCCATCCGGACGATGGTCGTCCAAGGTGACACGGCCCACGTCCAAGCCGGCGCCGGCATCGTCTATGACTCAGACCCGGTATCGGAATATGAAGAAACGCTGCATAAAGCCAAATCCCTATTGGAGGTGTTCGCATGATTCTCCTCATCGACAACTACGATTCGTTCACGTATAACGTCTATCAAGACGTCGCTCGCTTCAGTGACGTCTGCGTCATCCGGAACGATGAACATAGTATAGAAGAAATCCGTCGTATGAACCCGAATGGCATCATCCTCTCCCCCGGTCCCGGTGGTCCACATGACGCCGGTGTGTCGCTCGCGGTCGTGCGAGAACTTTCCGGCTATATTCCGATTCTCGGGGTCTGTCTCGGCCATCAGGTCATCGCCGAGGCGTTCGGTGGAGTCGTCGGACGGGCGAACGAGGTGATGCATGGGAAAGTCTCACGGATCAATACGGTGCCAAGCGTCCTCTTCGAAGGGTTATCGATGGACGTCATGCGCTATCACTCGCTCGTCGTACAAAAGACCGAACTGACGGTCACGGCCGAGACGACAGACGGTGTCATCATGGCACTCGAACACCCGACCCATCCGACGTACGGTGTCCAGTTCCATCCCGAGTCGATCGGGACCCCGGACGGACGTGGCATCTTCGAACGATTCGTCAAGTTGTGCACGAAAAAACCGGGGCACGCGTCCCCGGTTTGAATGTCAGCCTAAAAAGCCTTCTCGTTGAAAATCATGCTTGTCGATCTTGATGTTGTCACATGCCACCTCGTTCGACCGGAGCACCTGAATCGTTTCACGCAACAGCTCATCACTACCAACGATATAGAACAAGGCGTCCTTGTCGGATGCCATCATCTCCACGCGTTCGTAGTAATCTTTACGACTCGGCACGAACTCTGACGTGAAGTGCTCGTTCGATTCGAAGACGTCACCGAACAAATACGCCTTCGACGAATCGACGTTCAACGAATGGAGATGCGGGACACCTTCCCCGTTCGCCAAGTACTCGAGGACGACCGGACGGAATGTCGCGAGTCCGACACCCGCCGATAAGAGGTATACGTTCTTCCCACTCCGTTCGAGCGGGACGTTCGAATGTGTCTTGAACAAGGCGACCTTGTCCCCCGGTACCATGTCACGAAGGATCGATTTGAACGTTGAGCATTCGGTCTTGATTCGGGTCGTGATCCCGATCGCTCCTTCGTGCGGCAATGTCGAGATCGACATATGGCGGACGAGACTTCGGTCCGGCTTGTCTCCGGCGTTGAATCCTTCGAGCGCGAGATGCGTGTGCGCCCCTTCCTGCCACGTGAACTCAGGTGGCAAGGCGAGATGGAACGTGTATGTATCCGGTGCCTCGTTTACGACTTTAGTGATCGGTGTCCAGTCAATTTTCATGTGAATTCTCCCTTTCGTTAATACACCGCAATCGGCCCATACGGCCCTTCGATGATTTCCAGTTTCGTCTCAAAAATTTCGGATAAAATCTTCGCGTCCATGATCTCATCGACCGTTCCAAATGCAGCGATTTGTCCGTCTTTCATCGCACAGATGCGATCCGAGTATTTCGCCGCGAAATTGATGTCGTGGAGCACCGTGACGATTGTCCGTCCGAACTCGTCGGCGACGTGGCGTAAATACTCCATCATCTGTACCGAACGAGCGATGTCCAAGTTGTTGAGCGGTTCATCGAGGAGGACGTATTCCGTCTCCTGACAGAGCACCATCGCCACGTAGGCACGCTGCCTTTGTCCTCCTGAGAGCTCGTCGAGATAGCGGTTCTCGAGCGCGGTCAAGTCGAGGAAGTCGATATATTTCGAGATGATGGCCTCGTCCTCTTTCGTGAGGCGCCCTTTCGAGTAAGGGAAACGTCCGAACCCGGCGAGTTGTCGGACCGTGAGCCTTGTCACGAAGTGGTTCTCTTGGCGCAGGATGGTGATGATTTTCGCTAAGTCTTTCGACTTCGTGCTCGACACGTCCATGCCGGCGACTTGGATCTGTCCCTCGTCTAAGTTGAGCAATCGTCCAATCATCATGAGTGTCGTCGATTTGCCCGCTCCGTTGGGTCCAATCAATGAAGTGAATCCGGCTTTCGGGATATCGAGCGTGAGCGGTCCAATGTGGACATCGTCTGTATACGATTTTTTGACTTGTTCGATTTGAATCATAGCGACCTCTTCCTTAGAATGACGGCCAAGAAGATGAGTCCGCCGAACAGTTCGATGATGACGGAGACGACACTTGGCGTCTGGAATATGTGATACATAAAGAAATATGCACTCGTCAGGACGAAGAACCCTAGGGCGAACGCCATCGGAAAGACGTACTTATGGTCATACGTCGAGGCGACCTGATAGCTGAGCGTCGCGACTAAGAATCCGAAGAACGTGAGCGGTCCGATGAGCGCAGTCGAGACGGACATGAGGAGTGAGATCAGGACGAGCGTGTAAATGACGCTCCTCCGATGGTTCACCCCGAACGTCGTCGCGACGTCCTTGCCGAGTGCGACGATATTCAATCGATTCGAGAACAGGAACAAAAGTGTCCCGGCGATGACGACGATCGGGATGACGATGGGAAAGTACGCCACGTCGGCATTCGTCACCGAACCGAACAGCCGTGCCTGCAGGATATCGAACTCGGACGGGGCGAGCATACGACGCATGAACGATGACACCGAGTTCAGACCCGTCCCGATGATGATCCCGATGAGCAGCATGAGCTGCAGGTTGGCGTATTTCCCTGACAAGAGCCATCCGTAAAGGAGGAGACTCATCGTCACCATGAGGCCGACCTGTGTCAAGAAGGCGCTTGTCCCCGAGAAGCCGATCAACGCCCCTGCCCCGAAGAAGAAGACCATGCTCGTCTGAATCGTCGAATAGAGCGCGTCGAATCCAAGTAGCGATGGCGTGATGATACGGTTGTTCGTCACGGAGTGGAATGCGACCGTCGCAAGACTTTGACAGAGTGCCGCAATCAACATCGTGACGATGGCGACGATTCGCCGTTCCACGACCGGCACGAATGACGGAGAGTCCATCGGGACCGGATTGTTATAAAGGAGAAGCCCGAGCGCACACAACAGTCCGCCGAGAATGAAGGCACTTAAGAAGAGCCAATAGCGCCTGCTCGCCCGTTTCGATTGAAACGCTGAAGCATGACGTTCTTCTCTCAATTCCCCGATTGATACTTCGACACCGTCTCGTTCCATGACCGTACTCATCGAACCCCTCCCTTCTTCCGTTGTCGCATCAAGATCATGATGAAGACGATTGCCCCGACCGTCCCGAGAATCAGTGAGACCGGGAGTTCGAACGGCATGATGATCGTCCGTGAAATCAAGTCACTGACGAGAATCGCACCCATCCCGACAAGACAGACCCATGGAAGGTTGCTGCGCAAATCATCCCCGCGGAACATCGAGACGAGGTTCGGGACGATGAGTCCAAGGAACGGTAAATTCCCGATGACCGTCGCCACGACACCGACCGATAAGGCGATGAGCCCCGTCGCCATCATCATGAGCTGGTTATAGTTCACGCCGAGACTCGTCGCGATGTCTTCCCCTAACCCCGCGAGCGTCAAGCGATTCGCCAGTAAGAAGATGAGTACCGTCACGACGATGATGACCCATAGATACTCGTAGCGCCCGATTTGCACCGAGGCGAACGAACCGACGAACCAGCCCTCGATCGCCTGGCTTGCTCGGAAGAATAGACCGAGGAACGTCGAGATGGCGGAGATGACCGCCCCTAACATGAGCCCGATGATTGGCACGATGAGCGATGAACGAAGTTTGACCGAACGTAAGAACCAGAAGAAGACCATAGTCCCGATAAACGAGAAGACGATCGCCCCGGTCATCCGCATCATGAGGCTCGGTGCCGGTACGAGTAAATAAACGGTGAGCAGTCCGAGTCCCGCCCATTCGAGCGTCCCCGTCGTCGTCGGTTCGACGAGTCGGTTTTGCGTGATGAGCTGCATGACGAGCCCCGCCATTGCCATCGCCGCACCCGTCAGCATAAGGGCGACCGTCCGTGGGACTCGGGTGATCCAAAACATATCGAAGCCGTCTGTCCGTGACAAATCGTACACCCCGGTAAAAAGCGACAGCACCGCCAAACCGAGGACGATGATTACGGTGAACACGAACGACTTCGTCCACAATCTAGAAAAGGAGGGCTGAGACATCGTCTCAACCCTGGCTGTCAATGGTTTTTGCATGACGGAACCTTACTTCGCGAGTGCTTCCGTGACACTGTTGAAGAATTCCGCGTACGTTTGAATCGATTCGTTCAAGTACGTGTCTTTCGGTGCATAGACGATTTGCTCTTTCGACACAGCCGTCGTCTTTTGAAGCGCCGGTGCGTTGTCGATTACGTCTTCTGCTGGTACTGCGCCTTCTGCGTCACCGAGTGGTGCGTCACGGTCGAGAACGAACAACCAGTCTGGGTTGCTTTCTGCGATGGCTTCGACGGATACTTCGTCACCTTCGTGGTCACCTGTCTTCTTCTCGACTTCAAGAGCTGGGACCCATCCGAAGATGTCGTACATCGGTCCGAACACGCGTCCCGTTACCGGAGCTGAGAACCCGATGTCTCCACCCGATACGATGACCGACATGATTGTATCTTTTCCGTTGTATGCCGCTTTCGCGTCTTCGATCGACTTGTCGAGGTCAGCGACGATGGCTTCAGCTTCTGTGTTTTTGTCAAAGATTTTTCCGAGTGTAAGCGTCGTGTCTGTCAATCCTTTGACTAAAATCTCACCCGGTGTACCTGAGTCTTCTGGGATCTCGATGTTCAAATCGATGACCGCTGCTTCTGGAACCAACTTTTTAATGTCCTCGTAGTAATCTGCGAAACGTTGACCGACGATGACGACGTCCGGGTCAACTCCTGCAATCGCTTCTAAGTTCGGCTCGAAGTGCATGCCGACGTCCGCGATGTCTTTGTCTGATGCATATGGCGATTCCGCTGGAAGGAGTCCGATCGGTGCCGCCACCAAGTCGATGTCCCATGCTGCCAATGTTTCAAACGTCCGGTTATCAAGGGCGACGACCTTCTCCGGGTTGACCGGTACCTCGATTGCGCCATGTGCGTCTGTAATTTCGACCGTCTCTGTCTTTGTTGCGCCGTCGACGTTTTCTTCTTTCTTCGTCTCACTCGTTCCGCCACATGCGGCGAGTACGAAGACGAGCAACGTCAACATGAGTGAAATCTTGAATTTCCCCACTTCATCCATCTCCTCTGTATGTAAGTTTCAATGATCCTCGCACCAAAAAACGAGCCACGTTGGTTATGTATGTCTAGTATCGTATTCTCGTTATCAGTGATAATGATTATCATTGTCGTTTTCATCAAGTAGCATAACAAACAAAAAAAGGATACGCAATGCCAATTTGACAAGATTCGGATAGGAAAATTTTTCTTTCTATAGATGCACGCACAAAAAAAGAAAGTGGGAGGTCCACTTTCTCGGTTGGGTTCATGCGATTTAGTTTAGAGTTCAATCGTTATTGTGCCGTGCCCTCTTTTTACCTCGAAACACAATATAGGTGATGAACCATACACATGTGATTGTGAACGCCAATAATACGGTTTGTGTCATCCCTCTCGGTAGAAGGTCTACCACGAAAAATAAGGATAAGATGACCGAAAAAATGAGATGTCCAAATCGTAAATCATCGTCCAAATCTCGCCAATAGATGATTAAAAGGACGATTGCTATCGGAGCCACGAGGGCTGCTAATATGAAAAATGGTACACGACGCATTAGAAACGGAATGTTCTTAGGTTCATCCATCTATCTCATGCCTCCGAGATTCCGTTCGCCAACAGCAATAAGAAAATCCAAATCGACAACGGGATCATCAACCCGGTTGTCGCAAGAAGTGTGTACATTTTTATGATTCGATCCTTCATGAACAGTCCCCAAATCAACGTGGCGAACAAGGCGATGTCAATCGCGAGATAAACCCAAATGACCGTCATCAATTCGAGATTCGGGAATACCCGACCGTTCAAGGTGAAGAAGGTGATCACCGTCAATAGGAAGAGACCGAGCGTGGCGTAGAGTGGTGCGTATCGCCTCTTCATACGAGCATCGCCCGCTTCCGTTTGACCATCTCCAGGCAGCGGCGGACACACGTATCGACATAGCCATCCAATTGATTAGGGAGGAACATCGTGTATGTCCCCTCCTCCGTCATCACCGCGTCCCGCTCGACTTTCTCGACCAGTTCAACGAGCTCTGGATTTCCTTTCAAGCGTTCAAAATCGAACGTCCCGAGGCGTTCCGACAGCCGAGCATTGTACGCATCAAAGTCCGCATAATAGGCCGCCTGTTTTGACGGGTCCTGGGTGATGAGCTCTTTCAACCAACCTTTATAGAATCCCTGCAACCAGATCTCATCCGCGACGAGATGCGCGTAATAGCCGAGTCGATACGAGAAGTCTTCCTCCTTGCTGTCAATCCAATATTGGGACAAATCCAAGCGACGAGATAAATCATCATGGCGTCCCGTATAGTAATGGGATGCCTCTTTTTCTGTCGTTGCATCCGGTGCGAGACTTCCGAGCAAAAATGCGACCTCATCAATCTCCGATAACGCTGGTAACATCTCGTTCGCGATGACGAGATGCATCAAATGTGAACCCATGTCACGCCCCCTTTTCCCTGATTATTCCATCAATGTTCTATCTCGACAACCCCTCGCAAATTTTGATAGACTAACTTTACTGAACGGTCAGTTAAGTAAAGAGAGGTGTGATTGGATGAGTAAAAAACAATTGTTGCTACAGACTGCCGCCCAGATGATTCGAGAAGACGGGATCAGTCAGTTGTCGCTCGAACGATTGGCGACGAAAGCAGGAATCACGAAAGCCGGGGTCCTCTATCATTTCGACAATAAGGCCAACTTATTGCGACAGATGAACGAATTCGCCATCGAGACGTTCGAGAAACGAATCACCGCCCATCTATCGGACGGTACATATTCGTTTACCCGTGCCTATGCACTGGCGACATTGGATGATGTCGATCACGGAGATATGGACCTCGTCGCCGTCTTTATCTCCTCGCAAGAAGATGCGACGAGCGAGTCGATTTGGAGTGACGTGTCGACCGGTTGGGACGAGCGTTTCGCTGTCGACGGGCCGGACCAGGATGCGATTTTAAAACTTCGCCTTCTCTGTGACGGCTTTTGGTTCGCTGTCTTGTATGGGTATAGAGAATCGTTCAAGGACCGTGCGGCGACACTCATTCGGGAAGCATGTGACGAGTTGCTTCAAGGAGGGTTGTAATATGGGATTCATCTATTTGATCGGGGCCATCGCCTCGGAACTGTTCGGGTCGAGCATGTTGAAAGTGAACGCCACCTCGACGAGCCGTCTCCCAATTCTCGGGGTCGCCTTCGGTTATGGGACGGCGTTTTATCTCTTATCACTTGCCCTCTTCACCATCCCGCTCAGCTTCGCGTATGCGTTTTGGAGCGGGGTCGGGACGGCACTCACGGCAGTGATCGGGTTCGTCGTCTTTCGGGAACAAATCAGTCGTCAAAAAATTGCAGGGATTGGGCTCGTCATCATCGGGCTCGTCTTGATGAAAGTGTGAGGTGAATCGGAATGCAAGCCTATCTTTTACTCTTCTTTTCTATCGGATTTGAGGTACTCGGGACATCGATGTTGAAACTGTCGGATGGATTCACAAATCTCGTTCCGAGCGCCATTCTGTTGGTCAGTTTCGCCGCGTCGTTCACCCTCATGGGCATCGTGTTGAAGACGATTCCGCTCAGTATCGCCTATAGCATCTGGGCCGGACTCGGGACCGTGGCGACAGGACTCATCGGGGTGTTTGTTTACGGGGAAGTTCTTTCGGCGTTGAACGGAATCGGTCTCTTGTTGATCGTCCTCGGCGTCATCGTGATGAATCAACGAAGAGAGGAAGTCGTGACATGAACGAGTTGGCAAATCACCTTCAAACACTAGAAGAAGCGTTATTGACGACGGAGGTCAGGCAGTCGACGGAGCGATTGCGTGAACTGTTGACCGACGACTTCTTTGAAATCGGTAGCTCGGGACGGTTGCTGTATCAAGATTGGGATCAGACGACACTCCAGCTTGACCCGATTGAGGCTGTGTTATCCGAATTCACGCTACATCCGTTGACGGAAGGTCACGTTTTGGTGACGTACCGTCTCGTTCAACCGGTATTGAATCGCGAAACACGCCGTAGCTCGATTTGGGTATTCGTGGACGGACGTTGGAAGATGCGATTCCATCAAGGCACGGTCGTTCCGCCAGAGGCAACTTGATTGCCGAACGTCCTCGCCATCCGCTACTCTGAAGTGGAATCCAAGCGTGACGAAAGGGGCAGTTTCTTTATGAAAATTTTACTCGTTGGGGCAAGCGGTACGGTCGGTCAGGCCGTCGCAAAAGAGTTGGAGAAAACACATACGATCATCCGGGCTGGACGTAACGGGGCGGACGTGCAAGTCGACCTCACTTCCGAAGACAGCATTCGCCACATGTATGAAACGGTCGGTCGGGTCGACGCGGTCATCAGTACGGCGGGTAGCACGCATTTCGGTCCGCTTTCCGAGATGACGCCGGCAGATAATCAGAAGAGTATCGACAGCAAGATTAAAGGACAAGTCAACCTCGTCCTTCTCGGACTCGATTATGTGAACGATGGTGGTAGCTTTACACTGACGAGTGGAATCTTGATGGACGACCCCATCAAAGAAGGCGCATCGGCGGCACTAGCGAACGGGGCCATCAAAGGATTTGTGACCGGTGCGGCGATTGAGATGCCACGGGGCATCCGCATCAACAACGTCAGTCCGAACGTCCTCGTCGAAGCACTCGATGCGTATGGTCCTTATTTCCGTGGTTACGCGGCGGTACCGGGTGAACGGGTTGCCCTCGCTTATGTGAAGAGCGTCGAAGGCGCGCAGACTGGACAGACGTACGAAGTGTATTAACCTCGAAGCATCTCTTCAAGAGGTGCTTTTTTCGTACCTTGCACTTTATTTTGTCTCCCTCGTCCGGAAGATTCCGCTATACTCGGGGCATCTTATGCCCGAGAAAGGTTGAAGTTTCATGAAAGACAAAACGTTTCGCGCCCTTTATCATATCCCTCCTTCTTTCGTCGAACACCCACTCCAAAAGCGCGTCCTTCAGGCGATTGGTCGTCCTCAGGAATCGATGGTCGAGGTCATCTTCCGCGTCGGTGGGTTCGGCACGTATGATGTGAGTACGATCACCTTTTTTGAGAGGGGCACCGTCCTTCGTCACATCGAGCGGTCCGACCGATCCATCACCGAGCCCTTTGAATTCGAATACTATGAGGGCGAGGAAGCGAAACAGATGCGTGTCGCGTTTCATCTGCTTGGAACGAATTGGTGGCCAACCGTCTTCGAAGAACTGGAAGGTGTTCGCACGCTAGATGGTACGCAGTGGAGCCTCAGCGTATACACGAACGGGACACTCATTCACGAGCATCATGGCAGTAACGCCTACCCGTCCGAATGGGAGCAAGTGACTCGCCTTTTTGGTATTTCTTGAAGAACGACAAAGGGAGCATCCGCTTTGGATGCTCCCTTTCGTCAGAGCGCTTGAATCATCTCGACCCGATTGCCGAACGGGTCTCTGAACTCGAAGCGGTCGAATCCTGGAATCGGGATGCCTTCAGAGTAAGAAATCTCATTCTCTTGAAGCGCTTCCTTCCAATGAGCTAAATTCGTCACAGCGTACGCGATATGCGCTTTCGTCTTCTGTCGTTCCACGTCGTCCTCTGCCCCGACATGAACGGAACGGTCGCCGACCTGAAGCCAAAATCCACCTCGCCCCTTCAATGAATCCGGCTTCTCGATTTCACGTAGACCAAGAAAGTCACAATAGAACGCCTTCGCCTCTTGCTCCGCTCCAGTTGGAATCGTGAGCTGCACATGATGAATCCCTGTGATCATGTTTCATTTCCCCTTCCGATAGGTCAGTCCGATATACTGCATCTTCTCATTGAACAGTCGTGGGTACGCCAGATAGCCGACGAGCGTCGCTGAGATTGAGGCGGTCGTCAAAATCAAGAACAGGATCAAGAGTTGATACAGGACCGCTTCCATCGGGTCAGCTCCCCCGATGATGAGACCGCTCATCATTCCCGGTAGTTGGACGAGCCCCATCGTCTTTTGCGCCTCGACAGTCGGAATCATGCTCGTGCGAATCGCATTCTTCAAGCTGCGGTCGATGGCCACTTTCGGTGTGCCGCCGAGTGAAAGAATGAGTTCGATGACGTCGTCGCTCCGCTCGACCTCGTCTTTGAACTTGTTCAAGAACAAGAGCGACAACACCATGCTGTTCCCGATGACCATCCCACTAATCGGAATGACCTTTTCCGGCTCAAATGGGATGATACCGAGCCCGAGCATGAGTCCCATCGTCAGCGCTTCGATCGTCACGAGCGTCAAGACGATAATCCACATGATGCCCGGAATCCCGTCCCCTTTCCGTCGGATGTTTTGTGTCGCTGCGACAATCATGAGTAAAATCATCAACAGCATGAAGATCGGACTGTCGCTCTCAAAGACGAACGTCAGGATATAGCCGATGATCAATAGTTGAATGATGGAGCGGACGGTCGCAATGATAATATCACGCTCGAGTCCAAGTCGTAGGACGAGTGTCAAGGCAAGCGGGATGACAACGAAGATGAGCGCCGTCGCGAGTTCAATATATGACATCAATCTTCCCCCCTGACGAATCGTTGGATGACGGGATTGTCCGACTCATCGATGAACGATGCGTCCCCAAATGCAAGTAGTTCCCCGTCCTTCAAAAACCACATGTCGTCACTCACCCGCCGTGCCTGGTCGAGGTCATGGGTGATCCAAATGACGGTCACACCGTATGATTGTTGCAGTTTTCGAATGAGTCGCTCGATCTCTTTCACCGTCCGGTAATCAAGGCTCGCCGTAATTTCATCGAGTAAGAGCACGTCCGGTTTATTGACGAGCGTCCGGGCGATGGCGACCCGACTCCGTTCACCCGATAGTGATTTGACGGGTTGGTCGAGGAGCGCCTCACTCAAGTCGACGCGATGGAGCAATTCGGAAGCCCGGTCGCGGTCAAGTGTCTCGTCGAAGATGGCTTTCGGGAGATTCAAGTTGTCGTATACGGTCCCTTGAATCATCGGCGCACTTTGGAACGCCATCCCGATTTTCTTTCGTAGCTCGAGGATGTCCATCTCCGCAATGTCTTCCCCTTTAAAAAGAATCGTGCCGGTGTCCGGTGACAGCAATCCGTTGATATGCTTCAGACACGTTGTCTTGCCGGCGCCGCTCGGTCCGACGAACGTCGTGATTCGTCCTTCTCGAAACGTCCCGGACACATGGTGCAGGATGTCTTGATGACTCACATCTTTGAATTCAATGATTGACATGCTTCTCTCGCCTCCTGGTTCTAGTGTACAAAAAAGAGAAGATGAGGTGGTCAAGAATGCAGTCTGGAATCGGCTGTCCAAGAAAATCAATCATTAGCAGTTTACTGTTTCGGTATGTACATTTCTAAGGCAGAAATGGCGGAGGAAGGATTTGAGTCATTTCTTCTTTCAATTCCTCTTTGAATCTATTTATTTCACAATCATTCATATAAAAGATTAATTCACGTGGTGTACCTGTCTGGAAACGGACCATGAACCTATAAAGAATTACCTCTTCACGTTCAATTGTCATTCTAAAAATCGGTTCAACAGGATTGAGAATGAATTTGTTCAGTTCTCCGTCTAACATGAGCGCAATTTGTGAAATCAGATATTCATACTCCGATTTCATAAGTAAAGCACCATAAAAATGAAAACTCCCTCTCGATTCGACCGATAACGCTAACGTTGAAAAAATAAATGGATCGTCTTCCTTTTCTTCATATTTTCGAGGAAAGAGTTCAAAAAACAATCCAGCACGCTCTACAATCGCCATTCCTTACACCTTCTTTGAAAATAAAATCTATGCTAGACCATCTTTGTTATTGCTGGAGGATCAGCGGATAGAACTTCAATCACATCATTTGATGTAAGAAAGACATAGTGCTCCACTTCACCCATCTCCTCATATCGTTCAAGAGACTCTTGGGCAAACCATTCCAGATAACTAGAATTTTTCATTTTGAATAATGTCCAATTCCCGTACTCAAGATGTGCATAATACCTATCTAAATGCTCTAACATCCTCAATCGTGAACCTTCATCCGAGTTTCGATAAGAAAGCAAAAGACCATCAAACAGAAATGAATATTTCTGTCCCTCTGTTGCGTCACTTACTATTATTCGCAAAGAATCACCATCATCCATTAAGGACTCTTTATGCAGACGTGCTGGAATAGACTCTACCGGAATCCATTTTTCCCATTCATTCATCTAGCTCCCACCCACTCGTCATTCACTTGAATTTATTTTCTTCGATTTTTTGAGCGAATTCCCAACCCTAAAAGTAAGAGACCAAAAATCAGGAAACCTACAAATGTAGTTACGGTCATATTTTGTCACCTTTCGAATCATGTCATCTGTTACAACATTCGAGTTATATTTTGAAATCCCTTGTCCGTCTAATGCGTTCATTTCATACTCATTTTCTTGATAAACATAGTCATCTCAGAACAAAATGACCATATTTCTTTTTGTTACAGGTTAAACGAACAAAGCGCTCGACCGTTTCCACACGAAACAGTCGGGCGCTTTTGTTAATTATACTCCCGTTCGATGACAAAGCTCGTCTTGTCTCCGCGGAAGTAGGAGCGTGAGTATTCAATCGCTCGTCCCGACTCATCCTCTGTCACCGTCTCGATATGGAAGCACGGTGACCCGAGTGGACAGTCGAGGAGTGCACTCACCTTCTCGTCAGCTAAGGCAATCTCTAGTGCCTCTGTCGTCTTGGCGACATGCACGTCGTGAACCTCGGCGAGTGTCCGGAAGAGCGAATGCTCGGCCTGTTCCTTCGTGATCCCCGGTGCAATCTGCCATGGGATGAACGAGACCTCGTACTGGGTTGGTTCCCCGTCCGCATGACGAATTCGCTCAATCTTTTGGATCGGGGCATTGTCTTCCGCTTCAAACACCGATGCGATTTGACCGGACGCCGAGATGACCGAGATGTCGATCAAGGCGACTTGCCCACGTTTCCCTTGAACGGCAAGCTGGGCCGCATAGTTGTTCGGCGTGTACGACAACGTCTGTTGTACTTTCTTCCCGGCGACGAACGTCCCGCGACCTTGTTGACGGACCAGATAGCCTTCCGTCGTCAACTGGTTGAGGGCGCCACGCACCGTCGTCCGGCTCACATCGAACTCCTCGCAAAGCGCGTATTCGGTCGGAAATTTTTCCCCTTCTTTATAGTGCCCACTTTTGATGCGGGACAGCAGTTCATCCTTGATTGCGGTTTGGAGCGTCGATTGCGACATGTCTCCATCTCCTTTACGTTGGGTTGGTTCCTTTATTGTGATACAGCAAGCATACAAATGCAAATACAAAAACTTATTTGTATTATTTGTATTTTTTATATTGCTGAAAGTTGTATCATTTGTTATATTTGTTACGACAAAAAGAAATCGCTTTCAAAAGGAGGAGTTGGCACCATGGCAGTCAAGGTCGTCATCATCGGCGGTGGGTCCAGTTACACCCCGGAAATCATCGAAGGATTGATTGATCGACAGGCAACGTTCCCCGTTCGGGAGATCGTGCTCGTCGATATCGAAGAAGGGAGGGAGAAACTAGAGATTGTCGGTCGTCTCGCTCAGCGGATGATTGAAAAGGCAAACGCCGAGATCACACTCAGTTGGACGCTCGATCGAAGAGCCGCACTCGTCGGCGCAGATTTTGTATCCACACAGATTCGGGTCGGTGGACTCAAGGCACGCGCGCTCGATGAACGCATCCCGCTCAAGCACGGCTTCATCGGGCAAGAGACGAACGGCGCAGGCGGATTATTCAAAGCGTTCCGTACCATCCCGGTCTTGATCGACTTGGCAAATGAAGTCGCCGAGATTTGTCCGGATGCCTGGCTCGTCAACTTCACCAATCCGGCGGGCATCGTCACCGAGGCCGTACTCAAGCACTCATCTCATAAGAAGGTCATCGGTGTATGCAACATCCCGTTCAACATGCGAAACTCGGTCGCTGAGATCCTCGAGACACCTGTCGAACGAGTCGCGATTGAATTTATCGGATTGAACCACTTCGTCTTCGGTCGTCACGTATGGGTCGACGGCGTGGATCGGACGAGTGACGTCCTCGCCTCGCTCAACTCAGGCAACGATTACTCGCCGGCGAACATCGTCGGTCTCGGTTGGAGCGAATCGTTCCTATCGTCACTCGGCATGTTACCGAACCCGTATCACCAGTATTACTTCCAGACGAAAGATGTGTTGAAGAAAGATCTTGAGGCGTACGCACAAAATGGCACCCGTGCCGAAGTCGTGCAACAAGTCGAGGCGCAGTTGTTCGAGAAATACAAAGACGTCGATCTCGCCGTCAAACCGGAAGAGCTTGAAAAACGTGGAGGCGCCTACTATTCAGACGCCGCCTGCAACTTGATGGACTCGATTCACAACGACCGCGGTGACATCCAGACGGTCAACACGCTCAATAACGGCACGATTCGAGATTTACCAGACGATGCGGTCATCGAAGTGAACGCCGTCATCACGAAGTCGGGGCCTCGCCCAATCTCCATCGGCGCGTTGCCGCTACCGATCCGTGGGCTCATCACGAACTTAAAAACGTTTGAACAGCTCGCCATCCAAGCGGCTGTATCTGGCACGTACGAGGACGCCTACCTTGCCTGCCTCATGAACCCGCTCATCCAGGACGAGAAACGGATCGACCCGCTTCTTAAAGAGCTGTTCACAGCGCACGAGGCGTACCTACCCCAATTTAAGAAGGAGGTTTACTCATGAACAAGTTTATTGAAATCGCGGGACGTATCGGGTCCCAAAGGCACTTAGTCGCCATCCGTGACGGATTCGTTTCCGTCATGCCACTCATCATCGTCGGGTCGCTCGCGGTCCTCATCAACAACTTCCCAGCCATCAACATCGGTGGTCTCTCACTCGACTTCGTCGGATCGATGAACAGTATGTTCGGCGAAGGTAATTGGCAAGGGCTTGGCGGTAGCATTTGGAATGCGTCCTTCGCGATACTCGGGCTCCTGATCGCCTTCTCGATCGGGTATAACTTGGCCCGTTCATACGGGATTGACGGGCTCGCGGCGGGGATCTTGTCGCTCGCCTCGTATATCATGCTCGTACCGGTCACTGCTGACTGGGGTCTCAACTTCGCATGGCTCGGCGCACAAGGTCTCTTCGTCGCCATCATCGTATCGATTGTCGTTACAGAAATGTTCCGCTACCTCATCAATACGAAACTGACGATCAAGATGCCAGAAGGTGTACCAGGTGGGGTCACACGTTCATTCCAAGCGCTCATCCCATCAATGATCATCTTGACGGTTGTCGCAGGATTCCAGCTCTTCATGACGCTCGTCGTCGAACTCAGTGTATTTGAAGTCATCTTTAAAGCGATCCAACAACCGCTCCAAGGATTCGGCGACTCACTCCCGGCTGCCTTGCTCATCGCCTTCTTGAACCACATCCTTTGGTTCTTCGGGCTTCACGGGACGAACATCATCGGCTCGGTCATCGAACCGGTCTACCTCCCGCTCATCGAGCAAAACTTGGCTGCCTTCCAAGCTGGAACGTCAGCGTTTGATGTACCGTACACGGTCACAAAACCGTTCTTGGATGCGTTCGTCTTCATGGGTGGATCGGGTACGACGTTCGCGCTCTTACTCGCGATCTTCATCGTCGTCCGCAAACAACGGAATCACCCGTATCACCAAGTGGCAAAACTGTCGACACCAGCCAGTCTCTTTAACATCAACGAACCGGTCATCTTCGGTCTTCCAATCGTATTGAACCCGATCATGCTCGTACCGTTCATCTTAGTGCCGGTCACGCTCACCATCGTCTCTTATGTCGCGCTCTCGACAGGCATGGTTCCGAAGACAGTCGCCATCGTCCCATGGACAACACCACCAATCATCAGTGGCTATTTGGTAACGGGCGGTAGCGTTCGCGGCGTCTTGCTCCAAATCGTCAACTTGTCGATTGCGACAGCGATGTATATTCCATTCGTCATGGCAGGAGCGAAGGCAATGACAGCCGAAATCAATAAAAACAAAGCTGCTACTGAGGAAGGAGAAAAGATTTCGTGAAAACCGAAACCATCCAAGAACTCTCGTTTATGATTATCTTACATGCCGGAAATGCACGCTCCTCTGCATTCGAGGCTATCGCTGCCGCGAAACGCGGTGAAGCGGACGAAGCGGCGGCAAAGTTGAAAGAAGCCGACGCGGCCTTCTTGGACGCACACAAGCTACAAACGGAGCTGTTACAAGAAGAGGCACGGGGGACGACGAGCGACATGAGCGTCCTCCTCGTCCACGCACAAGACCATCTTATGACGGCGATGACCGTGAAAGAGCTCGCTGTCGAAATGATTGACATGATCACCCGTTTGAATCGATTGGAGGAAACGACATGAACATCTTACTCGTCTGCTCGGCAGGAATGTCGACATCAATCTTAGTGGAAAAAATGCGGAAGGAAGCTGCCGCACGCGGACTCGACGCATCCATTGACGCGATTCCGGAGTCGCGCTTGAAAGAACAGTCGAACGTCGACGTCATCTTGATCGGACCACAAGTCCGCTACCTCGAAGGCAAAATCAAGTCGTCCGTCGACGTCCCGGTTGCGGTCATCGATAACATGGCGTATGGGATGATGAAAGGCGACCTGGTCCTCGACCAGGCACTTGGTCTCGTCAATGCTTAAAACGTTCGTCCTCGTCAACGCCGATGACTTCGGCTTGACGACGGGTGTGAACGCCGGCACACTCGACAGTCACGTGAATGGAATCGTCAATTCGGCGACGATGATCATGAACGGGTATGCCGTCGAGGAAGCGGTCCGACTCGCGAAACAACATCCGTCGCTCCGTGTCGGGGTCCATCTCGTCTTGTCTTGGGGCAAACCGCTCGCCGACACGAGTGCTCCCCTCACGAAAGAAGATGGTACGTTCCGCTACACGAGCCGCTTCATGACTGAAGACTCGCCTGACCCGGGACTCGTCTATTTGGAGTGGAAAGCCCAAATCGAGGCGTTCCTTGCGACAGGACTTTCACTCGACCATCTCGACAGCCACCATCACATTCACGGTTGGCCGGTCCTGCACGACGTCATCATTCGTCTCGCTGAAGAATACGACACGACGTTTCGGGCCTTAACGACGCTCGGGTCACGCCGAGACTTGTGGGTGACCGAACGGTTCAGTGATCAGTTCTACGCGGATGGCGTCTCCCATGCGACGCTCGATGCCATCGAACCAGGACGATCCATCGAAGTGATGGTCCATCCGGCCGACCTCGATGATCGTCTTCCGAACGTCACCTCATACCTTGTACCACGCCTCCTCGAAAAACAGGTGTTGGTCGACTATGAACGCCCCGAATGGTGGGCATGAGAAAAGCGAGTTCCCTTTGACGGGGACTCGCTTTTTCATAGGTCAAATGCTTGTTGAATCTGTGCCGCTGTCTCCTCTGGACTTAAGTTCGTGTTATCGATTCGGAGATAATGCTCGACGTCTAACTCCCCCGGACGTGAGTTCAATCGGTACATCGTCGCCGTCTGCTTCAGTTCCGCTTCGGACCAAGCGATGTCACGTTTCGACGGTTTATGGGTGAGGCGGTTCTCCGTCGTATTGCGCGCAAGGCGTTCCTCTATCTCGGCCTCGAGCTCGACATAGTAGATGTCCGCCCCGTGTGACTCGAACAAGCCCGTCACCTTCTTCACGTAATCCCAGTCCTCCTGCATGTCAAACGCCCAGACGAACGTGAAAATCATGCCGGGTAAATCACTCTTTGCGACCGCCTCGAACAGTTCTTGACGAAAGTGTTGGACGAGTCGCTTCCCTTCCGGCGTCCCGTAATTGAAGAACGGTCCGACGAGGTCGATCGTCATATGGTTATGGAATAATTTCAGTCCGGTTTTGTCAGCGAGCGCCTGTCCGACCGTCATCTTGCCGACGGCTTGTGGACCAAATAAGATGATGAATTTCATTGGATTTCCCCCTATATCTTTTGAAGATTTTATCATGTGACTTAAAATGTGTGACCCCTCCAAAATATTTGTTTACCTCTTTCCAAATGAAGGAATAAGCATAGCATCGAACTTTATGGAAAGAAGGTGCCCCTGTGACTTGTCCCCACTGCGGAAAGAAGACACGATCGAAAACGATCTGTCCGACGTGTGGCCGTCGCTCACGTCGCACGATTTGGTTATTTGCCACTCCATTCGCTATCGCACTCATTGCCTTTGTCACCTTCATTGGAAACGCCTATTTCACGGACGTGCTGCGTTCGTCCGACTCGCTCGCCGATCAGGTCAACTTGCCGATTGGGGAAGATACGGTCTCCGCTGACGAAGCGACACCGGTCGACTTCGCCGCCTTGCAGGATAGCCTCTTCACAGTCAGTTACGGAACGGGATTTTTGGTGAGCTCACGCGATGTCGTCACCGCCGCCTCGAATGTGGCCGGGTTGACGAATATCATCATGTACCATGATGGTGAGGCCGTCTCCGGCACCGTCGTCGGTCGGACGAAGCTCATTGCTGTCATTCGAATTGAAGAGACGGAGAACACACCATACACACTCACGCAAGCGATCGCCGCAGAGGACGAGACGTTAACCACATTGACGATGCAAGAACGCATCAACGGTACGGTCACATTCGCCGAGAACGGCTATAGCCGAAACTTTGAATTGCCACGTCATGCGTATGGCAGTCCACTTCTTTCAGCATCCGGGCGAGTCGTCGCCATCCATTTGCGTGGGATTGCCTTGCCGACCGCACTATTTGAACAAGACATCCGTACGTTCATCGCAAAAGATACACCGGCACCACCCCCTATCGAACTCGCACCGGTTGAACCGATCAAACCGGATTTGACAGAAGAACCGGTCGTCGTTCCGGAAACACCTTCTATTCCTGAGGCACAACCTGAAATCCCACCTGTCACTGAACCGGAGGCACCGGTCGAGGAAGAAGTCGAAGAGGAGGTTGTGGAAGAGCCCGAACCGACGACACCTGAAGTGACGCCAGAAGAACCTGCGGAACCGCCGAGTGAACCGGAGGAACCGACGGATCCACCGGAAACGGAAGAGCCGATTGAAGACGATCCTCCGGTGACTGAGCCGGAGGAACCGAGCGAACCGGAAGAGCCAGCGGAGCCAGAAGAACCGACGACGCTCGAACCAGACGGGGATGAGGGCTCCATCGTCGAAGACGATCCGGACACTGAAGAAAACATAAATGAAGAAGAAAACGACACAAGCACCCCATCCGAATGATGGAGTGCTTGTTATTCGTCACGTGTGAAACGTCGTTGGAGATTGCCGAGCACCGCTCCTAGTCCGAGCAGTAGAATCGACAGCGCCCAGAACGGGAGCGCGTCTTGCAATAACCAGACGACGAGGGCACTGAAGCCGACGACAGCTCCAAGCCATAGAAAGTTCCGTTGTCCCATGTCATTCACCTCGTCCTCATCATAACACATCGACCCGACGTGCCGTCGCTTGCGGTGGCAAGGAGCGCGTCAACCGTTCATCATGCTCGACTCGAACCTGTTGTCCGATGAGAAGCTGTGTCTCATCCAAAAGAGGTCTCGGTACATGAAACACGATACCATCAAACGGTTCTGCCTCCCGCGTCGGCGTGACGCGGATTTTCTCATCCATCACCTCTGCGACATATCCAGTGAACGTCGCCATGCCGTTCCCCTCCTTTCCGGTCCTTACTTTCCATTTCCCGTTTTTGCAAAAGATGCTACTCGACTGTGACAAGAACAAGTATAATAGAGCGACACTAGTACTTGTGAGGAGGACACCCTATGACACAAACGATCGATTTACACACCCCAGAGTTCCAGCGCACGTTCCTTGAGATGATGCTCCTCGCAGAATTAACGGAAGCTTATAACGCTGAAGCCATCAATGACATGGCAACACGGGGCGAGACCGCGTTCCCGGACGACCCATTCTTCCCGGCGATGCGTGCTTATCCATATATTCGAGAAGGTGACACCGATTCGGCCAAACCGTGGCTCGAGAAAGCGAGTTCGCTCGGTGACCACTACATTCTTCATATGTTAAAAGGATTTGTCAGTGAAGACACCGGGTTCACGTTCGAGGCGGAACAACACTTTCTCCGTGGCGTCGAACGCTATCCGGATGTCCCAATCATGCATCGCGCCCTTGCCGTCCACTACTTCGACCGCAAATTCCATGGCGAGGCCGGTCTTCATATCATGAACTATGTCCGGCTTGCCGGATTTGGTCCGGACACCGTCCCGATGTTGCTCGAATTTTTCCAAGTGTATGACGACATTCCGCTCGATATGGTCGATGAACTGATGAAGACGGCGAGCGGTTACTTAACATTAAACCCGCATGATCCGCATGCCCATTCCTTATACGCGTCTATGTGTAGCCATCGTTTCGCTGCACTGACGGCCGAGTTGAAGGACGATGACCCGCTTACCGATGAGATGATTTGGATGCTCCTTGAAGTCGAGAATCACGGGATGTGGAGTGCGACCTATGACCGCAGTGAAGAGCGGATGTTCCGCCATATGTTCGCCGAATACGTCGACAACGTCATTCTTCCGAACACGTCACAGTTTTATGTATGGCGCCTTCGGTTACGTTACTTGACACGTCGCCTGACACACCGCTTCACGGGTGGCTACTCTGTACCGACATCCTAAAAAAACATCACGCCAACAGGGCGTGATGTTTTTGTTTATCCGGCATACGGTTTAATCGGTCCACGCAGGCTGAACGAGTAGTCCTCCGGATCGACAATTCCGACGACTTCGTCGCCTTCAAGTAACTCCCATAGGAACTCCGCCATCTCGCGCGCCGTATGATATTTCGCGACGTTCTCACTGTAGTCGAATCCTTCCGTATCGCGAGCCCGGTCGGCGAAGCTCGTCTCCGTTGCGGCCGGTGCGAGTACTTTCGCCCGAAGTTTGGCCCCACTCTGCTTCAACTCTTGTGCGAGTCCTTCCGTATATGCACTCACGAAGAACTTCGTCGCACAATACGTGACCGAGTTCGGGACGATTCGATATCCCCCGACAGACGACACGTTCAACAGCTGTGCCCCTTCGATATCATGATAATCTCGAACGTATAGACTCGATAAAACGGTGAGCGCCTCGATATTCAAACGAATCATGTTCTCGATTTTACCGAGGTCGACGTCCTTGATGAGATCTGCATCCCCGAATCCCGCATTGTTGATCCACGTCTCGATGTCGAGGTCCGCAAGCGATTCATATAATCCGTACACGTTCTCGCTATATGATAGGTCGGTCGATTTGATGATGACGTCACTGTCCGACGAGATCGATTTGATTTCATCACGCAACGATTCGAGCTCTTCTTTTCGTCTTGCGACGAGCACGAGCGACTTTCCCTTTTCAGCGAGCAACTTCGCTGTCTCATACCCGATACCTGAACTGGCTCCTGTAATGACCGTATACTTCATATAATCCACTCCTTTTTGTCGTTTACCTTGTTGTTCATTCCCCACTTTCTTCATCGCAAATCGTTTCGATGTGAACGAAAAAGCCCTGACTCCAAGGAGACAGGGCTTTCAACTTATGTCGTGAATCGACCAATCAGTGTCTGCAGGTCACTCGTCATATTGCCGAGTGATTCGGCGACACCGTTCAATTCTTGAATCATCGCGAGTTGGGCGTCAGCCGTCTCACCGACCGTACGCATCGTGTCGGCCATCCCTTCACTGTCTTGTGACATTTGAAGAGAGGACGTCGCAACTTGTTTCGTCGTCTCCGCAATCTCATGCGAGGCGATGCGGATATGTGACGTATTATCGACTGATGTCTCGAGCTGACTGACAATCTGTTCGAATGCGCGTGTCGCTCGTTCGAGCAACAACGTGTTCGTCTCGACGCGTTTCGCACTGACGACGTGTTGGTCGAGAACAGCGTTCGACTGTGTCTGAATCGACTCGATCAACCCGGCGATCTGTGTCGCCGACTGCTTCGACTGCTCGGCAAGTTTACGCACTTCTTCTGCAACGACGGCGAATCCTTTTCCTTGCTCACCGGCACGTGCCGCTTCGATGGCCGCGTTCAATGCCAACAAGTTCGTCTGGTCGGTGATCGATTGAATGACCTCGGTGATAAGGGCGATCTCGTCAGACTGTTGCTTCAATGCCGAAATCGATTCTCCCGTCAGACGTGTCTCCCGCTCCAGTGCGAGCACCTCGTCTTTCGCCTGAGCCATCGTCGCACCACCTTCTTCGGCGAGCTTCAAACTCTGTGACACGTCATCGTCAATCGAGCCGATCGAGCCAGCGATACGACCGATGCCTTCATCGG
The DNA here is from genome assembly GCF_031844365.1 of Exiguobacterium sp. BG5(2022). Taxonomy (GTDB): domain Bacteria; phylum Bacillota; class Bacilli; order Exiguobacteriales; family Exiguobacteriaceae; genus Exiguobacterium; species Exiguobacterium profundum. The sequence goes on from NZ_JAUZVB010000001.1 coordinate 1,600,426, forward strand.
CAGCAGCCACCGCTTGAGATGTTCCAGTCGCTTCTTTCGCCTGCGCGACCGTTTCTTCCACGACTCGGTCGATGAGACGTGTCGTTTCCTCCGTCTGTGACGCCATCTCTTCCGTACTCGCATACAGTTCTTCCGATTGTGCTGTGATTTCCTGTGCGTTTTGGGTGACGCGGTCAATGAGTTCACGCAAATTACCCTTCATGCGGTTGAATCCGGTCATCAATTGTCCGATTTCATCTTGCGTGAGCGCCTGAAGGTCATCGCGGGTCAAATCACCTTCCGCGACTACTTCTACCTCTTTCGCTAGGAATCGCAACGGGGTCGTGACCATATGACTAATGGCATATCCGGCACCAAACATCAGTATCAGACTGACAACTGCGATGACGACTGAGTACCAAAAGGCACGCTCACCTGCCTCCTGCAATTCGGCTTGCATCGCAATTAACTGCTCTTCTGTTTCGGCTTGTAACGTCTCACCTGTCGATGAGATGGATTTGGTCACGTCCGGCATGAGACGGAATACTAATCGATCGATTGCCTCTTGATCCTTTGAGTCAATCGCCGCGATGGCTTGTGTCGCCAACTCATCATATCCTGTCGCGTATCCGAGTAACGATTCATATTCCTTTCGTTCGGTCTCATTGTCCGCGAGTTCAATCAACGATTCGATGGCGGCTTTCTTCTCTTCTCCGCCCCGGCTGATTTGTTGTTTGCGCTCCTCATCCTGTAGGAGCACATACCCGCGGACACCATACGCTTGACGGACCATCCCGAGCGCCAAGTCGTCTGCCGCTTTCATCTTCATGACATCGTTTGAAATCATGTGTTCATATTGACTCGTCATCCGGTCGAGCGTCCACAGATTGTATCCCATTCCAACGATTGTCAAAATTAGAATCAAACCGATACTCGTCATGATTTTTCTTGATAACGTCCATTCGTTCAACATCTTTTTCACGTACTACGAGGAGTAATCTCCTCTTCCACCTCTTTTTCTCTCTATTTTTATGTATTGCCTTTTCTTTATCGGACACAACAGCCTAATTTGTACCAACAATTTGAAATTCATTTATGTATTGACCTATCTTTTTATTTTTTTGTACTGGGCACAAAAAAAGAACCAGACATCTGCCTGGTTCTGAGTCTTGCTTATAGCTTGAATTGCGCCACGCGATTCGAGAGTTCGGTCGCCCGTTTTTCTGTTTCGCCCATCTTCGCCTGAACGTCGTTGAAACGCTCGACTGAGAGTTGAACTTTCTCTGAAATCGACTGCGTTCCGTCCGCGCCTTCTGTCACGGTCGTCGCCACTTCTTGAATGACACCAAGAATGTTGTCCGTCATATGGCGAAGTTGAAGCGCGTTACCTTCGAACGTCTTCGCTGTTTCTCCGAACACTGTCGCATCCTGTTCATATTGCGTTGCCGACTCTTCGAGACGGTCGTAGTCGGCCATGACTTTCGTATTGAGGAACGTCAACATATCTTCCGAACTCGTGTTGAGTCGTTCGACCGAATCGATGACCGTATTTGACACGTCACGAATCTCGTTGACCGTCTGACGTGAGTTTTCCGCCAATTTGCGGATTTCTGATGCAACGACCGCAAAGCCGCGACCTGCCTCACCAGCACGTGCCGCTTCAATCGAAGCGTTCAAAGCGAGTAAGTTTGTCTGGTCAGCAATCGCAAGAATAGCTGTCGTCAAGACACGAATCTCTTCAACCGACTGTGCTCCTTTGATGGCTTCTGCGAGCTCGACCTGTTTCTTCTCGATAATTGCCACTGCTTCTGTTTTCGAAACAACGGCTTGCTCCCGCATCTCGTGTGCTCGTGTCTCAACACGATTTGCTGTTTCGGCACTCTCGTTGGATAAGTCGACGATTGAATCGATCGAACTTCCCATTTCTGTCGTCGAGGCACTCATTTCTTGCGAAGAGGCTGCCGTTTCTTCCATACCGGCCGTCAATTCTTCGACCGTTCCAGACGTCTCTTCCATATAGTGACTGAGTCGCGTCACTTCAGCAGATACGTCTTTTGAAGACGAGAGAACGACTTTCGCTGTCTCTTCGACATCAATCATGATCTCACGTAGTGTCGCGAGGAACGTGTTGAATGAACGACTGACTTGTGCAATCTCATCATTCGACGTGACCGGAATCGTCATCGTCAAATCGCCACCTTGGGTCGCGAGTTCATCAAAGCGTGTCTGAAGTGTGCGCATCGGTCGAATAATCGAGCGTAACAGGCTGAGCCCGAGGAATAAGAGAATCGCTACAGCCCCGATGGTCACGGCAATCAATGCCATGAGGGACTGCATGAATTCACTTTCCATGTTCTGTCCGACACGTTGTGAGCCTTCCGAGTTGTAGTCGACAAGGTCCGCTAGTTTTTGTGTGAAGTTGTCATATGTAGACTTGGACTGCGCATCATAGTATGAGCGCGCCATCCCTGTGTTACCGGTCGAGCTGAACGTCAACATGTTGTCCGAGACGCGTTGATACATCTCCCATTGACGCGAGAAATTCTGGAATAGTTCTTTGTCTTCCGCACCTGAAGCCGTTTTTTCATACTTTGGTGCAATCGTATTGATTTCTTCACGAATCTCTTTCATCCGTGTCATGAGCTCTTCTTTTTTGGTCGCATCCTCTGACACGATGTGATCGAGCTCAAGTGTTCGATAGTTCGCGGCGAGTGTGTTGAGTTCGTGAGCGTAATCGAGCCCTTTATTCCAATTGTTGACGATATCGTCCGCTTGACGGTTCGCGTCACTCATTGAAAACAGTGCGTAACCACCGACGCCAATGACCATGACGAGCGATATGATGACGAGCCCCCATAATTTTTGACGAATCGTTAAATTCTTCCCGATGTTCGCCCCGAAAGATGTCGTGCGTTCACGCTTCTCTCCGCGCTTCCACTTGAGTGTCGGTTTCCACGTCCATGTCGGTTTTCGTTTGATCCGGCTCAATGCCTTAGACCATGTTGATTTCCATGCCATCTATGTATTCCCCTCTCAATCATGCAGTGTTTCCTATACTATCGACAATTTTCAGAAAATAATGAAGAGAATTGACCAAACTTAAAAAAGGTGACTCAAACTGCAAGAGTCACCTTTCAATCAATTACTTCTCACTCAATACGGTCTGCGTACCTTCAATCATCTTGATTTCGGTCCACTCCATCACGTTCTTTGCGAGCGGATCGTTGGCGACCATGAAGTCAGCAAGCGCTTCTACTTTTTGGGCTTCGACCGGTTGTTTCACGTTATTCAAGCGGAAGCGTACGACCTTGTGGAATGCATCTAAAAATGAGATTTCAAGTTTTGTGTCAGTCATGGGTTATTCTCCTCCTTAAGATGTGGGTTAGACTAAATCGTATTCACGGACGATGCCGAGGTCTGCTCCCTCTTGAATGACGAGATCAATCAAGAGACGACCGAACGCATCAATCGTATCTGCCGTCAGGTCGGCACGAATCGGACCGAACCGTTGTGCTTTTTTCGTCGGTTTCGCTGTTTGTACGTCATGATGCGTCGTCAAAACGAACGTTGCTTTCTTCTCTGTTAAGACAGCCATGGGGGATGGCTCCTTTCAATAGGGGATTAGGTTTCTGATGCGGTCGAGGTATCCATTCGTTCGAGCAGCTGGATCATACGATCGAGCTTCGTCTCAATCCGATGAAGCAAATAGAGCGAGACAACGATAGGGAACCCCAAATTTGAGATGAGTTCGGGCCAACTCATGTGACCACCTGCTCATCGTGCCGAGGATTGGCAGCGGGACGAGTGAGGTTTTTCATAAGTCCTCCCTGTTAATACACTAGAAATTCTTGGGCCACGACGTAGTTGGCGGATTCCACATCAATCAGTGCCTTGATCAAGTCAGCAAACTGTTTCATCCGCGCCTCATCCATCCGACTTCCAAGCGGTCCATAGCGGACGAGTTGCTTTTTCTCTTTGCCGTCGAGTTGTCGTCGGGTGTCCAAATAAAGCATCGTCGCCGTTTCTCGATATGCTACCATTTGTCTCACCTCCTTCGTCCTTATTAACCGCTTACAAGGTCGAAGTGCTCATTCTATTTTTCTATAACAATAAGTGACGATAGTCCTAAACTATCTGAATATTTATTCATTTTTCAATTTCTGTCTACTTTTCTTGAGTTTTCATATTAAGTAGGGTATCTTAATCTTCGGCAGACAGCATTCAAAAATACGTCAAAAGTACCATGATTTATTCCCCACATTTGAAAAAACTGTAAGTTAAATTCTTGTAAATGGGGTACGATACGTAGGAGGGCATTTTTTTGAATTTCACTAGTCAGTCTTGAAGAAGGAGACATACACGATGAACAGCCTAGACCTCGCAAGCTTTGCCTCAATTCCTTCCGCTCAACACGACTTCGACCAAGCCGACCTGACGTTTTCAGCGACCGAATGGGATACATACCGACCGGAACAGGGAAAACTAATTTCGTATAAAGAGCAGCATCTAATGGTCTATCCGCTCAAAGAATTGAGTCGCGCCTTTAGCGTGGCCGGCATCCCACGCAGCCAACAGCAATTGATCAAATGGGAAACAGATGGCGTCTTGCCACCGACCCCATTTACGTTCGGCCGGAAGCGATTCTATACGGAAAATCAGATTCGTACCATTGTCGACATCGCACTGGAATGCGGATTGCGTCCACGAACACATGTGAAGAAAACAAACTTCTCTGAATTGGCGCATCATGAACTAACGTACATACTCAAACTTGAACTTCATGCCTAGGAAACTCCTCTCGTCTGAGTAGGCAAAAAAAATCATTCGTCATGATGTTCGTGACGAATGATTTTTTGTTACAACTTCTCAATGACTGGACGAGGAAGCTCTTCCCGTTTCACTTCGTCGTACGAGGTCACGGTATCTTCATCTTTGACATAAAGACGTAAGAACGCCCCCTCCCGAAGTTCTTTCCCAGCGGTAAAGGTGACTTCTTTCTGGTCACCTTCCTCCGTGAACGCGGATTGTGTATAAATGTAACGCTTCATCACGTCGCCGTTCTCGAGCGTCGTCTCTTCTACATCCGTCGCTCCTCCGATTTCAACGAAAAGGTTATCCTTCCCAATTCGATTCCAATCCACCTGCGTTAATCCAACGACCAATACAATCGCAACAATTGCAATTCCAATCCATTTTTTCATATTTTTCTCTCCTTATCGAATCGCCGTCATGAAGCGGCGAACTGTGATGCCATAATAGACCGCATAAATGGTCGTATAGACGCCCATCCACACGAGAACCGGTATCGTGAAATTCATGCTCAACAAGTTTGAAAACGCGATGAGCGCCACGGTCGCATGAAGAATCCCGAGCGCGAACGGGGCGAGAAATACGACGATGATCTGTTGGCGCACCGTCCGGCGCACGTCCCGATCGGATATCCCGATTTTCTGTAATATCGCATACTTCGCCCGGTCATCCTCTGCCTCCGTCATCGTCTTGAAGTAAATGACGCTACCTGTTGCAACGAGAAAGACGAGCCCAAGGAATGTCCCGACAAAGAGGAGCGCCCCGTTCATTGCCATCGTCTCGGCGTACACGTCCGGTGCACTCGAGAACGATTCAAGCCCGAGTCCCGCTAGACGCTCAGACTGTTCGCGCTGATCTTTGAACGACTCCGTGAGGGCAACGTGATACGTCTCGCTCGGCTCCGTCATCGTTTTGAACATGTCGTCGGCGACGACGAGGAACGACCCGCCGAACGTCATCACGTTGAGCGGTGATTCTTCAAGACGCGTCGACACGTCAACCGTCTGTCCTGACAGTTCGACCGATTCAAGATTCTCCGAGTAACGTTCGTCATAGAACGGGTCGACCCATACGACCTCATCCTGTCTGAACGGTGCCGGCTCTGCCACGCCGAGACCTTGCAGAAGATGGCGATATGTCGATTCATCGATGACCCCGAGCTCACGCTCTCCGTATTGCGCTTCCGTCCGAATCGTCTTTTGTTCGACACTTGATTCGAACGTCGCTCCGTTCACCTCGACCGCATCCCCTTTCCAGGCATACGTGTATGGTGTATAAGAGGCGACATTCTCTTCCGCGTAGTAGTAGACGCTAAAGATGGCACCTCCTGCCGTAATTGCTGTCGCGCTGATGATGCTGATCAACGTGAGCGTCTTCGCGTTCCCGCGAATGCGATAGAGGAGCTGTGACGTCGTCAACAAATTGAGTCGTTTCCACGACCAGCGTTCGTTCCCTTTCAACCATGTCAATGCGAAAATCAAGACACTGTGAAAGAGAAGCGCAGACCCGATGACACTCAATCCGATAATGAGAAGCGGCATCGCGAGTCCGAGCATTCGCCATAGCGATGACGTCATCAGATCCTGAAGCGCGAGCCAGTATGCCGCTCCAATCGTGAGCACACCTGTGAGTGCGACCCATCCTTTCGCCGTCGGAACTCCTTCCCCACTCTTATCCGCATGGAACAAGTCAATCAACTTGAAGCGATAGATGACGCGGTACCCTTGGAATGATGTGAAAAGGAAAATAGCAAGAAAGACAAGGAACGTCTCGATGAATGCCGACGCAGAGAAAGCGAATCCGATGTTCAAGTCACTGTCCATCAATCGCATCAACAGTTGCAAAAGCGCATTCGACCCGAACAGGCCGAGCACGATTCCAACGACCAAGGACACCGCTCCAATGACGATATTCTCAAACAAGAGCAAGAGTCCAATCTGTTTCTTTCGGACCCCGAGTAATGAGTAGAGCCCGACCTCTCGCTTACGTCCTCTCAAAAAGAAGGCGTTCGAGTAGGCAATAAACAAAGCGACGAACAACATGAGGATGAACGTCGACGTGCTCATCAACCCGCTGATCTTTTGCGATGTTTCCGCAAGCGCACTGATTTCATGACTGTGCTTGAGTGTCGCGAACGTGAAGTAGATGACGATGGAAAAGATGGTCGTCCCGACATAGAGTGCGTATCGCGACAGATTCCGTACGACGTTTTTCTTAGCGAGCTCAAATAGCGTCATCGACCGCACCGCCTTTCGCGAGCTCCTCGAGGATTGATTGGTAGAATGCGTCTCGTGAGGCGTTGCCGCGAATGAGCTCTTTCTTCAACTGTCCGTCTTGAATATAGAGGACTCGGCGGCAAAAACTTGCAGCGAAGGCGTCATGCGTCACCATCATGATGGTCGTCTCCGCTTCATTCAACCGAGCGAGGGTATCTAAGAGATCGGTCGCCGACTTCGAGTCGAGCGCACCGGTCGGCTCATCGGCAAAGATGAGTTTCGGGTCCGAGATGAGCGCCCGACAAACAGCCGTCCGTTGTTTCTGTCCGCCTGAGATTTGATACGGGTACTGCTCGAGGATCCCTTCGAGTCCGAATCGTTTCGCTAACCGTTCGACCTTTGCGCGTGTCTCATGAACCGGCGTCTTCGAGACGGCGAGCGGGAGCAACATGTTTTCCCGGACCGTCAATGAATCGAGCAAGTTATAGTCCTGAAAGATGAATCCAAGATGGTCACGTCGGAAATCGGCAAGAGCCTCCTCATTCATCGCCGCAATGTCATCGCCTTCGACTAAAATCTCCCCCGACGTCGGTGTATCGATTGTCGCGAGGACGTTTAGCAACGTCGATTTCCCAGCCCCGGACGGCCCCATGATTCCAACGAACTCCCCATGTTCAATGGTGAAGGAGACGTCATCGAGCGCTCGAAACGTCGCGTCCCCTTTCCCATATGTCTTTTGAATCGCTTTTACTTGTAATAATGTTTCCATGTTCAGCACCTCTTTCTGTCCCTTACATTACGCCCTCTGTCTTAACTCCAACTCACGCGTACCTTACAAAATCCTTACGTGATATGCTTAGAAAGAGGTGATGACGATGGAACAGCCACGGATTCTCATCGTGGATGATGAACAAGATTTATGTATATTGATTCAACGCGCGCTTGAAAAAGAAGGATTTCATGAGATTCGGACCGCTCACACATTGAAAGACGGATTTGATGTCTTCGAGACGTTCCGCCCTCACTTGGCGATCTTAGACGTTATGTTACCGGACGGTGAAGGCTATCAGCTCTGCCAACAGATGCGAGCGCAGTCCAACATCCCGATCCTCTTTCTCTCTGCCAAATCGGAAGAGGTCGATAAACTGCTCGGTCTCGCCATCGGTGGAGATGACTACATCACGAAGCCGTTCAGTCCAAAAGAAGTGGCATTCCGTGTAAAGGCTCAGCTCCGACGGGTTTCAATGATGGAAGCACCAATGCCTGAGACGACGACCGTCGGCCCCTTTCAAATGAATGAAGACGAGACAGAAGTGTATGTGAACGGGGAACGATTGGAGTTGACGGCTAAAGAAGTCGGTCTTCTCGCCTGCTTTTTACGCAACCCGAACCGGATTCTCAGCAAGGAGACGCTCTTCACGCAAGTGTGGGGTGAGTCATTCTTCGGATCCGACAACACGGTCATGGTACACATCCGACGTCTCCGTGAAAAAGTCGAACCCAATCCATCTGATCCGACATATATCAAGACGGTCAAGGGACTTGGCTATCGGTTGACGGTGTAAGGAGCGATCATGATGAAATGGAAACTGACCGGTCGCTATTTGTTGTCGATTCTCCTTATTGTCGCGCTCGTCGTCTTCTTGAACATTACAATCTTATTCGGCCTCCTTATCAATGATCGAACGGGACTTGATGATGTCGAGAGCAACGCCGGGGAGACCTTCACCCGAAACTTCAGCACCTATGTATCGCTTGAGGACGGTGAACCCGTTGTGTCAGAAGCCGGGCGGGAAGCTCTTCGCCAAACGGGTGCATTCGTCCGCTTTTTAGATGAGACGGGACGTGTCGTCAGCGAGGTCGATGCCCCGAGTGGATTACCAGACGCCTATTCTCCAATCGAATTGATTCAAATGTATAAATATATGGATGATGACCTCCGACTCTACTTCATCGGGGAGTATGAATCGTACAGTTATCTCATCGGTGTGCCGGAGGCAAATGAGCGTCGGGTGCTCTTTATGTTAGACGAACAGGCAGTCCTTTCGTATATCACGAAGGCGTTCTTCTGGATTCTAGTTGTCGATTTACTTGTCGCCGCCTTGATCGGTTTATTGTTCAGTTCACGATTGACGCGCCCTGTATATCGCTTGACCGAACGGATTCAACAGCTGAAGCAACGTGATTTTTCGACTACCGAACCGAAGCAGTCAGGGATTTACCGTCCTGTTTTCTATGATTTGAATGCCGTCTCACAGACACTTAAAACGTATGAACGTCAGCGCGAAGAACTCGAAGAACGTCGAAAAGAGTGGATGAGCAACGTATCGCACGACCTGAAGACCCCGCTCGCCTCCATCCAAGGCTACGCCGAACTACTTGATGATGATTCGTTAGATGACACCGAGCACAGACAATACGTACATGTGATTGAACGACAGGCTAAGTATATGAAGGAACTGCTCGACGATTTCAATTTGACGATGCGTCTGCAACACGGCGATTTCCCACTTACGCTCGAAGAGACAAACCTCGAGCCGTTCGTTCGTGAGCTCGTCATCGACGTGTTGAACGATTCTCGCTTTGGGGAGCGTCACATCGAGTTTGAGGCTACTCAAGCAGCGACCGTCTCGCTCGATCGTCACTTTATGAAGCGAGCCTTGCTCAACTTCTTGTATAATGCTCTTCTCCATAATGACGATTCGGTGCACGTGACGGTCCACATCGAGGGTGACGTCGTGACGATTGGAGATGATGGAAATGGGATTGCAGAATCCGAATTGCCCTATATCTTTGAACGCTATTACCGAGGCACGAATACAGACGACGCACGCGGGAGTGGTCTCGGCATGGCCATCTCACGGGACATCATCGAAGCCCACGGCGGGAAAATAGAAGTCGACAGTGCACCGGGACACGGCACCACAATTCGAATCACATTCATGACATAGCAAAAGGGACGCTCAGGCGTCCCTTTTCTGTGTCGTATAGTCAACAATCCATTCTTCAAGTTCTTCAAGCGGTAACGGTCTAGAGAAATAATATCCTTGCATCTCGTCACAGCCGAGTTCGCGTAACGCGTTCCACTGCTCAGGCGTCTCGACGCCTTCGCACACCGTCTTCAAGTTCAAGCCACGTGCCAGATCGACAATCGATTCGACGATGACGTTGCCGGTCGGGTCATTCTCAGTCACTTGAATGAACTGGCGATCGATTTTGATCTCATGAATCGGATAGTGCTTCAAGTAGACGAACGCCGAGAACCCTGTCCCGAAGTCGTCAATCGAGATGGAAAAACCTTCTTCTCGGAATGCAACAAAACGATCGATGACGTGCTTCTGGTTCTCCATCCCGACGCTTTCCGTGATTTCTAAGGTCAAATAACTCGTACTGACCCCTTCTTCCCGTGCGATTTGGGCAAACTTTTCGACGACCCTTTCGGATAAGAAGTGACGCGCCGATAAATTGAGGGCGAGTTCATACCGGTCTCCCCGTTCATGCCAACGTTTGAGTTGGCGACAAGCCGTCACGAACGCCCATTCCTCTAAGTCGATGATGACACCCGTTGATTCGGCAAGCGGAATGAAGTCGAGCGGCGGCACGAGACCTCGCTCTGGGTGATTCCAGCGCATCAACCCTTCAAACCCTTTCAGTTTACCTGAGGAAGCATTCACTTTCGGTTGGAAATACAGTTCAAACTGACCTGATATCACACCAGTACGTAAATTCATCTCTAACAAGAGTCTCTCAGATGCTTCTTGCGCCATGGCCTCTTCAAAAAACTTGATGACCCCACGTTTCTCATCTGATTGACCTGCAACGACACGTGTTGTATGAATCATATCCAAAGTAGATCGACTTTCATGTTCAATGGAGATGAATGCGCTCGTCGTCAGTACAACGTCTAATTCATTGACTCGATATGGCGCACGCGTCACTTGCTCGCATAAATGTTCTGCAAACGAACGTATTTTCCTCCGTTCCCCGTAAGGTACCCAAATGACAAATCCCGATTGCGAGGTACGTGCCATCCTAGATTCATCGATTACTGCTCGTAGTCGTTTCGCCATTTCTTTCACGATCAAATTCGATGTTTCGGTTCCAATCGCATCCTCAATAGACCGAAAATCGTCTGCTCGAATATATAAAACTGCTCCTAAAAACCCTCTCGCTTGTTGACGTAATTGATCGACTTCCTCGACAAATGCATATTTGTTCATCAAACCTGTCAGTTCGTCCGTGTAGGCTAACTGATGAATCCGTTCATCCACAAGCTGCCGGTCAAGCCGGAAGTACAGGATGGCAATAAAATCCGCAAGTGTACTCACAATCAATTCCTCAAGATAGTTCCACTTCCGAGGCAGAAACGTCTCGCAACAAATCACACCTGTGGCACGATTGTTTGCATAAATCGGAGCGTCTAGCATGGAGTACACACGCTTTCCTTCTACAAAGTACTCTTTGTACAAGTCCTTCACCCATGGATGACTGCGAACATCCTCAAACGAAAGGATTCGCTCTGTTTGAAGCGCATCAAAATAGTCAGGCGCGAGTTCACGATGGACCGTCAACTTCGGATGATGTGTCCCTGATTCGTGAGAATAAGCGACTTGACATGAAATAGATCGATGCGATGTATCAAAATGCCAGATCGAGACTGTATCGACTGCCAACATATCGGCGACAATCTCACACATATACAGAATTGCCTCCTGCACCGTTTCTTCCGTTACAATCGGCATCCGTACGAGCGCGAACAGTTTCTCTTGATGCTTACGATATACTCGGTTTGAAAAGTTGTTCTCGATCATCAGTCTGCTACCTCACCCATTTAAATTTGACCTAATGATAGCATGAATCATCCGATACAGCGTTTTCCAAAATTCAACAGAGAGTCAATGCTTGCTTCGTTTTTAAATAAACAAAATTTGAATTTATTCCCATTTATAAATTATTGACCTCCTTTTTAAGAAAGTGGTGTGAATTGACCCTTTGTCCCATTGATTGTCCTTTTCCTCTCACCGTACAATGAACTTGTATTGTTTCACTTGTTGAATTGTTTCGTTCTCACTCTTTGAAAGGATGTGACGCTATGAATCCAAAGTCTGGTCTCACCTATTCATTCGCGGCACTTGCAGCGGTCAGCGTGCTTGCCCACGCAGACGAAGCAGCAGCGGCGAGCACACATACGGTGCGTTCGGGTGATACGTTATGGTCGATCAGTCGGTCCTATGATGTGTCCGTTGCGACGATTAAATCGTTGAACGGTCTCTCTTCCGATAGCATTCGCATCGGTCAAAAACTAAAGCTCACAGGCAGTCCCTCTGCTGCGACAGGTGGTTCCTCGTTAACCACGGCGAGTACGAACCGCGTCACGACGACACACGCATTGAATATGCGCGTCGCGGGCGGAACATGGCATCGCGTCCTCTTGACGATTCCAAAAGGTACGACGCTCACGTCGATTCAATCAAACGGTTCATGGACAAAAGTCAGTTACGGCGGACAGACCGGATGGGTGCATAACGACTATTTGCAAAAGGCATCTATGTCTAGCAGTACCGACAAACCAACAACGGTCACACCGAGCTCGGCTACAGCTCAAACGAAAGCCAACTTGAATCTGCGTTCGTCGAAGTCTACGAAGACGACCGTATTGCTCACGATTCCAAAAGGCAAGACCGTGACCGTCTTATCTGTCGAAGGGTCATGGTCGAAAGTGAAGTACGGGTCGAAAACAGGATATGTCGCCAATACATATTTAACGACATCAGGAGCGGCGACACCGACAACACCGAGTACAGGACAATCGATCAATCAACAATTCACTACGACGGCAAACTTGAACGTTCGACAAGGTGCAGGAGTCGGTTATCCGCTCGTCACGACCATCCCGAACGGAACCGTCGTCAAAGCGACGAAACAGTCGGGCAGCTGGTACTATGTCACGTATAATGGGAAGTCCGGATACGTGAGCGCCGGTTACTTGAAGCAGACGTCCACGACACCGAGCAACCCGGCTCCGAACGAAGGCGATGCCGGTGCTGGTAATGCGGCTGTCGATTATATCGTCAACACACCGTCCTTGAACGTACGTTCGAGCGCATCGACGAGCGCGACCATCATCGGGAGTGTCAAAGCAGGACAGACGTTGCGCGTCGTCCAGTCGTCAAAAGGCTGGCTTCAAATCTATTACGGGAATACGGTAGGATTTGTCGCCTCGGCTTATGTGAAAACCGTTCCGAAAGGTTCGGCAGACGGCCCGTCTTGGGTTGAAGGTTCTTATGATTCGAATTCATATTATACGTACTATCCGACATCGATTCGGTCACAGGCGAACGAGTCGAGTAGCACGGTCGGCTCGACACTTCGGGGAGAACTCTTGAACGTGATCGGAGAGACATCGACCCACTATCGTCTCGCATCAGGATTCGTCGCAAAATCAGCCGTCACTGAAATCAAAGGGCAAAGTGCCCAAGCTACTAGGCTTTCGACCATCGATGTGGCAAAACGCTTCGTCGGCACACCGTACGTATGGGCATCATCAAGCCCGGCAAATGGTGGATTCGATTGCTCAGGACTCATCTATTATGTATTCAATCAATCCGGCGTCAGCATCCCACGGACAAACGTGGCTAATTATTGGGGTGGTGCTTATTTCGGACCTCAATTGCCCAAGTCATTCGTCCCGCAGGCCGGTGACCTCGTCTTCTTCGAAAACACATATACCGCCGGGCCATCGCACATGGGTATCATGATCAATTCCGATACGTTCATCCATGCCGGTTCATCCGGATTAGGATACAACCAAATCAGTAAAGAACCGTATTGGCAGTCACGCTTAATCGGTTATAAACGACCGTGACTTTCGTCACGCTAAAAAACCCGACAAAAGTCGGGTTTTTCTTTCGTTTTGCAGGATTTTTATCGCCTGACCCGAATTCGGAAGTATGATGAAGGAAAAAAGGAGGTGCCGGATGGGCCAACCCCGTTTTGCAAAAATTCCATACCGTACCTACACGATGGTGCTCGCGATTGCTTGTCTCATCGGTGTCCTGTTGTTTGGACTTGGCACGAGTTTTTATTGGCATGAAAAACAAGAAGCCATCGACCAGACGATTACGAATTTGAATCAAGCGGCAGACCTAGCTGGTGTCGAAGCATACGTGTCTCTGTTCGAGGCGGCGACCCGGTATGAGGAGCAGTCGAATCAGACGACATCCTTCCTCTCCACACCGTACAAAGAACGGGCACTCCAATACAATGAGCGTTTATTGAACGACTTTGAGGACGGTGTGAACGAACGGGAACGGGAGACACTCCAGACGTTTTCAAATGAGTTGAATCAAATTCTCGAGGCAGAACAGTTCGAAGCGGTCCCAACGGATGTCATCAGTTCCATCAATCGACGATGGCTATATCAAGCACTCGAGCAAACGAATCAATCGAATGCGGCATACGAACTGACTGATGCCATCATGCGAATGCAATCGATTCTTATGCGGAATCGCGAAGCCTTCTTCCGTAACCCGATTGATGCGGATCAACTCACAAACACCGTGGACATGATTGTCGGCGAAGCGACACTTGTTCAAACCATCATCGAATCGAATGAGACACTGCAATCGAAAGCGGTCATCGACGTAGCAGAAAGCGGGCAGTCCTTTGCGAATATGGCGAATCGCGAGGTGTCTCTAGAAGCTCGTTACGTCAATTCAACGAATGTCTACGAGGACGCCTATGGTGCCCTTCGTTCCATCCGTTCGAGTTCTGAGACGATGCTTCAAGAAGAAAGTAAGTATTATCAAGTCTTAGCCACCACTTCATTCGTGGTGACGTTGCTCTTATCTCTCGGACTCTTATTCCTGCTCTACTATACACGCAATCGTTACAATCACGATTTGGCGCATCTCAAGGCACGCGCACTCGCCATCGACCCGAGCCTAGAACCTGTCGAAGCGATGTTTCCGAAAACACATGATTTTCGAGGGATCGAGGACGAGTTACGTGAGATTGCCACGAGTGTCCATTCGACTGTTCATGAACTTGAAAATCGTTCGCAAGATCTCGTGCGCTATCACGAACGTTGGTCGTCCCTCTTCTCTGAAACGGGACTCGCCATCGCACTGATGGATGACTCGTATAATTTAATTGAGCGCAACGAGATGTTCCGGCAGTTTTTCGGTGACCGGAACTTATATGAGATTAATCAATTGTTCACCGAGACGGGTCGCCGCTTGTTCGAGCAAGCGCTCGAAGGTGTGACTGAACATGGGACGAGTGCCCAGTTCATCATTCATCTGAAAGGGGAACATCTCCGTTATCTGAATGTGAAACTGACGCCACTCAAGCGAGAGGAAAAGTTGACGTATTACCTCATCGTCGAAGATGAGACAGACCGGGTCGAACGGGAACGGAAGGTCGACCGTCTCGTCCGTTTCGACTTGGCGACCAATCTCTATAACGAATACGGTTTTATTCGCAAGTGGGAAAAGCAAGAGATTGACGGTGCATTTGTCCTTATCCGGATTCATGACTATCATCATCTCGTTGATTGGTACGACCCTGCGTATGCTGATCTGCTCATGATTGAGTTTGCGCGAGCCGTCGAGTCCCGTCTTTCGAAATATGCCCAACATCTCTTCGGTCGATACCGAGACGACACGTTTATGCTGTATGTCAAAGGCTTCTCGTACGAGGATGAGCACGAGCTGTTGGAGCTATTCCCGACAGAAGTGACAATCAACCATAAACGTCAAAATGTGCATATTCAAATCGGGGCAACTGAGACGGAATCGACTTACAACGATTGTCTGTTCAAGGCGATGAAGGCGTTACAGCACGCCAAAGAGACACGTACCCCTTCGGTTTGGTATGACTCGGAAATTTTAGCCCAGATGCAACTCGCCGCACTGATTGAACAAGCGCTTCCGGACGCCATCCGAAAAGGAGAATTGACGGTCGCGTATCAACCGCAAGTCGAATTGAAAACCGGTCGCGTCGTCGGCGCGGAAGTGCTCGCTCGTTGGACACATCCTGACATCGGAGTCATCCCACCGAACGAGTTCATTCGCATCGCGGAACGTTCCGATCAAATCTTATGGCTCTCACATAATATTCTCGATCAGACGATTGCCCAGCTCGTCGCATGGCAAGGAACTTCATTTGAAGACATCTCCTTGTCGTTCAACTTGTCGGCCCATTCGGTCGACCCTTCCATCGTGGCGAAGCTCCGGGATTCGATTGAGGTATACCCGTGGCTACCTGACCGATTGAAGATTGAATTGACGGAGTCCTCGGATATCATGTCGTATGCGAGTGAACTCGAACGATTAGAAGACATCTCCGACCTCGGCTATTGCCTATCAATCGACGACTTCGGGACCGGATACGCCTCATTCGAAGCGATTTGGCACCTACCGATTCAAGAAGTGAAAATTGACCGGATGTATGTGAGTGGAAAGGCGAAAGAAAGTACTTCCTTCTTACGTGCCGTCTCTCGCTTTGCGAACGAGCAACAACTGACCGCTCTCGCCGAAGGGATTGAGACCGAAAGCGACCTGTCACGCATGCTTCGTGAAGGGGTCGAACTCGGACAGGGCTTCTACTTCTCACCCGCCCTGGACGCAGCCTCATTCGAATCATGGGTCAACAAAAAGGGACACTCGCATTGAGTGTCCCTTTTTTCAGCGTGAACGAATGTCCTCATATAACTGTCTCGTTTCTTTAACCGAAGACTGATTGAGATAGATTGTTTTGTCTGACCAATCGAGTCGGATCACCGGCTCGACATCACGGTCGATAAAGAGGAGCACATCCTCCCCTGCTTCCGTCCGAAAATGTCCGGTCAGACGTGTTCCCGTATCTGCTCCGTTCGTTCGACGCGCGATATCCGGCAATGTCGTCCATGTCACGTCTGCCACTTCATCAAACGGGACCTCACGACCATAACTGCCTTCAATCACGATCGCTTCATCCGTCACGATCACCTCAGTCGGTTGACTGAACCAAAACATGAGCGCCGGCACACCGACGAGTAAGACGACAGAGACAATGATGATCGGAATGAGACGTTTTTTCCCATCTGGTCTCAAGCGCCCCGCTCCATCGTAGATGTTACCGTCATAGCGTTGCATCCGCCAGAGCATCCCGACAATGAATACCATCAGGACGAGAAAGAACGGTTCGAGCGGGACGTTCCAACCAGACAGTTCGATAAGTGCAATGATGAGAAAAAGTGCACCAATCCCGTAACACATCCAGGCAATCAGTCGCGCCACTTTTTTGATGTCGACCCGCTCCTGTTTTTCTTTCGACATCGTATTATATCCAGAGATCAAGTGATACCAACCGAGCCTGTCAACCGCGAAGCCTAACCCGATGACGATTCCTGCTGCTAGAATGAGAATCCACATATGCCTCGCCTCCTCTCCTTTCTATACGTCATGACCGCTACAGAAGATTCACGTCTCGCAAAAACAGGACCGCCTATATGAGCGGTCCTGAACAGTTTTAGTTTGAAGTCGGTGTGTTCGACGGACGTTGCATCCGTCCGATTCCTTCGTATGACACATCGCCCGGATCGCGTGCAAACTTCCATGCGTTTCGTGCATCGATCAATCGACGCTGGCGCATGCCGTTGAAAGCATCCGGTGCCAAGTTCACGATCTCATCCCATTCTGTGACGAGAATGGCATAATCGGCTCCCTTCAGCGCCTCTTCGACCGTCGTCGCTTGTGGATAGTCCCACGTCGCAATCGGATCATACCCGATGACGTCCACGTTACGGGCCACCATGTGGTGAGCGAGTAGAATCGATGGGGCATCTCGCATATCGTCTGTTCCTGGTTTGAATGCCAAACCAAGGATAGCCACACGCATGTTCGGTTCAACGTTCAATTTTGAGAGCACGTACTCGATTTGCGTCTCATTCACTTTCGTCGCCGCCCGGATGACACGTAGGTCGATCTCGTTTTCACTCGCGACGTGTAGGAGTGCGTTCATGTCTTTCGGGAAGCACGAACCTCCGTACCCGATGCCCGCGTTCAAGAACGAACGCCCAATTCGCGGATCGAGTCCCATCCCGTCCGCAATCGTCGAAATGTCAGCGCCAGCTTGATCGGCTAGACGCGACAAGTCGTTCATGAAGCTGATTTTCGTGGCCAAAAAGGCGTTCGAGGCGTATTTGATGAGTTCTGCATTGATCGGTGTCGTACAGATGAGCGGAACGCCAAGGCGTCCGTAGATTCCTGCCAACTCTTCTGCGACTTCGAGGTTTACACACCCGATGACAACACGGTGTGGTTTCATGACATCTGCGAGCGCGCGTCCTTCTTGTAAAAATTCCGGTACGATCGCAAACGTATGAGAGGGATACATGATGTTCAGTAAGTCTGTCGTGCCGGGCGGGACCGAGCTACGAATGACGATTTTATGCTTCGTGTTTAGTTCCGACAAGACTGCTTCGATATAAGATAAGTCACAGCTTCCATCCGACTTGCTCGGTGTCCCGACCGCAAGAATCAAATAGTCGACCTGCTCCGTATCCGCGATTCGGCTTGTCAGGGTGATCTGGTCGGCGTGCTCTTGCAACACCTCTGCCATGCCTGGTTCATGGAATGGCGGGTGTCCACTCATGAGAAGACGTAGCTTCTCTTCGTCCGCTTCAACCCCGATGACGTGATGACCGGCTTTTGCCAAACCACAAAGTGTAGCCAATCCAACGTATCCTAAACCAATAATTCCAAATTTCACATCAGTTCCTCCTTCAATCATCTTTTATAAGCGTACCGAAACACGCCGAAGAAGTGAAGCTTCTAACACTCTCTCGATGTTCTTTGCTATAATGAGTCAAAATGATGGGTGAAAGGACAAACCGCATGGGCTTAATCGCTTTCTTCTTAGTGACATTGTTCGTTTATTTTTGGCTTCCGGTCCGGGGGGGACTGAAAACCTTTTTGCTAGTCTTGATTATGGTGAGCGGATGGCTCTCCATTTTTGAACTCGTCTCGATTCTCGAAGCCCGTCCATGGGTCATCGCGCCAATTCTGATCATCGTTGGATCGGTGATTTGGAAAGTACAACGCGACCGGAAACGAGAGCTCAAGAAAAGTGTTTGACCTCGGTCAGGCGCTTTTTCTTTTTGTCGTATTCGATAAAGCTTATCAGATTCCTGCATTCATCAAAAAATCCTCGTACGATGGACGAGGATCAGCTTCGGTTTGTATTTAACTTTCTTATTCTGAAATACGAGAGAGATACGTTTCATAACACGCTCTCCATGACGAGCACATCGTCAATTCGATTGAGCTCGAGGAAGCCGTGTCGCATGTAGAAGGTAATCGCTCGTTCGTTCGTCGCTTCGACGTGCAAGTGAATCTTCCGTTTGTTCGTCTGGATCGCTTCTTCGCATAATGCTTCCAGTAAGGCGTGCCCACTACCGGACGGCGCTTCCGGCAACACGCAAATATGGCTGATGAAGACGATGTCCGTATCCATGTAAGCTGCGATTAGCCCGACGAGACGCCCGTCGTTCCAGATTTCATACGACGTCGCCCGTTCGTGCAGCTTCAAAGCGTATGGCCCTAACTCTACCCGCTCCGACAGCTTGGTCGGGAACAGATGATCACACGCTTCAAGATGCGCCACATAATCAGAAACCGTCCCTTGGTCGCGAGTCATCATACATCCTCCAAAATCGCGACACCAAACCCATGTCGCCCAAACTCGTTCCCGTTATAAAGGAGGTAGTGCCGACCGTCCCACTCGAAGACGTGCGGGTAACATTCCATGTCCGCATCCCATCCGTCGGAACTTCGCTCGAATCCGAGTGCCGTATCATCACGCGTCCAGTCCAACAGATTTTCCGAATAGGCGTAACCTAATCGATATCCGCGTAACGGGTCGGTCCGAAAGCCAAAGGTGTCTCGAAAACAAAAAATCATATGGTAGCGTCCGTCCGCTTCGAACACGGTCGGAAGCGCCTGACTCTCGTCCGCGATCGTATCCGAAACGATTCTTCCGTGACGCTTGAACGTCTGTCCATCTTCTGACGTGGCGAGCGCAATCTTATAGGTCCTTTCCTGGACGCCATCCGGACCCTCTTTCCATGTCGTCCCGTAAATGTAATACATATAGTATTGTTCCCGTGTGACCACAAAGGGGTCGCCGACGAGAAACGGTTCCTCGATGCTCGCCGATAATATCGGTCCGTCGCCGAGCCGTTCGAACGTCTCTCCCTCGTTCCGACTGACAGTGAGACCAATCCCCGTTTCGACCGACACAGAGTCTCGACGGCTCCAGCCACTCGTATAGCCATAAAGCCCATCACGCGTCCGCGTGACGTGGAATGGGAAGATCCCGTGTTCGTCGAATGTCCCCCGTTTTCCAAGTGGGATAACCTCATCTATGGACACGTCGATAATGTTGAAATCACGTGTCATGTCCACATATCGGACGTGGCTCTTGAACATGTCACCGTCCGGTTCGCGAGTCGAGAAATAGATGCGCACAAAATCCTCGAAGACGAGCGCCTGAGGGGACTGGGCGAACGAGGAGTACTTCCCGAAAAATCCGTACGGCGCCGGGTCGAAGATGTGTCCGAGTTTCTTCCACTTCATCTCGCTCCCTCCTTGCGCTCCGCGATGCCGAATCCTTCTCGTCCGACTTCATTCCCCAAATAGAGTAAATACCGTTTCCCGTTCAATGTGAACGTATGGGGGTAAGCGACCATCTCGTCATCGAATCCTGATTCGTTCCGCGAGAACTTCATCACGTCATCGTCACGCGTCCAATGGAGGAAATCCGGAGAAGAGGCATATCCGATTCGATAAGTCCGCTCTGGATTCTTCCGATAATCGGTCGCGTCCCGGTAACAGAAAAACATATGATAGCGCCCATCCTCATAAAAGACGTCTGGACTAGCCTGCGCTTCATTGGGAAGTACGCTTTCGATCAAATCGCGTCCCGCCTTCACCCAAGTGACCCCGTCCTTCGACGTGGCCAGCCGAATCTTATACACCGGTTCAGGACGTTCGCCATCCATGACCCACTCTCGTCCGGCGATATAGAACAAGACCCACGTGTCATGGAAACGCCGAATCTTCGGACCGCTCAAGATGAACGGTTCATCGAGTGTATACGATAGGATCGGTCCTGGACCGACACGCTCAAACGAACGTCCGCCGTCTCGACTGATGGCTTTTCCGATATTCACATTAAACGGAACGGACACCGTACGCGTCCAGCCCCCATAATAGGCGTGCACCTCATCCCCAACCTCAATCGCTGAGAACGGATAGACACCAAACTCGTCGAACGTCCCACGTGCACCGAGCTCCAGTATCGGTCGTTCACTCATTCGAAGAATCGAGAAATCCTCTTTTGCGACATCCACATACCCGCTGTGACTGACGTATCGTCCATCGATCGGTTTCGGTCGACAACTGAAGTAGATTCGTAAATAGGTATCGCGTTCCAACACACAAGGTCCTTGTGCGAACGCATCCATCCAGTCGAGTGATGCGTCTCGTTGAGGGCTGAAGAAAAGACGTCGATTGGTCCATTCAAATGATGTATTCAACGTGTTCGTCCCCTTTCCCCTAATTGTTGCGGCATCTATCTCGCCCCATTAGACGAGCGTATAGGCATCGAGTAGTTCACGCATTTTCGTCTTCGAATTGAACATCAAGACATCGATGATGGACAAGTTGGGCGTGAACGGATGACCAAATTGAGCATATTCCACAGCATTCATTTGGATAAAATCAAGCGGCACTCCGGATTCCGCGAAACGCTGTTTGTCATAAAGTTCCTGTCCTCCAATCGCATTGATGTAATGCGATGTACGCAAATGATGACAAATCTCGAGTACCAATTGTTCACACTTCAGCGACTTGTCGTAGTCGAGCGAAGAGGCGACCAATAACTCCGTATCCATCTCGAGATAGTCACGCACTTCCGTCAATAACGTTTCTAGATAAGTGGCGACATTGCGTTCCTCATTTTGAATGATTCGTTCAACCATCGGCATGACGTCGGCATAACTTGGTGCGCGTTGATACGCATGGTGCAATAAGCGCAGTTGATAAGTCTCATGAACTGGATCGAGAATCCGCTCATGCTCACGGATCGTACGATGTTGTGTCATATGATCGATTTTCAGATGGATCGGTTTGATGTGTCCCTCGACCAAAATACGGTTTCGATGAATCCATCCTCGTTTCGCAAATTGCACATGGTCCAAAATAACGAACTGGTCCACCGCGTTCATCAATTGAATATAGCCGAGGTATGGGAAGTAGTACGGCTGCATGATTCCTAATTTCATTTGAGCCGCCTCCTTTAACCGAGCTGGAGCGAGCGCATGCGAATCAACCACTCCATCAAGATTGGATGTCGCACCATCAAGTAGGGACGTAGCCGCTCTCTACCGACAAATCGCTCCACATATTGATCATACCGAGGTGACTTCAGCGCTTGAAAATCTCGTCGAAGTCGATGCAACCCGACCTCGAACGATAAGCGAGAGATTTCGATTTCTTGATGAAATCTGCCATTCGTATAGGAATCGAACGCATCCATCATTCGGATGAACGCCTCGATCCGCTCGATGTCGCGCTCCCTGTTTCGTTGACGCCACTTCGTGGTGACCGACCCGGACACACCGAATCGATATACGCTCATCACCTCAGGCATGTAGTAGGCGTAACCTTGGCTTGCGACGTGCAATTTGAGCGCGCCGTCGAAGGCAGGCGTATCGCCGATCCAATCTAACAGATGGTCTGTCAGTCCATTTCGGTACAGCATGGACATCGTTGGAATGAAGCCGAGTAGCTGTAACTCCCCGGCATGATAGGTCCGCGGTTCCGTCGAGGCATACTTTCTGTTTTCAGGCATCCACGGGATGACGCGCCATCCGGTATGGAGTGTGTCGTCCGTTTCGACATACGCATCATGAAAACAGAGCGTACAGTCCGGATGGGCTTCCATATAGTCGACTTGTTTCTGCAACTTTTGCGGGTCGGTCCAGTAGTCATCCCCGTCACAAAGCGCGATGTACTTGCCACGCGCCCTCTCTTCGTTCAACAGATTCACCAACACACCTTGAGAATATTGGTTTTCCGTTTGATAGATGACCCGAATGAGGTTTGGGTGCTGTTCTTCATATTTACGTACGATGTCTGCCGTCCGATCCGTTGAGGCATCCTCATGAATGAGGATTTCAAATTCAAAATCTGTTTCCTGCATCAAAAATCCTTCAATCGTTTTGGCGATGTACGGTTCGTGGTTATATGTGATGCAGTCGATGCTGACCATCACCATGTCGATCCCCCCTTCCCCGGGATGATAGAACGGCTCCGATTTAGGAAGAGTACATGTCTTGATAATAGGTTTTGTACGCTCCCGAGACGATGCGCTCAACCCATTCCGGATGTGATCGGTACCATTCAATCGTCTCTTCGATTCCATGTTCAAAACTGTAGCGTGGCACCCACCCGAGTTCGTCTTTCATTTTCGTCGCGTCAATGGCATAACGACGGTCGTGACCAGGGCGATCCGTCACGAATTGGATGCGGTCATCGGGTAAGTCAAAAGCCTGTAAAATCGTTCGGACGAGCTCGAGGTTCGTCTTCTCGTTATGTCCGCCGATGTTATAGACTTCTCCGACCTGACCCTTTTGCCGAACGAGATCAATCGCTTCACAGTGGTCCTGTACATGTAACCAATCTCGGATATGTCCTCCGTCCCCATATACTGGGAGTAGTTGATCGGTCATACAATGGTGCACCATGAGCGGAATCAGTTTCTCGGGGAATTGATACGGACCATAATTGTTGCTGCAACGGGTGATCTTAATCGGTAAGCCGTACGTCTTATGATAGGAACGAACGAGCAAATCAGACCCGGCCTTCGAGGCAGAATAAGGACTGTTCGGGGCGAGGGGGGTCTCTTCTGTAAAGAACCCTGACTCCCCTAGCGACCCATACACCTCATCCGTCGAGACATGGACGAAACAGACATTGTCTCGATAGTCTCGACTGTATTTGTCATCCGGGTACCGTTTCCAATGCCGCATGGCCACATCGAGCAACACTTGTGTACCCAAGATATTCGTCGAGAGGAACAACTCCGGCTCAAGAATACTTCGGTCGACATGCGATTCCGCCGCAAAATGAACGACTTCGTCAATCTCAAAGAGAGAGAACAGTTCATCAATCGCTGGACGGTCACGGATGTCTACTTTCCGAAACACGTAGAGCGGGTCGTGCTCGAACGCTTGGACGTTCTCTAAATTGCCGGCATAGGTCAAAGCGTCGACGTTAAGGATTCGTGACGTTGGATGTTTGTCCCGAAAGTGTTTTATGAAATTTGAACCGATGAACCCGGCTCCGCCAGTCACTAGGATCGTATGCATTGGTCTGTTCTCCTTCCTCTAGAAGCGATATCAAATACTGTCCGTAATCGGTCATCTTGAGCGTCTGACCCATGTCGGCCAATTGCTCTCGCGTGATGAACCCACGACGCCACGCAATTTCCTCCAAACAAGCGATGTAATAGCCTTGCCGTTCCTGCACCGTCTGTACGAAGATGGAGGCTTTGATCATCCCCTCTGGCGTTCCTGTATCGAGCCAAGCCATCCCGCGACCGAACAAGACGACGTTCAATTCGCCTCGTTCCAAATACATCTGATTGATCGACGTGATCTCGAGCTCGCCGCGTGGCGACGGCTTTACTTGTTTTGCGAACTCGACGACTTGATTGTCATAAAAGTAGAGCCCCGGTACCGCATAATTGGATTTTGGGACCGCCGGCTTCTCTTCGATGGACAAGACGCGTCGATCCGCATCGAACTCGACGACACCGAATGCCCGTGGGTCCTTGACCGGATACCCGAACACCGTCGCGCCTGATTGTCGCTCTTTCGCATCCTGTAAAAAGCGCGTCAAGTTCGGACCATAGAAGACGTTATCCCCTAAGATGAGGCAAACGGAGTCGTCCCTGATGAACGATTCTCCTAATATGAAGGCATCCGCGAGACCGACCGGACGCTCTTGTACTTGGTACGTAATCGAGATTCCAAGTTGATGCCCGTCACCGAACAGTCGTTCATACCCTGCAATGTCTTTCGGGGTCGAGATCAATAAAATCTCCTTGATGCCGGCGAGCATCAACACCGACATCGGATAATAGATGAGGGGCTTGTCGTAGATTGGCAACAGCTGTTTCGAGACTGCTTTCGTCATCGGGTAGAGACGCGTCCCGTTCCCACCCGCTAGAATGATTCCTTTCATCGTTCATTCCCTCCTTCAAGGATTACGTCACAAATGCGGTCGACCATCTCCATTGTCATATCCGGATAGAGAGGTAACGTGATCACCCGATCCGAGACGTACGTGGCGTTCGGTACGGATGCGTCGAATGCGTAGCAGGAAAAATCGGTCACGAGCGGATAAAAGTACTTCCGGGCGAGAATCCCATGCTGCGCTAAGTATGCCATCATGTCATCGCGTGCCGCTCTCCCTTTCGTGACGAGAACCGGATAGTACGCATAGTTGGACTCGGTCCGTTCATTCCGAAGGTTCAAGCGCAGAAACGAAGCGTCCCTTAAACGGGTGTCGTATCGCTCGACCAGACGTTTCCGCTTTTCAATGTCGGCATCGATCCGTGGGAGGTTGCACCGTCCCATCGCCGCCTGAAACTCGTTCATCTTGGCGTTGCCCCCGACCGATTCGACGGATTCTGGTCCGGTGATCCCAAAGTTGACGGCTTGATGAATCGCTTCGACGTAACGGGCATCCCGGAACGTGAGCGCGCCACCCTCAATCGTGTGAAACACTTTTGTCGCATGAAAGCTGAACATCGTCAGGTCGCCGAACGTCGAGACGTCGCGCCCGTCGTGCCGGACACCGAACGCGTGCGCCGCATCGTAGAGGACATGGAGCCCATGGCGTTTTGCGAGTTGTTCGATCGCCTCCACGTCACATACGTTCCCATACACATGAACGGGTAGGATGGCCGTCGTCCGTTCCGTGATCAACGCCTCGATTTTGTTGACGTCAATCGTGTAGTCGACGGGGTTGATGTCACAAAAGACAGGGGTGATCTGTTTTCGGATGAGCGCATGCGTCGTCGAGGCGAATGTGAACGGCGTCGTGATGACCTCACCTGTCAACCCGAGCACATCAATCGCCGTCTCGAGTGCCAGATGACCGTTCGTCAATAAGGAGACGTGCGGGACGTGGAGACGCTGCTCTAACTCTTCTTCTAATGCCCGCACATGCTCGCCACGGTTGCTCAAGTGACGCGACTCCCAAAGGGGACGAATCATCTCGACATACGTATCAAAATCCGGCATACTCGGTCGTGTGACGGGAATGACGGCATCTGTTTCTACATTTGAACCATTCATGGTGAAATCACCCCTTTTCCTTTCGTTTAAGCGAATGCCCGATTTCGTATTTTAATCAGCCACTCCGTTAAATGTGGCTGCTTGATCATCAGGTAAGGTCGGATTCGATCGATTCCGACGAATCGATCGAGATACGCGTCATATCGAGTAGAACGTAACGCATCATACTCTCCTTTCAATCGGTGGAGCCCCACTTCAAAGGAAATCCGGGACAACTCCAGCTCCTTATGGTATTTTCCATCGGTATAGGCATCAAATAAGTTGATAAACCGAATGAACTCCTCATGTCGCTTCACGTCACGTTCGACATTCCCCTCGTTCCAGATGGTCGTCGCCGACCCTTCGACCTCGTAGCGATAGACACTCATCACTTCCGGCATGTAGTAGGCGTATCCCCTGCTCGTGATATACAAACGAATCGATGCATCTCGCGCCGGCGTCTCTTCGAGCCATCGCGGGGCGTCATGTAAATCGTTCACATACAACATGGACATCGTGGGAACGAACCCGAGTAACTGTAATTCACCGGCGTCATACGTCCGGGGCACGGATGAGGCGAGCTTTCGATTTTCCGGCATCCATGGAATGACGTGCCAGTTCATGTGGAGCTTTCCACCTGTCTCAACGTACGCATCGTGGAAACAAAGTGTACAGTCCGGATGGGCTTCCATATAGTCGACTTGTTTTTGCAATTTGTACGGGTCGGTCCAGTAATCATCGCCCTCACAAACCGCGATGTATTTGCCGCGTGCCCGCTCCTCGTTCAACCGGGCGATGAACACGCCTTTTGAATATTGATTCTCCGTCTGATAGATGACGTTGAATTTTTCAGGATATTTCTGAACGTATTCCCGGATGATGTCTGCCGTCCGATCCGTCGAGGCGTCATCATGGATCAGAATCTCGACCTCGAAGTTCGTGCGCTGTGACAAAAAGCCTTCAATCGCCTGAGCGATGTACTTCTCGTGATTGTATGTGATGCAGTTGATGCTCACCATGACCATGATGAATCCCTCCTTTATGAGACTTCCGCGTCTTGTGCGACAGTGGCTCGATAGGTGTCCGGTTGACTCGCGTCGAACGGCTCGTTCACCCACATCACCGTCACTAAATCTTTCACGCCCGTGTTTTCGATATGATGGACGTAACCTGGCGGAATCTCGATGACTTCAAGCTGTTCTTCACTGACATGGAACGAGATGATCTGATCTTGGTCCATCAACCGGAGCCGAATCACGCCTTCACCGCTGACGACGATGAATTGTTCATGTTTCGACTCATGCCAGTGCTCCCCTTTTGTGATTCCGGGTTTGGCCACGTTGACGGAGACTTGACCACGGTCAGGCGTCTTGAACAGTTC
This sequence comes from Exiguobacterium sp. BG5(2022), assembly GCF_031844365.1. GTDB lineage: Bacteria > Bacillota > Bacilli > Exiguobacteriales > Exiguobacteriaceae > Exiguobacterium > Exiguobacterium profundum. The sequence goes on from NZ_JAUZVB010000001.1 coordinate 1,628,201, forward strand.
TGTGAACGATCCCCGCACGTCCTGATGCATCAAGAGAGGCGTGACCATCCGTTCTTTCGGCAAGTAACTTAAGTACGTGCTGTACAGCTTTTTCGTAAAAGGATCCGATACATCCGGTACCCCTCTAGCCATTCGGACCGCTTCGAACGATTCAATCATTCGGGCAAGGTCGAATAATGTGATCTGGTGTGTCGGGACATCTGAATCGGTGCTTTCTGTTTTATGCAACGCCCCTACAAACGATGCGACGACGTCATCGACATGGGCGAGCGTCAACACGTGATTGGGATGTGTGACCGTGATGTCCTCTCCTCGTGCAATCTGATAACAAAACGTCGTGACCGCACTGTTATAGAATGGTCTCCCCCATTTGCCGAACAGGTTCGGGAGCCGATATATGTGAACCGGTGCCCCGCTCCGTTGACCGTACAGCCGCAAAATGTCCTCCGCTTCTCGTTTACTGTTTCCGTAAGGATTGTCTTGAGTCGCTTGAATCGATGAGGCGAAAAAGACGGGGACCGGATTATAGGACAGCAATTCGGTGGCGATCGCCTCGGTCAAGTCGACGTTTCCCGTCGTGAATTCTTCGACTCGTTCGGGACGGTTCACTCCGGCCACATGATAGACGGCGTCCGCTCGACGCAGATAGCTGCTTCGTTCCACGGATGATGTCGAACGGGTGATCGGGAGGACGAGATGCCCAGCCCGCTCCAAGGCGTGGACGAGGTGTCTGCCTAAAAAACCGTTCGCACCGGTGACGACGATGTCCATGATTCTCCCTCCGTTTCTTCGGTTGACTGGATGTGTAAGGTCAGCCATCGCTCGGGATGTTCGACGAGTCGAAGCATCGTCTCGACGTCTTCAAACTCTAGAATCAAACTACCGAGTGCTTGATTTGCCCCTTCGAAGCGCGGTACCACATCTCCGACGTTGTAATAGATGTTCGCTTGTCGAATCGTATATGTGTCCTCATCGAAATGGACACCCATGAATCGCCCCGTTTCTTGACTGCCGATGATGAAATAGGCGGACGGTACGGTCACTGGTTTCATCTCGATCGTCACCGGTATCCCGAGTGCGACATCAATCGTCGCCTGGACCAAGTCGACGCCTGTCGCTTGTTCGATGATTTGTGGGATGTAATTCCCTCCGTTCCGTGGACCGATATCCATCAGATAGACGTCTTCTCCTTTGACGAAGATGTCGAAGTTGAACGCGCCTTGCTTGAAGCCGACTTTAGTCAACATGCGTTGCAACGTCTCATGGACTCGCTCAAGCACGTGAGGCGGATGGACACTCGGGAAACTCGCACTGATCGGGGCGAACGGGTTGACTCCGTTCACATTGAAGTGTCCGTTTCCGAAACAACGAAACACCAACTCCTCGTCGACGACAAATCCATCACCCGCTAATTGATAGCCGTCTCGGGTAATGAACTCCTCCACGACTACTTCCTGATTGAATGACATCGTAAATGCCACTCGAAGATGGCGACGAAGCTGCTCAATCCCGTTCCCCCGACTCCATTTGTTGACCCCTTTACTCCCAGAGGCGTCGGCCGGTTTGATGATGTACTCGCCCGCTCGATTCCGTAACGTTTCGACGGCTATTTCTAGTTCGGTAAACGCAAAGGCTTCCGGGACGGCAAAGCCATGTCGCTGTAGGAATGTTCGAAACTTCGCTTTATTCGTCAACGTTTCGACCGTTTCTAGCGAGTTCGTCACTAAACCGAGCGCTTCTCCGACATAGGCGGCCGTTCGCGCCGCCGGGTCGGAGGCATAAGCGACAATCCCATCGATGCCTTCTTCTCTCGCGATGGCGAGGACTGCTTCCCGATCAAGCGTGCTCGTACAGTAATAGCGATCGGCCACGAGTCGACCTGGATTATCCGGTAGATAGTCACAGAGAACGGTGAATATCCCTTGTTGTTTCGCTTTTTGGATGATGGGAACTTGATGCATCGCGCCCCCGAGCAACATCAGCTTCAGCATGGTGAGAATCTCCTTTGCGATAAAGTGGTTGGAGTAAATCGGCGTAGATGGCAGCAGTACTGGCGTTCAGTCGCGGTGTCACGAGTTCTTTCGATTGTTGTCCGTGAGCTTTCAATTTTTCAGGATGTTCCAGATACCGCTTAAGCTCGGTCACGAGTGACGCCACCGTCGGTTCGCATTTGTAACAGTTAATGCCTTCGTGCAGATGTCTCTCAACGTTGTTGACGTCATGGCTGACAACAATCCCCATCCCGGACGCGCAGGCTTCAATGATGCTGATGTTCCCGTTCGAATAGGTCGCCGGTAATACGAGGATGTCCGAACTCCGGTAAACGAGATTCAATCCTTCCCACGACTCGATTTCGTCAAGGAACGTGACGTCCTTCAACTGCTCGTCCTCGATATATCGCCGACACGCATCTGCGAGGTGTCCGTCGCGATTGAGCGACATGGAAAGGTTCGGATATTCTTCTTTCAAGATTCGATACGCCTCCAAGGCGACGAGCGGTTGATAACGTTCAATTAAGCGATTGGCAAACAACAGATGAATCGGGTCATTTGGTCCTTTCTGACGCAATGGGTGCGACATATGCGTCTCGATATCAATCGGATAGGGCGCCGAGACGACTCGTTCGGAAGGGAAGCCTAGTTCCTTGATAAATTGATCGCGTGCGACGTTTCCCATTCCGAAAATCAAATCGGTCCGCTTGAACAGTCGATGAATCCGTGTGGTCTTGTGCAAGCCGTTTTCTCTTGTCAATAACGTCGATTCGCCGCTCGTCTCACCTCGAACGTTTCGGATTGGCTCGCTCATGACGACGACGCGCACCCCGAACAGTTTGACAATTTTTAAGAGAATTGCGTGAAACGGGGTAAAGCCGGCTAGTAGCAAGATATGCGGTCGAAACCGGATGAGTTGGACAAACACATCGAGTGACAGATAGTTCGTCTTTTTCGAGAAATAGGAGCCTCTCAAGACGCGACAGCGTTTACCAAGTGGGATGACCCACCAATCAGGACGTTGATCCGTGATTTGTCTATAAAACCAAAACTCAGTATCAAAATATTTATGGAGCGCGTCAGCGAATTTCACTTGATACGGGGAAGCCATATTGGATAAGAAGACGATTCGTTCTCTGGTCATCACACTCACCCGATTCGTTTCGCGGAAGCGGGAATCGTCCATTTCGCGAGTTCTTCCTGGATGTAAGGTAACGTCAACAAGAGTTCCTTCACTTCCTCCACATCGAGCTGTCTCGTATTGTTCGAGTTGTACTCGCCTTGAGCAGTCAACTCCTGGCTGCCTTCACTGAAGTACTTCTCGTAGTTCAAGTCACGATTGTCGGCCGGGACGCGGAAGAATCCACCCATGTCCTCGGAGACGACTTTCTCTTCCCGGGTCATCAACGTCTCGAACGCTTTCTCACCGTGGCGGGTCCCGATGACTTTGATGGGGAGATCGACCCCGAACAGTTGTTTCACGGCTTCCGCGAGCACACCGATTGTCGAGGCAGGTGATTTTTGGACCATGATGTCACCGGCATGCGCATGATGGAATGCGAAGACGACGAGTTCGACCGCATCGGCCAAGCTCATCAAGAAACGCGTCATGAGCGGATCGGTCACGGTGAGCGGCTCCCCTTTTTTGATTTGCTCCACGAATAATGGGATGACCGACCCACGCGAGGCCATCACGTTCCCGTAACGGGTCCCGCAGATGAGCGTCCGGTCTGGTCCGACCGCACGGGCCTTGGCGACGAAAACTTTTTCCATCATCGCTTTTGAGATTCCCATCGCATTGATTGGGTAGGCCGCCTTATCCGTCGAAAGACAGATGACCTTCTCCACACCCGCTTCGATGGCGGCATTCAAGACATTTTCCGTACCGAGAATATTCGTCTTCACCGCTTCGATTGGGAAAAACTCACACGAGGGAACTTGTTTTAGTGCCGCTGCATGGAAAACGTAATCGACCCCATACATGGCATTTTTGACACTGTTCGGGTCCCGTACATCGCCAATGTAGAATTTTAACTTGTCATGATGATAGCGATTGCGAATGTCTTCTTGTTTCTTCTCATCCCGTGAAAAGATGCGAATCTCTTTGATGTTCGTATCGAGGAATCGCTCCATCACGGCATTGCCGAACGATCCCGTCCCACCCGTGATGAGCAATGTTTTATTGGAAAACATAAGAAGGCTCCTTTCGTAGCTGTCTAGTCTCAGATGTAGGAAGAGCGGTATGTCATCATTTACCCGGTTGGTCTCACTTAAATTGGTAACTTAATGGAAACCGTTATCATTTTTTCGCAACATGCATCATCTTCTTTTCTTCAGACGTCGGGCTGGGTGGGGGCGCCCCTTCCACGATTCCTTCCCGGAGCAAAACGTTCCTGACGGTCAAGGCGATACAGCGCAGATCGAACCATAAGCTCATCTGGCGAACGTATTCCCCGTCGAGTTTCGCCTTCACCTCAATCGGAAGCTCATCGCGCCCCTTCACCTGTGCCCATCCGGTCAGCCCCGGCAGCGCTTCTGTCGCACCCACTTGTCGACGAGCCTCGACCAAGTCGTCCTGATTCCACAGTGCGGGTCTCGGTCCGACGATGGCCATCTCGCCTTTTAAAATGTTTACGAGCTGTGGCAATTCATCGAGACTCGTCTTGCGAAGAAACGCCCCGACGCGCGTGATATGTTTCGTGGAGTCGTTAAACAGATGTGTCGGGACATCGTTCGGGGTATCCTGATGCATCGTCCGGAACTTATACATCCAAAAACGTGTCTCCCGTAATCCGATACGCTCCTGTTTGAAAAAGACGGGACCCCTTGAATCGATTTTGATCAAGAGGGCGATGAGGAGCAGGAACGGGGCGAGGAGAAGGAGCGCGACTCCGCTGAGCGTCCCGTCAAAAATTCGTTTGAACGTCATATAGCCCATGGCTCACACCTCTTTCTTCTCGGTCGACACCGGATGCTGCTTCCACACCTCTCGCATCACATAGTCCGTGTAGGACAACAAGATGCGGAGCACTTTATCGGAGACGTTCGGCATGGCGTAATCGTTCACGAGTCGCATCGGACCTTCCGTTTCTTCTAAGATTCGAAGCGCCTGAAGCACCCGTTCCCGCTTCAATCCGACCATCATCGCTGCCCCTTCCTCCATCGCCTCCGGACGCTCATGCGCTTGTCGGATATTCAATCCTTTGATTCCAAGAATCGAGCTTTCTTCACTGATCGTACCGCTGTCCGACAACACGGCCTTCGCATGGAGTTGCAGGTGGACGTAGTCACTGAAGCCGAGCGGCTTGAGGGTACGAATGTTTGGATGGAGACGCACCCCACTCTCACGAATGCGTTTTGCCGTCCGGGGATGGGTGCTGACGATGAGGGGGAGCTGGTACGTGGTCGCGACCGCATTGAGCGTGTCGACGAGATCGAAAAAGTTCTCGTCATCACTGATGTTTTCATCGCGATGGGCCGATACGACGAAATAGGCATCTCGCTCCAAGTCGAGCCGTTCGAGCACGTCTGACCGCTCGATCTTCTCCCGTTGACGATGGAGCACCTCGTACATCGGGCTCCCCGTCTTGATGATGCGGTCCGCCGGTAACCCTTCACGAAGCAGATACTCGCGTGCGATGTCACTATAGGTCAGATTGATGTCGGCGATATGGTCGACGATGCGACGATTCGTCTCCTCCGGGACCCGTTCATCAAAACAGCGATTCCCTGCCTCCATATGGAAGATGGGAATGTGATGACGTTTTGCGGCGATGGCTGCGAGACAGCTGTTCGTGTCCCCGAGTAGCAAGACCGCGTCCGGACGCTCGGATGCGAGCACGGGATCGATGGCGATGAGGATATTCCCGATCGTCGCCATCGGACCATCCGCCGAGGCGTCTAACACATAATCCGGTGTCCGGAGTCCGAAGTCTTCAAAGAAAATTTGATTCAATTCATAGTCATAGTTTTGTCCCGTATGAACGAGCACATGGTCGATTGCCTCGGAGGCTTCGAGACGTGCCATCACGGCGGACAATCGAATGATTTCGGGTCTGGTACCAACAATCGTCATGACCTTGAGTCGTTTCATCTTGTTCCCTCCTAGGATGTGTGGTGAATGGATAGGATGCGTAGTTTCAATTGAGCGAACACTTGGCGGAACATGGCTTTCTCCGTCTCATCAAATGCGAGTCCCCACATGATTACGGCGTAAATACTGATGAACACGATTCCCTTCACCCCGAAGCCGAACCAATTCGAGGACGGGAAGAAGAACTGGATCCCCCAGCCGATGAGCGTGTACAGGAGAATACCGGGCAAGAGCTTCAGATGGCACTTGCGGAAAAAGTCGAGGATGTCGAGACCGAGGACCCGATGGTAAATCACGTTCATATAGAAGACGAGTCCGACGATGTTGCCGATACAAATGGCGATGGCCGCACCGATCGGACCAAAGTGTGGAATCAACAGTGGTGAGAGCGTCATACTGATGGCGGCCACGATGAGGGCAGCGAACGCCCGATACTTCACTTTGTTCTCGGCAATGAGTGTCGTGTTGCCGATGTCTTGCGTCAACGTGATCACACTCGGTGCAATCAAGAGAAGCGCGATCACGTAAGAGTCGGTGAAGTCTGGTCCGACCCATAGGTGCATGAACTCTCGACCGAGGATGAAGAACGAAGCGAGAATGAGTCCGACGATATACAGTTGAATTCGACCGATGCGGACGAAGAGGTACCCGATGGCCTCACGATCGTTTCGGGACAACATCCGACTGACCTTCGGAAGGAATAAGTAACCGAGCGAGGCCGCGATGGTCCAGACATACCCTTCGATGACCATCCCGACGGAAAAGAGGGCGATCGAAGCACTGCCTGCTAGAATCCCCAGTAAACTCGGGGTGATGTTCAACACGAAGCGTTGGGCGACGAGCGTGATCGTGCTCCAGGACGTGAAACTAAAGATGTCCCGATATATCCCTTTCTCTCGATTCTGAAAGTTGGCACGGACGAGAGTCTTGCGCCGAATGAAGACGTATTCGATGAGTAATACAATCGTGCCGACCAACGCATTGACGATGACAAGGGCGTACAACCCATAGCCGAGAAGAAGCGCGGTGACCATCAAAGCGACCGTCCCGACCTTCTCAGCGAGATGCAGGGCACTCGAGAAGAGGAATTGTTCATGGGATACGAGAATGCCAGAGAATGGCTTCGTCGGGAACGAGACGACGATGAACAGTCCTGCGATGACATAGAGCACTTTCAACTGTTCGAGTTCGGTCGCCGTCAAACTCGAGTAAATCGAGTCCAAGAAGAAGTAGACGACGGTGAGGATGAGGAAGAGGACGAGTGAGATGGCGATGAACAGTTTATAGGCGATGCCTAAAAATCGTCCTGCCCGCTCGTGGTCCCCCTCCGCCATATACTTGCTCATGAATCGTGAGACGGCCGCATCGAGCCCGAAGTCCATCGCGAACATACTGATGAGAGAGATGGTCAGCATATACAACCCGTAACTCGCCTGCCCGATTTCATGAATCATCCACGGCGTATAGATGAGACCGGATAAGATGCCGAAAAAGATCTGTGTGTAGGACATGACCGCTCCAATCTTGATTTTGCGGTTACTGGCTGCCTCGTCTAGCGTCATGCGTGTCGACATATGCTTCACCTCCTCGTTTTACCAAAAGAACGAATACACCGGCGCTTCGCGAATAAACAAGAGACCGAGCAACATAACTGCCGAGTAATAGACGACGAGTCGTTCCCGCCGCTCGAACGTGCCGACAATCTCTGGAATCATCAACAATAGGAAGAGTGAAAAGTATTGGACGAGCCGCATCATGGACGGGTTTAAGAATGTCAACGGCAAGAGACAGGCGGCGAGTAACAACGCATTGAAGAAATGGATGGCGGATGGATTGTTCGCTAAAATTTGATCTTTTCGCCATAGTGCCATGAAGAGAACAGAGAGCAACATCAGACTGAAGTTGACCGCCCCGGCCCCTTCCATGGCGCTGTAGGTTTCATAGCCAGACACTTGAACGAGCAGATCGAAGAACGAATTCCGGAAGACGAACAATCCGATGACGACCCCGAACATGGTCATCAAATACGCTTTGGTCAGTTGCTTGTTCGCTAAAAAGTAGAACGGGACGAAGATGAGCGAGGATTTATGAATCGTCATGGCGATGCATACGAGCAGAAGGAACCAGCCCAACTTCCGCGCCCGCACGAAATGGTATCCGACGAGCACGACGAGCGCGGTCGCCACCGTTTGGCGTAAGCCGGTGACGGCGAAGAATTCGTAGAAGAGGACCGAAAAGAGCAGGAAACTGATGAGCGGTTCGCTCGAGTATTTGTAGATGAAATAGCCGAGTGGGATCATGAAAATCATCGCGATGAGCACGAGATACACTTGATAGTCCGTAATCACATACTGGATGAGACGTTGGAACAGGTAGAAACCCGGGTCCTCGCTCTCAGTGAAGACGATTTCAAAGAAGCGGTCGGTGAACGCACCGAGCGGTAACGTTTGCGACTGAAGGAAGAGTGCCTTGTACTGCGCGGTATCTGCCCCGACGGTGACGTCTCGGAAGCCTGACAAGACGATCCATTGAATCGTGGCGAAAGATACGAACCAAGCACGGCGACTCGGAATCTCGTGACGGATCAACAACAGTCCCCAACCGACCAACAGCGCCATATTGACTAAATAGATCGTCATCTCAACCCCTCCTTTCTAACGATAAATCAGATTGGTCATCCCTCGATATAGAGACAGCAGGTTTGAAAACAGGATACCGTTCCAGCGAAGCCACCGATATTCCAGCGGTCCAAAGTAACGATTCACATCATGTGTCGTTAAGTACTGTTCCCGTACGTCCGCCGCATTTTCTTTAAACGTGTGCTTCAGAATGATGGCGGTCAATTCCTCTCCGTTATCACGCACCTCGACGTCCTGGAGTAGCCGCTTCAGATAGCGATTCGATTCCATCGTGGCTCGATATGCGATTTTTTTCGTCTGTTGCTCGCCGTGAATCCGTGAATAGACGAGCGGCTCACGCATCACGTAAAAGTCGAACCCATCGAGCGCCAACTCGACCCAGCAGATCCAGTCTTGAATGAAGCGGTCCTCTAACGAAAAACGCCGATGTTCGAACGCTCGTCGCGGAATCAAGAGCGCGCATCCGTTCAAAGTCGAGGACAACAGCAAGTGACGGAACATGTCCTGACTCGAATAGAATCCGCTCACTTTCCGTTGCACCCGTCGGATTGCCTCCCCATTTTCGTCAATGAACGCCGTCCCTGTGACGACGATTGTCTGGTTCATCGGGAGATGTTGCTCGTGCAATGCGGCGAGCTGTCGTTCGATCTTTGTCGGTTCGTACACGTCATCGTGACTGAGCCAGGAGAAATAGTCTCCGTTCATTTCTTCAATCCCACGATTCAACGCACTCGAGACGCCCCCATTTTCCTTTTCCACGTAGCGAATTTTCTTGCCGTAACTTGTCGCAATCGCCGCCGTTTTCCCGTCATCAGTCGAGCCGTCGTTGACGACGATCACTTCAATCGAAGGATGCGTCTGGGCTAAGGCGCTGTCGATACATGTCCGTAAATAATCGCTCCCGTTATAGACGGGGATGATGATGGATACGAGTGGTGTCATAAAGCGTTCCTCACTTTCTCGGTTTGCAGCTCCTCATACACGTGCAGGTAGTCCTCCGCCCGGTCGAATAAGTCGAACCGTTGACGCGCTTCGTTCGCACAAGCGATTCGTGAGATCGAGGCGTGATGGAGACGATCGAGTCCGTCCATTACATCTTCGACCGATCGCGTGGCGACGACGACACCGGTCCGTTCTGTCACAAGTTCCGGACTGGCCGTGGAATTGAGGACGAGAACTGGCGTGCCACAGGCGAGTGCCTCTGCCGTCACGTTTCCAAATGATTCTTCCTCTGACAGGTTCAACAAGACGTCTGCCGCGGCATAGTAAGAAGCCAATTCGCTCGGGTCATGTGTCTCCTGAACGTGAAGCACATTCGCCGGCAGGTCATGTTGTTCAGGCATCTGTCCGACTAAGACGATTTGGTCGGACGGTCTGGCCGTGGCCAACTCCATGAAGGCAGACAATCCTTTCGCCTCCGTCCAATGGCTCGCCACACCGAGAAGAATGTGTTGTCCCGTCAACCCGAGGCGTGCCCGAAGTGGGGCTACCTCTTTCGGTGTGAACGTCTCCAAATCGACCCAGTTGTAGATGCGACGAATGATGGAGGCGTGTTGCAGAATCGAGAAGTGGGCTTCCATCGTGATCCAATCCGACACTCCCACTACTGCCAAGCGTGGAATGGCGTCGTACCATTGGCGCTTGTCCGCCAACATCTCGCCGGTCCGGTCTAAAAACCAGCTCGGGATGTCTTCTTTTAAGAGCGGGCATTGTCCACATCCATCCTTCCAGCGCGTACATCCGACCGCCGTATAGTGGGTACATTTCCCGGTGAATAGCCAGCAGTCGTGAAGCGTCATGACGGTGGCGATGTCCTGCTTCGCCAAATACTCAAACAACGTCTGAAGATGAAGGTAATTGGCGTGAAGATTATGAAGATGAACCACGTCCGGCCGAAAGCTGTCCATGAAGGCAATCAAGTCAGCGGTCGACCGTTTAGACGTGTACCCTTGGCGCCCCGTCACGCGGGCGTGGAGCGCATGTCGCTTCGTTTCCCACGCCTGTCCGACTACCACACTCGTCTCGGTCACCGGTCCGGTCGCATGGGCGATTCGGACGTTGTGTCCGTAAGAGGCATGAACGGATGCGAGCTCTTTACACATCCGACCGGTGCTTTTCACTTCGTTGATGGCATTGATGTGTAGAATATTCATGTCCGAGACCTCACTCGTATGCGTAGTAGGTGTTGTTATCACGAGAAGAACGTTTGTTGAGGACGAGGCCGAGAAGTTGTGACCCGGTCCGTTCAAGTTGTTCTTTCGCCTTCAGGACGAGCTGACGATCTGAGTTCTCGCAACCGATCACGAGAATCGTCCCATCGGATACGTTGGCCAACAGTCGAGCATCGGCGACGTGCATCATCGGAGGTGTGTCGACAATCACGATATCAAACTGTTCACGCAAATCACTCAGGAGGTCCGTCATGCGTGACGAGGCGATCAGTTCGGTCGGATTCGGTGGAATCGGACCGGCCGCCAGCAAGGTCAGACGCGGAATATCCGTTTTTTGGAGCGCATGTTCGAGCGTGACGCGACCGGCCAATACGGTAGACAATCCCGCATGTGCTGACATCTGAAACGTTTGGTGTGCCGTCGGTTTGCGCATATCACAATCGATGATGACGACATTTTTTCCGAGTTGCGAATAGACGACCCCTAGGTTTGCCGCCGTGGTCGACTTCCCTTCCCCGGACGAAGCGGAAGTGATCGTGATCATCTGTAACTTATGGCCGACGGACGTGAACTCCAGATTGGTCCGAATTGTCCGATATTGTTCAGAAATCGGTGACTTCGGATTCGCCAACGTGACGAGATCCCGTTTTTTATAATCAAGACGATTGGCGTTCTTTTTTCGACCGAACATGCGAAACGTCTCCTTTCACTTGGGGTGTCGCTTCTTTCACATTTTTCGTTTTCAAATCCCGGCGTTCGATTGTCGGAATCGATCCGATGACTGGCAAATCCAGCAACCGTTCCGCTTCTTGCTCATTCCGGATGCGTTTATCAAAGACGTGGCGTAATAGACCGATGAATCCACCTAACAAGAATCCGGCGAAAAGACCGATTGCCGTGTTGAGCAGTACGTTCGGTGAGACAGGCGCTTCCGGAATTTCGGCTGGAGATAAAATTCGAACGTTGTCGATGTTCATCAGATCCGGAATTTCAGAAACGAACACTTCACTGATCACATTGGCCGTTTCCGCTGCCACGACCGGGTCGTTCGCGGTGACGAACACATTGATGACTTGCGATTCCTCTTCACTTTCTACGGTGAGTGCATCCGAGAGCGGGTCTGGTGCGCTCGGCACCTGTTCTTTGACTTTCTCAAGAACAGCCGGGCTCTTCATGATGACGCGATACGTATTGACGAGTGAGAGCGAGGATAACACTTCCGAACTGTCTACGCGGTTGTCTTCTTGTTGTGTAACGAGTAGCACTTGTGTGGACGCCTCATATTTCGGCTGGATGAATGAAGTGCTCAAATAGTAAGCTAAGAGTCCGACGAGAACCATACTCACGAACATCCATTTCTTACTTTTCTTGAGAACTTCCACGAGATCGCCCACGATCGTCGTTTGTTCCTTCATGTTGGTTTCCTCCCTACAGACAGATTAAATGACCGAAATCAGGCGCAGGTTAACTGTAGTACCTTCTTACCCCCTTCATCTTGATAATTGAAAAGAAGGATTTATCATTTTTTCGCAACATCATGTCATGATGCCGTTCCGCTTTCTTCTTTTACGTTGTAGGGAGAGTCGAAAAACAAAAAAAGTAAAATGTAAGCGTTGACATTTTGAATTGCTACATGCTACATTTCAATTATCAAATAACAACTGAACGGTATCCTGCGCAGGAATGTTACCTTTAGTGGGCATAACCTGACTCGAGTCGGATGAATGACGTGATTTCACGTTCTTCGTTTGACACGGGTCAGGTTTTTTATTTGACGCAAACCAAAATTATGGGAAAAGGAAGGGAACGGACATGAAATATGAACAGCTCGCACGCGATATTATTCAACATGTTGGCGGGAAAGAGAACGTCAATAGCGTCGTCCACTGTATCACCCGTTTGCGTTTCAAATTAAAGGATGAACAAAAAGCAGATACCGAAACCATCAAAAACATGGATGGGGTCGTCACGGTCATGAAGAGCGGTGGTCAATACCAAGTAGTCATCGGGAATCATGTACCAGAAGTGTATAAAGCCGTCGTCGAGGTCGGCGGATTCCAACAACAGTCTCCAATTGAAGAAGAGAACGCTCCAAAAGGATCGTTGTTCAGCCGTTTTATCGATATCATCTCTAGCATCTTCACTCCTGTGCTCGGCGTCTTAGCAGCGACCGGGATGATCAAAGGATTCAACGCCCTGTTCGTCGCACTCGGTTGGCTCGACAATACGTCAGGTACGTATCAATTGTTGAATGCCATCGGGGATTCGCTGTTCTACTTCTTCCCGATTTTCCTCGGCTATACGGCCATTAAGAAATTCGGAGGAAGTCCGTTTATCGGGATGGCCATCGGGGCGTCACTCGTCTATCCGACCTTATCGACGCTGACGGCTGGAGACCCTCTCTATACGGTCTTTGCCGGAACCATGTTCGAGTCACCGATTCATATCACGTTCCTCGGTGTTCCTGTCATCTTGATGACGTACTCGACTTCCGTCATTCCAATTATTATCGCGGCATTCTTTGCAGCAAAACTTGAGAAGTTCTTGAAGACTGTCATTCCAGACGTCATCAAAATGTTCATCGTTCCACTACTCACTTTGTTGATTGTCGTTCCACTCACATTCATCTTGATTGGACCAATCGCGACTTGGGCAGGGATGCTTCTTGGTAGCGCCACGGTCGCTGTATATAACTTGAGCCCGCTCGTCGCCGGCCTATTCCTCGGTGGATTTTGGCAAGTGTTCGTCATCTTCGGTCTTCATTGGGGGCTTGTCCCGGTCGCCATCAACAACTTGACGTCACTCGGGGCTGACCCGATTCTCGCACTTGTGTTTGCAGCATCGTTCGCACAAATCGGTGCCGTGCTCGCAGTCTTCTTCAAAATTAAAAATCAAAAGATTAAAACGCTCACAATTCCGTCCTTCATTTCAGGTATCTTCGGTGTGACCGAGCCCGCTATTTATGGGGTGACGCTCCCCCTCAAAAAACCGTTCATCATGAGCTGTATCGGTGGTGCTGTCGGTGGTGGAATCATGGGTGTCATGGGTACACAAACTTATATCATCGGGGGGCTCGGTGTCTTCGGCTATCCGTCCACCATCTCGCCTGAAGGCATCACAACTGGTTTTTATGGTTCACTCATCGGAACGGCCGTTGCTTTCATCGTCGGGTTCGTCTTGACTTACCTCTTTGGCGGTGTCAATCAAGCAGCAACCGCGACACCACAATCAGAAGTTACACCGGTCGCCAAAGAAGTATCTGCGACAACTGTCAGTCAGGAACAAGTCGTTAGCCCGCTTCAAGGAACTGTCGTCCGTTTGAAAGATATCTCGGATGTCGCCTTCTCATCTGGTTCACTCGGTCAAGGTGTTGCCATCGAACCGACGGAAGGGAAACTGATCGCCCCGGTTTCCGGTACCGTGTCTGCCCTCTTCCCGACACATCATGCCATCGGGATCACAACGGAATCAGGGGCTGAAATCCTGATCCATATCGGTATGGATACCGTTCAACTAGAAGGGAAGCATTTCAAAGCACACGTCACACAAGGTGAATTTGTCGAAAAAGGACAACTGCTGATCGAATTCGATATCGACGCGATCAAGCAATCAGGTCGTGCGTTGACGACACCTGTGATTGTCACGAACCGAAAAGCACTCTCACCAAACTACGCCTCACATGTCCAGACGGGCGATCCGATTTTCATCATCTAATGAATCAAGTGGGAGGATTTTTCCTCCCACTAATATAGAAAGGATGGATACGATGAGTTTTCCAAAAGGATTTTTATGGGGTGGCGCCATTGCCGCCAACCAAGCAGAAGGCGCTTATGCAGAAGGGGGAAAAGGTTTAACTACCGTCGACTTGTTGCCGACGGGTAAAAAACGCTTCGATGTCATGTTTGGAGAATTGCCATCATTAGAACCTATGCCCGGAGAGTTTTATCCTTCGCATGAAGCGATTGATTTTTACCATCGCTACAAAGAAGACATCGCTTTATTCGCTGAGATGGGATTCAAGGCGCTTCGCCTCTCGATCGCATGGTCAAGAATCTTCCCGAACGGAGATGACGTGGAGCCGAACGAGGAAGGTTTGCAGTTTTATGATGATGTCTTCGATGAACTATTAAAACATGGGATTGAACCGGTCGTGACAATCGCTCACTTCGATGTACCTGTCAGCTTGATCAAAAAATATGGAAGCTGGCGCAATCGACGAGTCGTCGACTTCTTCGAGACATATGCGACGACCCTCTTCAACCGCTACAACGGTAAAGTGAAGTATTGGATGACGTTCAACGAGATCAATATGCTACTCCACCTCCCATTCATTGGAGCGGGCATCGTGTTCGAGGACGGAGAAGACAAGCAACAAGTGAAATATCAGGCGGCCCATCATCAACTCGTCGCGAGTGCGAAAGCCGTCAAAGCAGCTCACGAAATCAATCCTGATCTACAGGTGGGTTGTATGCTTGCTGCTGGTCAAACGTATGCCTATTCGTGTAACCCGAATGATGTGTTAGATGCAATGGACAAAGACCGTGAATCGTTCTTCTTCATCGACGTCCAATCACGTGGAGAGTACCCGGGATATGCCAAACGATATCTCGAGGAGCAAGGTATTACGCTTCAGATAGAAGAAGGAGACCTCGAACTGTTGAAAGAGCATACGGTCGACTACATCGGCTTCAGCTATTATGCAAGTCGGACGACGAGTACGGATCCAGAGATAAACCAGTCGACCGAAGGAAACATTTTCAGTTCACTTGAGAATCCGTTCCTCGAGAAATCGGAATGGGGCTGGACGATTGACCCGACCGGTTTCCGGATCACGGCGAACCAACTGTATGACCGCTATCAAAAGCCGCTATTCGTCGTCGAGAACGGACTCGGTGCCGTCGATACACCGGATGCGACCGGATATGTCGAAGACGATTATCGCATCGACTATATGGCGAAACATATCGAACAGATGCACGAGGCCATCAAGGACGGTGTCGACATCATCGGCTACACAAGCTGGGGTCCGATTGACTTGGTGAGTGCGTCGACCGGTGAGATGAAGAAACGCTACGGCTTCATCTATGTCGATAAAGACAATGAAGGCAACGGGACGCTCACACGTTCGAAGAAAAAGAGCTTCGATTGGTATAAGCAAGTGATTGCGACGAACGGGGCGGACGTCACTACTCCTGTTCAAACTACTAAATCTTGATTGAAAAGGAGGCAACCGACTTAAATCGGTTGCCTCCTTTTTGAATGGTAGTGATGAATTCATTCCACCCCAAACCGATACACCGTCCGCGAGTGATACAACTCACCCGGTTTCAGTTCGATTGAGGTTGCGATGTCTGGATGGTTCGGGGCATCTGGGAACGCCTGGGCTTCGAGACAAATTGCGCTATGTTTCTGTCGACCGTCGAGCGTCACCGGTGTCTCTTCACTCAAGAAATTCCCTGTGTAGACGACCATGACCGGTTGATTCGTCTCGACCGTCATCGTCCGTCCGCTCATCGGGTCGTGCAATCGAATCGGTCCATCCTTCAAGATAAAAGGATGGTCAAGACCGCTCGCCCGTTCAATCGCCTCGTCTCCTGACACGAGCGCCTCTCGGACCGCTTTTCCGTCTCGGAAGTCAAACGGTGTCCCGCTCACATCACGCAACTCTCCTGTCGGCAGCGAATCCGCGTCGAGCACCCCGACCGAATCGGCTGGTAGCGTCAGCTCATGGTCGTGGATGGTCGGGCGTCCGCCAAGATTGAAATAGTTGTGATGGTTCAGGTTGACCCACGTCAGTTGGTCTGTTTCCGCCGTCATCGTGACAATCAGTTCATTGTGATCCGTCAGTTCGTACAACACTTTGAAGAAGACGTTGCCGGGATACCCTTCTTCTCCGTCCGGGCTGAGATATGTGAACTGGATACACTGTTCGTCCGCATCCATCTCCCAATAACGGGACGTGATGCCTTTCTCGCCTCCGTGAATATGATGGGGCGCCTCGCTTGGGGTCAAGGCGACACCCTCAATCTCTGCGTCACGAATCCGTCCGGCAATCCGCCCTACGATTGACCCGAGATAGACCGGATTTTCTAAGTATTGTGAGACGTCCCCGTATTTCAAGATGACCGAGTCTAGGTTTCCTTCCCGGTCCGGGGCCGTCAGTTCCGTCATCGCACAACCATAATCGATGGCGGATAGTCTCATGCCGTTGGTGTTTTGAATCGTCGCTTGTTTCACTCGTACTACCACCTTTAGTTCGTTTTCTCTCTCATTCCCGACCTTGGTGTTCCGTACTCCACTTTATCGACATGGCTAAGGAGTGACCGGATGAACGTATCAAATCGTTCCTGCCCAGCGTTCGTCTGTTTAAAGACACCAGCATCCTCAAGACCTTTCACAAATTTATCGACGACCGCTTGATCGACAATCGTTTTCGGGTCGCCCGACTTCTTCCGTAACTCATCGGCCCACTCTTGATGCATCACTTTGACATCGACGTCCTCGCCGGCCACATAGTGAACAACTTGCTCAAGTTCTGTCTTCAGGCGCGCTGGCAAGACGGCGAGCCCCATTACTTCAATCAAGCCGATATTCTCACGCTTGATATGATGCACATCAGCGTGCGGGTGGAAAATACCGTCCGGATGCGCCTTGCTCGTTCGGTTGTTTCGCAAGACGAGATCGAGCTCGTAACGTCCGTTTCGGCGTCTTGCAATTGGCGTCACCGTATTGTGTGGGACACCTTCTGTATACGGAATGACTTCACTAACGGTGTCCTCATAATCGCGCCAATATCCGAGCAACTGGTTCGCCAACATGACAAGCTGCTCTTTTTGATTGGAGCGGAGGCGGACGACCGAGAGCGGCCAGTACAGCGTCTCGATATCGACTTGATCATAGCGTTCAGAACGATATGTCGAGACGACTCGCGCATCGTCCATCGCGAACCGGTAGCGGCCGGCCTGGTAATGGTCATGCGTCAAAATCGAGCCTCCAACAATCGGCAAGTCCGCATTCGAACCGGCGAAGTAGTGTGGGAACTGCGTGATGAAGTCGAGCAGACGCTCGAAAGCTCCTCGGTCGATGACCATGTCACGCACCTCGTTCGACAGTAAAATTGAGTGCTCATTGTAATAGAGGTACGGTGAATACTGGAACGACCATGGCTGTCCACCGAGCGTGAGCGGGATGATGCGATGATTCGCACGCGCTGGGTGTTTCAAGTGACCGCTGTATCCTTCGTTCTCAATCGCGAGTAATCCTTTTGGATAGTTCGATGTCGAGGTCGGTTGCATTCGAGCGAGTGCAATCTCACGCGGGTCCTTCTCCGGTTTCGACAAGTTGATGGTGATATCGAGCGTGCCATAGCGAGTCGGTGCCTGATACGTGATATTGTTCGCGATACGACGTGTCTGGATATAATTTGACGCCTGACTCATCCGATAGAAATAGTCAGTCGCCGCTGTCACATCTGTCTCGAGGAGCTCATTGAAATGACGTGTCACTTCCGATGGCTTGGATACGAAGATATCCATGATTTCCGCCATGAAGCGGTCCTTCTCTTCAAGGATCGGCTCGATAATGTCCGCCCCCACTGCATACTCGACCACTTGTTCGAGCAACTCGGGGATTGACAGCTCTGACACAAAACGTGGGACTTCAAAGTCGAGCTTATTCAGTTTTGCGAGCACGCGGTTCCGTGAATAGATGCGGTCCTGCTCGTCAATCAACTCTTCACGAATCGCCGCGTCGACGAGTGCCTCAATCGTCACATCGATCATCGTCTCACCTCTTTCACCTGATAGCCGAATGGATGTGTCACATGCCAGTTCCAAGCGTCCGTCAAAATCGTCTCGACGTCTGAACGGGTCGGTGTCCATCCGAGGATACGTCTTGCCTTGTCAGACGAGGCAATCAATTTAGCCGGATCCCCGGCGCGGCGTTCACCAAGTAAGACCGGAATGTCATGTCCCGTCACGCGACGTGCCGCCTCGATAATTTCGAGCACTGATAGCCCGTTCGCTGTCCCGAGGTTGAAAACGTCGCTTGCACCGTCTTCTCGTAAATAACGGAGCGCTAACATATGCGCATCGACGAGGTCTTGGACGTGGATATAATCACGGATACATGTCCCATCTTCCGTCGCGTAGTCATCACCAAACACGGTAATCGCGTCACGCTGTCCGTTCGCCACTTGCAGAACGATTGGGACGAGATGCGTCTCCGGGTCATGGTCTTCGCCGATTTCACCGGTCGCAATCGCGCCAGCGACGTTAAAGTAACGGAGTGCGACCGAGCGGATACCATGTGCCTGGTCACACCAGCGAATCATCGACTCCATCGCGAGCTTTGTCGCCCCGTATGTGTTCGTCGGATTCGTAAGCGCCGTCTCGTCAATCGGCATCATGGTCTGGTCACCATAAGTCGCGGCCGTCGAGGAGAAGACAATCCGTTTCACTGACGCATCGCGCATTGTCTCGAGGAGAATTTGCGTCCCGAAGACGTTGTTGTCATAGTAGGCGAGCGGGTCCGTCATTGATTCGCCAACGAGGGAGTTCGCTGCGAAATGAAGGACGTCTGTGATTGATTCCTTTATGAAAACATCTTTCAAGAACGTTCGATCACGCAGGTCGCCCTTATAAAAACGGACATCCTGTGGAATCGATTCAACATGTCCTGTCTGAAGATTATCGAGAATGACGACGTCTTCCCCTTCTTTCAACAATGTACGAACGGCGTGCGAACCGATATAGCCGGCACCGCCAACAACGAGTATACTCATTTCACTTCCTCCTCTACGAGTTCTCGTACCCCGTCCCCGACCGAGGCGACGTAACACGTCGGTGCGTGACCGATTGTCGACACATATCGATCCGAAGTTTCCTGAATCATCGATCCCGTCTTGTCTTGACGGACGATGGCGATGGCACAACCACCGAATCCGGCCCCCGTCATGCGAGCACCGATGACGCCGTCACACCCTTGCGCGGCTGAAACGAGCGTGTCTAGCTCGATGCCGGTCACTTCGTAATCATCCCGGAGCGATGCATGCGACGCATTCATCAACTGACCGAACGTCTCGAGTCGTCCTTCCTGTAGAGCAGTGTAGGCGAGTATTGTCCGCTCGTTCTCAGAAACAGCATGACGCGCCCGTTTACGAAGTGTCTCTGGCAAGTCGAGCGCGACTTGTTCAAACGTTTCCATCGACAATTGTCCGAGAGAATTGACTTCACATTTCGGTTGAATCAAGCCGAGTGCAGTGTCGCATTCGCGCCGACGTTCGTTATATTTCGAGTCGGCGAGTTCCCGACGTTTGTTTGTGTTCATGATGACGATGTCGTACCCGTCGAGGACAATCGGTGCATAGTCATGATGGAGCGTCTCGCAATCGAGGAGCATCGCCTGCCCCGCTTTGCCCATTCCAATAGCGAACTGGTCCATGATACCGCTATTGACACCAATGAACGTATTCTCGACCCGTTGTCCGAGTCGGACGAGGTCAAGCCGTTCGAGACCGAGACCGTACACTTCATTTAACATGTATGCCGTTACGAGTTCGAGGGAGGCTGATGACGAGAGACCCGCCCCATTTGGGATGTTGCCCGCAAGGAAGAAGTCGAACCCGTTGAGGTCGTGTCCGTCTTTCCTGAGAAGCGTGACGACCCCTTTCACGTAGTTCGCCCAGTCGTGGCTCGCCTCGTACGTCTCGTCCGTCACCGGGAACGTGACGATACCAACCTCTTCAAAATTGAGCGAATAGACACGAATCAGGTCGTCTTCGCGCTTTTTCACGAGTCCGTATGTTCCGAACGTGATTGCACATGGGAAGACGTGTCCTCCGTTATAGTCGGTATGCTCGCCAATCAAATTGATGCGTCCCGGTGCGAAGAACGACCGGTCTGCTGAGGTGGCAAACACCTCCTCGAATTGTTGTTTCAGCTGTTCCATGTTAAATGAAAGCATGCGGCTTCATCCCTTCCATCGCTCATGCCGGGTGGATGACCAGGCAATACGCGTCATAGTCTGTTTGTTGTGTGAGGTTTATGCCTTGTTCCATCAAATAGCGTCCGCTCACGCGGCGTCCTTCTAGTTCGTACGTCCGTTCAGGATCGAGCCCGCGTAGCTTCACACGCAAACGATTTTTCCCGTACTGACGACGGTCGGCGTTGAGGAGGACGATATAGTCTTCGCCGTTCGTATAGCCGACGGCATGGAAGCCGTCCCGTTTGAGTGAAGCGAGGCGATGGCTCGTCCCGTGCTGCACAATCGGACGAATCGTCTTGTACGTCGCAATCCATTCTTTCGCTTCTGAAAGCTCATCTGGTGTCCATTCTAGTA
Source organism: Exiguobacterium sp. BG5(2022) (assembly GCF_031844365.1). GTDB lineage: Bacteria > Bacillota > Bacilli > Exiguobacteriales > Exiguobacteriaceae > Exiguobacterium > Exiguobacterium profundum. The sequence goes on from NZ_JAUZVB010000001.1 coordinate 1,649,433, forward strand.
GGTTGCCACCGATACCGAGCGTGCCTTGCATCGCACTGACGAACCGATACGCGAGCGGCAACGAACGATTGTTCAACCAGTTCGGTGAGTCCGTCACCCAGCAGCTCATCATCTTGGCGTTGTAGGCGTATGAGAAACCTTCTTGAATCGCGAGGCGGTCGAACGCGTCCGTGTTGTCGCTCGTCCAGACCTGCTCGACGCGTGAGAGCACACCGAGATCGATTCGTCCACCACCACCTGCGCAGGACTCGAACGCGACATTCGGATGTTTCTCCCGCAACGTGTCGAGGATGCGATACACGGCTTCCGCATGACGGAGCCATAGTTCCTTCGCATCTTCCATGCGCGGACTGTCCGGTTCTGAGAAGGCGCGGTTCATGTCCCACTTGATGTAACGAATCGCGTGTCGTCCGAGCAATTCATCGAGCCACGCCGTCACGTGCGCCTCCACTTCAGGCAGTGCAAGGTTCAAGACGAACTGGTTCCGCGACGTCGTCGACGGGCGTCCGTCCGTATAGTAAATCCATTCCGGATGAGCCCGATACAAATCTGAATCCGGATTGACCATCTCCGGTTCGACCCATAGCCCGAACTGGAGGCCTTTCTCCTCGACGTAGCGGACGAGCGGGTCGAGCCCGTTCGGGAACTTCGTCGTGTTGACGTGCCAATCCCCGAGTCCGGCCGCGTCCGAGTGACGCTCACCGAACCAACCATCATCGACGACGAATAACTCACAGCCAATCGCGGCCGCCTCATCGACGAGACGTTTTTGTCCATCCTCGCTGACATCGAAATAGGTCGCCTCCCAGGAGTTGTAAAGGACCGGGCGTAACACGTCACGTGTCGCTTCCGGCATGATGACGTCGCGCTCAAAGTCATGGGCGTTCTGACTCATACCACCGAACCCGCGTTGCGTATAGCCGATATAGGCCGGTGGCGTCGTGAACGACTCACCCACTTGAAGCGTCTTCGCGAAGTCGAACGGATTGATCCCGCCCGTCACCTGTGTAAAGCCAAACTCGTCTTTTTCAAAATGAATCGCCCAGTTGCCGGAGTAACCGAGGAATCCAAAGACGACCTCCCCGTCTGTCTCCGTCGCGTCACTGTCGAGCGCGAACCACGGATTACTTTGATGGCTCGTCAATCCGCGACGACTCTCGATCGTTTTCTTGCCTGGGAGGAGCGTCCCTTGCTGGAGCTGGAACTCGCTCGTCCACGCCCCGCTGAAATGACTGAGTCGCATCTCGCGCTCAATGAGTCCGAGGCTGAAAGACTGCGCGCTCTCGAGCGTGACCGTTTCTCCTGCCGTGATGGTCATCTTGCGTGAGATGATGTCGTAAACCGGATGAAGCGTGAACTGGAGCGTCACTTGAAGTGATTGAATTGAATCGATCAAATCGAGCTCGAGTGTCTCTCCATCGATACGTGCATCACCGAGTGAGAAAGCGTGCAATCGTTCTGTCGTCGTATGACTCTTCAACGTCGGTTCCGTATAGACAAGGTCGCCGAACGAGGTGAACTCGTAAGCGGCCACCCCTTCTGGTGTCTCGAACGACGAGTGCAGAACGCGCGCGTCTGGTAGTTCTATGATGTCTAATTCATGCAGGCGTCCGCCGAGATACTGATGGATGAGACGACCTCGTGAATCGACATCAAACACGTACGTGAGATTCGTTCCGATGAGGGCGAACCGATTGTCGTGACGAACAATCATGCCTTCACCTCCTGTTTCAATAGGACAACATCGAGCGGTTTAAGTTCGAGCTTGCCTGTTACCGTCTCCCCGTCAAGCGTCTGCCACGTGCCATCGAGGTCAACCGTTGATTTAACCTCGGTCGAATGGTTCAGGTAGAAGCGGATCACCTGCCCGTCTCCTTGACGGTCGACCTTCTCGACATCGTCTGGAAGTCGGGTCGCGTCGATCCCAGCGCGTGTGAGCGCCTGATGATAAACTGCATCGAGCATCTCGTCGTCGACCGATGAACCGATGTATGTCACGTCTCCTTTATACGTGTGCCGTGTGATTGCCGCAGTCCCTTTATAGAAGGCCTTTTCATATGTTGCCAATACGTCGGCGCCTTTCGGTGTAATCAAGTCACACCAAATGTTCGCCTCAGAAACTTGGTCACCGAGTCGGACTTCGTTCGATTGGACGGTCTGCAAACTCTCGTACTCATCAATCTCGATACCCGCGTATTCGGCAAACTTACCTGGTAGCGTCAAGTTGTGGCAACGGTTAATCGGGTCTTTCACGCCTGTACGGTAGGTGAAGATGACGTGCCCACCCTTTTCGATATAGTCGATGAGCGTCTCGTCAAACACATCATTTCCGAGGAAATAGAGCGGGACGACAACGAGTTTATACGAATCGAGCGCGTCCCCTGGGAAGACGATATCCGTGTTGACACCTTGACGGACAGCTGCACCGTAGAAGCGGACAAACTCTTGCTTGAAGTTAAATGCGTCGGAGTGTGGTTGGTGCGTCCACGCCCATAAGTTCTCCTGATCAAAATAGACAGCAACGTCTGACTTGTACGCAGCCGCGTTGATCATGTCGCCATGCGCGTGAAGCTCCGACATGACGTGCTTCACTTCTTCGAACTTCCGTTTCGGTTTCCCGTCATGGTCAATGATGCCGTGACAGAACTCTTCCGTCCCAAAATCCGCGGCACGGAATCGGAAGTAGACAATCGCCTCGGCCCCACGCGCGACAGCCTGATGTGTCCAGAGACGGATATGACCAGGTCGTGGTAAGTAGCCGATGCGGCTCCATCCTTGGGCCCCGCTCAACTGTTCCATCACCCAGAATCCTTTGCCTTGTTTCGAAGAACGGCACAAATCATGATCGTGCGCCGTCTTCTCGAAACGGTTTGGTTCTGGCAACCCGCCCCATACCGGATAGTTGTCGAAAGAGACATAGTCGAGATCTTGTGCCATCTGCTGCTGGTTGATTGCCATGTCGCTATATACGAGGTTATGCGTGATGAACGCATCCTCATGGATGAGCGGGCGGAGCGTGTCGACCTGGAGCTTGTTAAACGAGCGATATGCGTCCGAGCAGAAGCGGTCATAATCGACGAGAAGCGACGGATTGTGTTCTTGGAACACGGTGCGAGGGACCGGAATCTGTGTCCATGCCGTATATGTATGGCTCCAGAAGACGGTCCCCCAAGCCGCGTTGAGCGCGTCGAGCGTCTCGTAGCGTTCTTTCAGCCATTCCTGGAACGCCTCTTGGTCGACATCACCGTACGAACGGTCCGACTGTTCATGTCCATACTCGTTGTCCGTCTGCCAACCGATGACACGTGGATGACGACCATACCGCTCCGCCATCTTGCGGGTGATTCGTTCACAGTATTCGCGGTAGACAGGGCTGTTGACGGTATAGTGACGACGAGCTCCGAAGCTGATACGCACCCCGTCTTTCGTCACCGGAAGGATGTCCGGATGCTTTTCGATAAGCCACGCGGGCGGTGTCGCCGTAGGCGTGCCGAGCACGATGTCAAAGTGTTCGCCGAAGGTTTCGACGACCTCATCCCAAAATGAGAAGTCAAACTCACCGTCGGACGGTTCCATCATCGTCCAGACAAATTCCGCCATCCGGATGACGTTGACACCGAGTTCTTTCATCAAGCGGACATCCTCGTCCCAAAGTGCACGATCAGTCTGTTCTGGATAGTAATCTACTCCTAAATACATGCTGTTCACCTCAATCGATTATTTGACCGCTCCTGAAGTCATGCCTTTTTGTAAGAAGCGTTGGAAAAAGATATAAAACACCATCGTCGGCAAGCTGATCAAGACGAGCGAGGCGTATAATTTACCAGGGTCTCCGCCGAGCGCTTCCGTGAAGAAGGTCGGTGCCATCGTTACTGTCTGTTTGGCCGGGTCTGTCATGAACGTAAGTACCATCAAGTATTCGTTCCATGAGTTGAGAAACGCGTAAATCGTCGCTGTTGCGAGTGCCGGCTTGGCGAGTGGCATCATGACTTTATAGAAGATTTGAAACGTCGACGCCCCGTCGATATGCGCTGCTTCCATCAATTCGTTTGGCAGCTCGTCGAAGTAACTCTTGATGAGCATGAGTCCGAACGGAAGGAAGAAGGCGATTTCGGCACCAATCAATCCCCAATAGCTATTGAGCCCGTCAAGTGTGCGCAACGTGAAGAAGAGTGGCACGATGAGCGAGGCGACCGGTAACATCAATCCCGCCAGAACGAGGTTAAATAAAAGGCGCTTCCCGGCGAACTGGAGCTTCGAGAAACCGAACGCCGCAAATGCGAGAAATGAGATGGAAATCAAGATCATGAAGAAGGCGACGATGAAGCTGTTAAAGACGAATTGTGGGAAGTTCGGGTTTTGTAGCGTCGCGATGTAGTTGTTGAAGCCATTGACACGTAAGCTTTCCTTGAACATGACGAAGATCGGGAACAACCAGAGGATTGCCATGAGTGACAGACCGATATTGGTGAACCATCTTCCTTTCTTTGTTTGCAGTTCCATCTGTTCTCCCCCTTAGTCCATTTTCTTCTGTACACGCATCTGGAAGTACGTGATGCCGAGTGCAATCGCAAGCAAGATGACGGCGACAGCGCTGGCATAGCCGACCTCTTGATGCAACATCGATTTACGGAACAGGTATGTCGAGATGACCTCGGTCGAGTTACCTGGTCCTCCTTGTGTCGAGATCCAGACGATGTCGAACGTCTTTAGACCACCGATGACCCCGAGGATCGTCAGTGTGAACGTCGTCCCTTTCAAGTTCGGGAAGACGACACTCCAAAGCGTACGCCAAAATCCTGCCCCGTCGATATTAGCCGCCTCGAACACTTCCCGTTCGATTGCGAGCATCGCCATGTAATACATGATCATGGACGAGCCTGTCCATTGGAAGATGTTAATCAGAATGATAGCGTAGAGCGCAACGTCTTGGTCGCCGAGCCAGTTCTGTTCAAACGCACCAAGACCAATCATGCGAAGGAATTCGTTGATATATCCGAACTGGAAGTCAAAAATTTGCGTGAACGCCGCCCCGAGGACGACCGGGCTCAAGACGACCGGGAAGAAGAACACCGATTTGAAGAACGTCCGCCCCATGCCTTTCGTGTGAAGCAAATAGGCCAATACGAGCCCGAGACCCGCCTGAATCGTGACCGTCAAGACAGTGAAGATCCCCGTGTTTTTGAGCGCATTATAAAATTCTGGGTCTTTGAACATCCGGCCGAAGTTTTCAAAACCGATATACACTTTCTCAAACGAGATTCCGTCCCATGAAAAGAGTGAGTGATAGGCGTTGTAGAAGATTCCGTAATAGATGAAAGCGATGACGAACAGGACGGTCGGAGCGACGAACGCCCAGCCGATCAAGTTCTGCTTCATCCGCTCTTTCTTACGAATCGGATTCGGTGCGCTCGGTGGTACCGATGTGAGCTTCGGCTTGGACTTGGTCAAATCGGTTGCTTGTTGCATAAGGTTCCCTCACTTTCAGATTCAAAAAATCGAGCGCCAGTGAGTCTGGCTACTGGCGCTCGTTTGATTATTTACCTTGGTCCGCAATCGCCTGGATGCGTGCGAGTGCTTCTTTCGCATCTTGTCCGGCAGCGATGTTTTGAAGTTCTTTTCCGAGTGCGTCGTAGACTTTCGGGTCACGGATTCCGCGTCCTGCGACAGCGTTCTTCACCGTTTCGTTCAAGATTTTGTACGACTCACGTTCAACATCATTGGTGAACTTGTCTTCGTATGCTACTTCGATGTCTTTAATGGCTGGTGCCATCTCAAACTTCTCCATGTATAGCGCCTGTCCTTCACCTTGCGTCATGTAGGCGATGAAGGCAGCCGCACCTTCTTGTTGTTTCGATTCTTTGTTGACACCTAGTGCCATGTCGATTGATGCGATGACCGGTTGTTCTGTACCACCTGCAAGGTTTGGCATTGGGACGAAACCAATCTCGTCTTCGAAGTTGTTCCACTTGTCACGCTTCTCGACCGTCGTCATCGAGTGGGCTTCCCATGAACCAATGATCCACATCGCTGCTTTCTTGTCGAAGAAGTTGTTCATGCCGTCCATGTATGTCGCAAGACCCAAAGCGCCTTCTTGGAACACTTTGTCCTCGTACAGTTGTTGCCAAAGTTCAGCCGTCTCGACCATCTCTTTATCCGTCCACTTCGCGTCACCCGCTAGCACTTCTTGGATGTAACCTGGTGCGACCTGGTGGCTCAATACGTTGAAAACGTCAACGCCAACCCACGCGTCCTTCGCGCCTAGTTGCATCGGGATGACCTTGTCGCCAGATGCGTTGATTTTGTCAATCGCCGCAACCGTCTCATCATAAGTTTTCGGAGGTGTCACGCCATATTTGTCGAGGAGTGTTTTGTTGTACATGAGGTATGCCTGTCCTGTGAATCCGACTGGTACCGCATACTGTTCACCGTCGACTGTTGTCTGTTCGACACCAAGTTCGATTAATTTATCTTTCCATCCTTCTCCGGCCGCTTTATCCATATAGTCTTTCGCTGGTACAAGGCGATCCTTGTATTGCGGAATCATCGGTTCTTTGAGACCAATGACGTCCGGACCATCTCCACCAAGCATCGCGACTTGAAGCTGTTGCTCGTAGTCTTCGAGGCGTTTAAACTTGACCACATAATCATCTTGCGATTCGTTGAACGCCTTCGCCATTTCTTCCCCGACTTCAGGTTGTGGCGCCCAACCCCACCATGTGATGACGGGTTTGCCGTCTTCCGTTGTCGCCGCCGCTTGTTCGTCATCGCCGCAGGCAGCGAGTAAAGATGAGAGCATTAAGACAGATGATGCGAGTGCAATCGTCGTTTTTTTCATGTTCATTCTCCTTTGAATGTGTTGTCACGCCACAATCCGATGGCATAACTCCCGAATAAGATGGTCTGACATCGGGCGATCCCCGAGCCATGTTAATGTGTACGCTATCAGTTCCAAATCGAGCTTCGGTCCGTCTATGTATGGGCCGACGACGTAGAGGTCCGCCCCGAACGGCAGTGCGTCCTGTTCTTTCAAGCGCCATAGCAAAAGTTCAAACAGGCCGTCCATGTCGTCGAACGACACGTCATGCGAGAGCGTCGATGCTCGGAACAATCGGATATCACGCGTCTCGTCGTCATAAAGACGGAAGATACCATCGCGTCTAGAGCGCGTAATGATGATGCTCGTCTCATCCCCCGTTAGCGCTTCCATTTCATCGAAGGCAAAGTCCTTTCGTGCGAACATCCTAGTCGCCCCGTAGCGACCGAAGATTGTGTGAAACTGATCTTTCAATGGTGTCTCTTTTTGCATCGCTACCCCTCCAAACGTGTCGTTGAGAGTGTCACCCCTTACTTAGTAAATTAAATTTATTATCTAACTACACATAGACTATAGCATGCCCTGATTTATATTGTAAACGCTTTCTTATAAAGAAATTAAAAATCGCCTTTCCCTAATAGAAAGGCGAATCATGGTTTCATTGGATTTCACCGAACATCTCGTTCGTGATAAGCGCTGCGGCTCCGAGTGCCCCTTGGCTGGCGTTCCACGAGACGACACGGATATCGGTCTGTCGGGCGTCAAGGGTGAGCGCCGTTTGGGCGACACGCTCCTGAATGTTCGTGACGACGTCTGGCGCATAGTTGAATAGCGGACCTCCGAGAAGAATACGTCCCGGGTTCAAAAGGTGGATCATATTGAGCGTGGCAATACCGATATATTCGCCGGCCCGTTCGTATAATTTTCGGACATCTTGATTCAAATGGACAGCGTCACGAAGATCATCAAGTGTCAGTTCATGCGAGAGCTGACGAGCCTCATTCAATATGGCACGTTCCCCAGCGACTGCCTCTAGGCAACCACGATTACCGCACGAACAGATTGGTCCGTCGAGCATGATGCGCATGTGTCCAATCTCCCCAGCAATATGATGCTCGCCGTCAATCAATTCGCCCGCGTGGACATAGGCTCCCCCAATTCCATAACCGGCATACACGTAGAAGAATTCCTCGATACCAATCGCTTCCCCGAAGTACAATTCACCAAGGGCGAGTGTCCGCACATCGTTCTCAACGAATACGTGCTGCCCGAGGCGTTTCTCCAGTTCGCGCTTGAGAGGGATATCATGCAAGTGAAAACGTGGGGCAAATAAGACAATCCCTTCACCCGCCTCGACCATTCCGTGCACAGAAACACCAAGTCCAATGACATTCCCTATAGCTCGTTTGTTCAATATGGTGTAGAGAGCGACAATCGCGTCGATGAACTCCTCGTTCGTGTCAAACCGTTCGTCGTGCCATGCTTCGTCAAGTAACTCTCCATGGATGTTTGTGACGACGCCATGCAGTTTTCGCTGTGTCGCATCGATTCCGATGACAAAACGGTCGCTCGCAGCAAGTTCGAGCATGATCGGGCGACGTCCGCCGCTTGAGACCCCAAGCTCGCGCTCATTGATTAATCCCTCTTCCTTCAATTCGTTAACAATGTTCGAAATCGTCGGTTTCGTCAAACTCGTCTTCTTAGCAAGTTCAACCCGTGATACCGGCTGATGAAGCCGAATCAATCTAAGAATCAGTGCACGATTGTATGTCCTCATCCATTTAGAGTTACGTGGCGTTGTGTTCCCCATGACCATTCCACCTATTCCTATCTTTTTCTTTCAGTATAGCACTTGTTAAATCCGTAATTAGTTGCGCTTTCATTTTTACGACCATCTATTTTTGATTTTTTTATTTTCCACATGCTAAATCAAGTTCAATATAAAAAACGATTTATGCATCGGTTGATTCCATGCATAAATCGTAAAAACACCTACACTTTTGTTCATAATCAATATATTTAACTTCTACTTCACCACTTCCAACGTCCTCGCCAGTTTTTCTCAGGTAAACGTGGAGGATTCACCGAAATCGGTTCATCCGCTAACATCTCCTCCGTAAAGTGGAGGTGCTGTTGCCACATCTCTTCCCCTAATTCGTTGATGACTTCCTGTCTCGCCGCTAACCAATTAAAATCACGATGTTCCACGTTATGGGCATCGGAGGCGACGATGTGACTCAGCCCGTGACTGATGAACGTGAGTGCGAGTTCTCGAATCTGTCTCCCGAACTGCCCTGTCAAACTGCTTGTCGTCACTTGGGACAACGCACCCGACGATACGAGATGATGCAATTTTTCTGGATGGAGTGCAAACTCACGATTCCGCTCCGGATGCGCGATGACCGGAACGTATCCAGCCGCCTGTAGTTGAAAGAATAAGGACTCCGTATAAGCTGGTAGACTTTGACTCGGCAGTTCCACGAGGACATATCGTGACCCAGCGAGCGAATGTGCCTCTCCGGACTCCAACGCTTCGACCATTTCTCCAAAAATTCGAATCTCTTGTCCAACATACAAGGTCAAGGGGATCTGTTCATCATCGAGTCGTTTTTGTAGATGCGCGACTTCTTGCGTGATGTCATGATGCTGCGTCTCAAAGTACGGATGATACGCGTGTGGTGTCACGACAATCGATGTTACCCCTTCTTCCACCGCACGTTTCGCGAGTTGAAGGGATGCTTCCATTGTACGTGGTCCATCATCTACTTCAGGCAACAAATGACAATGTACATCAATCATGAGTGTTCACTCTCCATTGTGTGATTGTTTTAGCCAAACATATTCATACGGGCGAAGCGTTACATTTGTCATCCATTCTTCTGTAAAGAGACTCGTCCCTTCACAATCCGTCTGCACCGTCTCTTCACTCATATTCGTCAATAACAGTAGGGTCTCCTCTTGATGCGTTCGCTTAACAGCGAAAACGCGCCGATCGAGATTTAGGACCTCTTGACTAATGTAAGGGGACAAGGCAGGATGGAGTCGTTTCACATTCAATTGGCTCAATATCCCTTCATAAACACGAAGTCGATCCGGATCGCGTTTCAATGCTCGGACGAGATCTTCCTGTTCAACCGGTTGCGACACCCCAAATAAAGTTCGGTAATCAATCAACGGAATCCCTTGAAGCGACAACAATACACTGTGGGCTGCGAGAATCACATCTGGGTTAGTGTCCATCAGATTTTTCTCAAACGGATCACGTTCCGCTGAAGATAGGAAATTGAAATATGTTTGATTGGCTCTCAGTGAATGAACTTGTCTCGCCCAATCGGTCAATCGTGTCACATTGGCCTGCGCAAACGCTAAAATGACATGACTGGATAAGTCGAAATGACAGACGACGTCCGCCTCTTCCTCAAAGTTTAGGACTGAATCGACACGTTCATTGGCAACGATGAGCTGTGCATTCGGCTTATACGTATGCATAATCGTACGCCACAGTTTGAGGATGTGTTTGACTCGTTCCGGTTCTATTCCGCGAAACGACTCGACATGGACACGGATTTTCGTCGCTCCATACGCCAGACGTTCAATCAGTTCATCTGTTACGGTGACAAGGTCGAGTTGTGACTCATTCCATGCTTCAGGCGTCATCTCGTAAATCAAATCGAACTCATCGGTGAAACGTCCTAAGTCTTCGAACAGTTGCACCCGCGAGTCGATGGCTGTGTCCTGTTGTTTCGTTTGATACGGAAACAGGGAGACGAGATAGAGATCACTCACCGTCGTTTGGACATGATCGGCTAACCATTGATGGAGAGCCTCGAGGTTCGCTCGTCCGTCAGTCAAGATAAAACCGGCATCCACCAACAAGACGTTTGTTTTTTCAGAAGGGCGTTCATGGTCGTGCCAACGATGATCCGACCACTTCTCAAACAACCGTTCCCACTTTTCTTGCGAGGTCTCCCCGAGTTCGAGGAGCACCTCTTCAATCGTTTCCCATTTCATGACTCATCCCTCCTTGGCATCTCTTTATTTCTCCCACTTTCCGTTTCATTTGAAACACAAAAAAACTGTCCGACTTGGGTCAGACAGTTTACTCCATCAATCGTTTCAACTCTTCCTGAACGCCATTCAACGAAGAAGATTCCGGATTCCAATAATAGATGCCGTCCCCCTCTAATCCGCCCGCACCCTCAAGCCGTAAGATACTCGCGTTGCGGAACGCGTTCATATAGTCCGTCGACAAAGAGACGAATTCATTGAGCTCGATATTCGTCTTCGCCTGATCGCCGACCACCTCGAGTAACGCGGTGACCTTGTCGAGTGAGAAGTCCGTCCGTCCTTTTTCGATGATGGCGGCGACGACATCACGCTGACGTTCTTGACGTCCGAAGTCACCGTTTGGATCGTTATAGCGCATCCGCGTGTAATCGAGTGCCGCTTCTCCGTCTAACGTCACCTCACCAACGGGAAACGTGTAATCTTCTGTCGAGAACGCAAATTTATTCATGACGGTAATGCCTCCGAGTGCATCCACGACGTCGCTGAATGCCTCCATATCCGTTTCAATGACATAATCGATTGGGATGTCGAGGAAATTCTCGACCGTATTCATTGCCATTTCGGCCCCACCGAACGCATAGGCATGATTGATCTTATCACGTGTCCCTTTCCCGACGATTTCAGTCTTTGTATCCCGGGGAATCGAGAGCATCGCTCCTTCATCAAGTTCCGGATTGAGTGTCAGCACGATGATTGAGTCACTCCGTCCCTGTTCGGTCCCGCGTCGGTCAATCCCAAGCAAGAGAATGGAAACAGACTCTTTGCGTTCAATGGTCTCGACCTGCTTGCGCTCTTTGCTGATTTTCAAGTTGTCATTCACTTGTGCGACGGTGTCATCGACTTCTTTTACCATTGACCAGACGAACGCGCCACCCGTGATGAGCACCAAGGCCATGACGCCTGCTACAACCCCTAGTACGATTTTCCACTTTGATGGTTTACGATGTTTCGCCATGCGACCACACCTTCTTCCGTGAAATAGTACTAGTCTATTCCCATGCCACGGGTTGTTTTAAAGCATGTTCACAAAGAATAATCACGATATCCCTTTTTTTGTTACGGGAAATGGGTCCGGTTCGGTTGGCGGGTCATATGGTAGGGCCATGCCGCATTGATTTCTGCCCCAATCAGCATCGTTGCTGCCGTCAGATAGAGCCAAATTTGTAGTAGAATCACCGCACCAATCGTGCCATACGTGTCCCCTAGAATCGAGAAGCGTTCGACATAGACACTGTATCCGGTCGACAGCAATTGCCACGAGATGACCGCAAACACGGCTCCAGGAAGTGTTTCGATGAACCGTACTCGCTGTTGTGGCGCGATTTTATAAAAGAGTGAGAAAGCCATGATCAAGATGAGCGTCGAGACCGTATAGCGCGTCAGAGTCGACAAGCGGTCGAATTCTTCGACTTTTGGATAGAGGGCATAAATCAATTCGACAAATTCTTGACCGAATAGATGAAACACAATCAAGATGACCGCCCCGATGCTCCCTGCTAAAATCACGAGCAACCCGATCAATCGTCGGAAAATATAGCCGCGCGCTTCCGTCTCCCCATATGCGAACACCGTCAGCTTGACGAGTCGCGCCGTCCCGTTCGAGGCCGACCAAAACGCGATGATGGCACTGACTGATAACAGTCCACCGTTCAAATTTCCGCTCACGTCATAGACGATAGATAACAGTTCACGCACACTTGACCCTGGAATGAGTGTCTCAATCTGTTCGATGAGAAGCGCATCATCGATTTGAAACCATGCCATCACGGCGAAGAGGACAAAAAACGTCGGAAAGATGGCTAAAAACCAAAAAAACGCCAATGTGGCACTGTAGTCATTAATATGATGGTCTTTGAATCGATGCCTGACGTCTACGGCCAGTCGAAATACATTTTCAAACATCGCCACCCTCCTCTCATCACTGTTGCACTTATATCATTCTACATCTCAGGCAAGCTGTCCTTTTGAGCAATCGTTATTTCGGGTATGCCCTATAGAGGACTAAATCTTACAAATGGGGTGAACGAATGGAAATCGGTATGATTGGACTTGGTAAAATGGGCCTCAATTTGGCTCTGAATTTGACAGACAATGGGCATCGTGTCGTCGGGTATGACCCGGGAAACGTATCGACGAGTCAATTTAAGACGAAAGCCTCTTTGCAGGAAGTCGTTTCCGCGCTTCAGGTCCCTCGCGTCGTCTGGGTGATGGTGCCGGCGGGTGACGTGACCGAACACGTCTTGAACGACTTGCACAATCTTCTCTCGCCAGGCGACATCGTCATCGACGGAGGGAACTCGAACTATAAGGAATCGATGCGGCGTGCCGACCATTTCAAAGAAAAACTGATTTATTTCTTCGACGTCGGGACGAGTGGTGGGATGGAAGGTGCCCGTCACGGAGCGTGTACGATGATCGGAGGCGACTTGGAGGCGTTCGGAAAGATCGAGCAACTTTTCCAAGACGTCTCGACCGACCAGGGCTATTTGTACGCAGGACCGAGCGGAAGTGGTCACTTTTTGAAGATGGTGCATAACGGGATTGAGTATGGGATGATGCAGGCGATTGCCGAAGGCTTTGAAGTGCTCGAGAAGAGTCCGTTCGACTATGAATATGAAGATGTCGCACGCGTTTGGAATCACGGGTCGGTCATTCGCTCATGGCTCATGGAACTGACGGAGAGTGCCTTCTCGAAAGATGCGAAGCTCGACGACATTCGCGGGGTCATGCATGCATCCGGTGAAGGCAAGTGGACGGTCGAGACGGCACTCGAGTACGACGTCCCGACACCGGTCATCGCACTCTCCCTCATGATGCGTCAACGCTCGCTTCAAGAGGATACGTTCTCGGGCAAGGTCGTCGCGGCATTACGGAACGAGTTCGGCGGGCATGCGGTGGAGAAGAAAGAGTAAAGCACATTAATGAAGCCTCACCTAATTCTATCTAGGTGAGGCTCTTCTTTATAAACCAATTTCAGCAAAGTCAATAAATATTTCATGAACCAATTCTCCACTCCGATAGTATTGATTACATATTTGTCGGTTTACATAGTCAATTTCATAGTAAATGCCTAGTATGAATCTACAAACGTAATCAGGTAAATCTTGACCATCGTATTGCCAATCATCATTGTAACTCGATCTAGTCAACGCTATTATACGTTCTTTGTCCTTATTAATTTCTTGTTGCTGTTTTGAATTCTCTCGAATGACTTTTTTCATCTCAAGGGCGATTAGATTATCCTGTTTCAAATTTCCCCCTCGACTATGCACAATCAAATCACAAGTTATATTCACTTGTTCGTATCGACCATTACGAATCCTCTTAATCCTTCTGCCTACATTTCTGTTGTATTCAACATCCACATAATATTTTCCATACTGAACATCTTTTCTAATCAAATCATTCAATGCAATTTGAAACTGACCACACATTGTTCTTTCAGAAACTTGACTCTCCAATAACCCAAGATGATCATTTAGAAAATTGCGATTAGCTTTCTCAAAGATATCAACCATTTGGACGTATTGAGTTGCATCCGGAAACGTATTCATAAGCGTTCATCCGTTTGCTTCATTCCATCGTATTCCCTTCTGCCGGAATCGGATGATTTTTTAGCATTCTCGCAAAATGGACGAGGTTATACGCCATCGTCTTTCCGTGAGACTTTGTGAATTCATTTTCCCGCCCGGCATCAAGGTACGAATCACCTGGTCCCGCTTCTCCGACCCAGTACGTGTCGACATTCGGCGGCACGGTGAAACCGATGTGGGACAATCCATATAGAATCGAAGCACAGGCGTGTTTCGCCCCATCCTCATTCCCCGTGACGACGACTCCACCGACCTTGTTGTAGTAAATCGCCTGTCCTGATTTGTTCGTCAGTCCGCTACCGCCATATAGCCGTTCGATCACTTGGGTGGCGACGCTACTCTTCTCCCCGAGCCAGAGTGGTGTCCCAATCACGACAATATTCGCGGCCTTCACTTTCTCAAAAATCTGTGGCCACTCGTCCCCATCCCCTTCATCTTCCGTCACACCGAACTTGACGTTGTAATCAACAATCCGAACAATCTCGGAGTCGACGTCGAGCGCATCGAAGTGCGGGATGATGTCACGAATCAATCCTTCCGTATGGGACGTCGTGTCTCCACCTTTTAGCGAACAGTTCAAAAACAAAGCTTTCATCCAATCCCTCCTAAGTAAATGACGTTCCATTAGGTGTTCCCGTTCGCTATCCTTTCTAATACAAAAAGAGACGACCATCGTGTGATGACCGCCTACTTCATAGGATTTATTCACTGTACCCTTTCGGATTATTCGATTGCCAACGCCAAGCGTCCCGACACATCGCTTCAATGTCATGTCGCACTTCCCAGCCAAGAATGGCCTTAGACTTTTGCGGGTCGGCAAATATCGCCGCGACGTCTCCGTCTCGTTTATCCGTGATTTGATAAGGAATCGTCTGTCCGCTCTCCTGTTGGAACGTTTGAAGCAAATCAAGGACGCTGTATCCTTTCCCTGTCCCGAGGTTGAACGCCTCCACCCCTTCATATTTCCCCACATACTCCAACGCCTTCAAATGACCAAGCGCCAAATCTACGACATGGATATAGTCGCGCACGCCTGTCCCGTCATGCGTCGGATAGTCATCCCCGAACACTTGAAGCTCTTTTAGACGCCCGGCCGCGACTTGTGTGATGTATGGCATCAAGTTGTTTGGGACATCGAACGGATCTTCGCCGATCGTCCCGGAGTCGTGCGCGCCAATCGGATTGAAATAGCGAAGAATCGCAATCGACCAAGAAGAATCAGCTGTATAAAGGTCGCGCAATATCTCTTCGATCATCAGTTTCGTTCGTCCATATGGATTGGTTGCACTGAGCGGGAACGATTCATCGACCGGAGATGTGGTTGGGATTCCGTAAACGGTCGCCGATGAACTGAAGACGATACGTTTTATCCCAAATTGATTCATCATCCTTAACAAGACGAGCGTCCCAGCTACGTTGTTGTCATAGTAGTGAAGTGGTTGGCTGACGGATTCGCCGACTGCCTTTAGACCCGCGAAGTGAACGACCGCATGAATCGAGTGCGTGGAGAAGATTTCATCAAGCAATTCCTGATCTCGAATGTCGCCCACGTATAAGGTGACCGTCTTTCCAGTCAGGATCTCGATTCGCTGAATCGCCTCTTGTCGGCTATTGGACAAGTTGTCCAAAATGACGACTTCGTATCCTTCCTCAAGCAATTGCACCGTCGTGTGTGTCCCGATATACCCCGCGCCACCTGTCACAAAAATTGTTTTCATGTGCTTCACCCCATTTTCTGAAAGTTCATCTGCTGCGATTGTTAAGCCGAGCGATCATTGAGCCAGTCCCCGACACGACGGAATGTATCCGTACGCGGAGGTGTTTCGCTTCGGCTAAACGTGTGATAATCAATCTCGGATACATATCGAATCAAGCGAATGAGTGAGAACGCGAACGCAATCGTGCAACCAATCGCAAAACTAAGACCGTAACTGTCTGGTCCAAGTGGTAATAGCAAGAACGTCAACCCTGCATTCATCGTGATGAAGAGTGCCGATGTATACGCCGCTCCCCGATGATCTTCAAAATAGAGCAGGACGAGCGTGAGAACGAGCACCATGGCGTTTGAAAAGGCACCAATCGTCGTCATTTGAAAGACATCCCGAATCTCAGGTGACAGACCTAGTAGCGGGAACAAGACGGCCGCGAACAGAATAAAGAGAAGCGACACGAGCCCTTGATTTCGGAACAGTCGTTGCAACTCTTGTCGTAAGACGAGGAGCATGGCCGCTTTCGAGCGTTGAATCTGTTGGTACGTCCCACCTTCGTTCACGTATCCATAAAACACGCGATACCGCTCATAAAAACGCGTCTCGACCGACACAACGAATATCGTCATCGTCGGAATGATCGTCAAATAAGAGAGGAAGATAGCTGTGTCATAGATCGGATGATAGCGGAATGTGTCGAGGTGGACACTCCCTCCTTCCGCGAACCAGATGATCCATGTGCCGACCCAGATCCCGATGTTATAGAGAAAACTGGTCCAAAAGAGTGCCGGGTAGCGGTCAAAATAGCGATAGAACGAGAACTGACCGACCGTACTCCGGTTTGGGAACGTAAGGAGCATCGATGTGAACAAGCCGAACAACGTGACGACAAGACCGAGTGTCATACTCGCTGTCAACGCGAAGCTCTTCATGTAGGACTCCGTCAAATATTGCATCAAGAACTGGTCCGTGATGAGGACCGCGGCGACTGAGACTATGCCACCGGCCACAAAGCTATAAGCTACCGCCTGATAGAACTTGGCCGCACTGAGGAACAAGAAATGTACCCAAATGAGGTTGACCGTCATGAATAGGACGAATGCCAACGCGTTCAATAAAGCAGGGAGTTCAGAGAACATAAGGAAGATAGCGAACAACAGCGACGCGATGGCGACCGTCGTCTTCATCATCCCGATGAACGCCGGGAAGATGTCTTCATATCGTTTCTCATAAAAACAATCCGCCAAGTACCTCGTGACGACGAGCTGCTGCACGCCGAGAACGACTTGCGAAAAAATAAAACTGTAAGAGACGATCAAATTGAACGTCGTGCGTTCTTCGAGTGTGGCGATAGATAGATAGCTCGTCAGCCACTGCATGAGGGCAATCGTGACGATGACGATCAGCCATGGTCCTGATGTGACGAGCCCGGCAAATGCATATGCTTTGATTCGTGAAGAGAAGTAGTCTTCTTGAAACAACTGTTGTAACTTAAACCCGATGCCCGCCATATACCGCTCTCCTCTCTTCATATAAGTGTAGATATGCATCGATAAACTGATCGGTGCGATAGTACGTCTCGACTCGCTGTTGCCCGTTTCGTCCGAGTCGGCGCGCATCTTCACGATTTTGATGGAACCAGACGCAACGCTCTGCGATTCGCCGTGGATTGACCGGCGGAACGACAAATCCGGCCGGACCGAACGGTTCATCCGGTCGCCCGTTCACGAGTTCCGCACAGGCCCCGACGTCCGTCACAATCCACGGGACACCGGCGGCCATACCTTCTAGTACAGCAAGCGGTTGTCCCTCGGAGATACTCGTCAATAGACACACATCGAATTCGGGAAGATGTTGTCGAATATCGACTTTTCCGACCATCAAGACGGACTGTTCGAGCTCGAGTTGCCGAATGAGCATCTCGCACTCCGCCGCATACTGCTTATCCTCATCAAGTGGTCCCATAATGGTCAGTTCGAACGGGACGAGCATGTCTTGTAACAGTTTCGCCGCATAAATCATGGTTTTAATATCTTTGATTGGAACAACGCGAACGATGGCACCGATTCGTAGTTTATCCACTCCCGGCACATGCCCGAGAGCAGACAAGCCCGTCACGTCAATCCCGTTCGGAATGATGCTCAATTTCTCAACAGGTGCCCCGAGCTGACGTTGCAACTCGCCGTTTCGTTCAAAGAGTGTGATGACGTTATCTGCCTTTCGGTACGCTTCCCGGGAAATGTGGTGGAAGAACTGAATCCAATGGGAGCGAAACTCAGCCGGAATCCAAGATGCCTGTAACAGTTCTTCTTCCCGTTCACGCGAATAGATGCCGTGTTCAGTCAAAAGAAACGGAATGTTTTGTCGTTCTTTCATCGCACTCGCAATCAGACCCGCGTATCCGGTCGAGGCCGCGTGCACGAGGTCAACTTGCGGTAATTCAGCTTGGAGCAAATCAAGGACTGGCGCGTACATACTGCGCCACATCCAAAAGTAATCGATGAACGAACCGGCCTGCCCTTCTTCTTGATAACTCTCCGTGACGAGCTGATAGAAGAGACGACTCGAGAAGAATTGTTCTGGTGTCCCGATTTGATTTTCAAGAATCGGATAGATGGACGAATCGACTTGACCGAATGTCATCCACGTCTTGATTCGCTCCCGTTCCGCTTCCGATAACGCTTCCGGTCGACGTTTACGTGTCGCCCGTTGATTAAGGGCGAGCGTGGTGACACCTGTGACGTTCTTCGGTAACGTATAGCGATAATCTGCCTCTGTCTTCGGATTCGGCATGATTGAGATAATCTCAAACTCATGCATCGGCATCTGTTCCATCAGCATATGAACCCAGCTCGATACGCCGCCGCTCACATATGGATAACTCCCTTCAACAACAATTCCTATTTTCATGGACGATCCTCCAATATCGGGAGACGAATGGACGTCTCTCTCAATTCAACTTGATACAATGTACCATTCTCACCAAACGGCTGGACTTCACCAAAATCGAACCTCCCTGTATCGAGACGTTTCCCGGGTTGCACACGAACGAGTAACGTCGACGGAACAGGTAGTTGTTGAGCATTGATATCGATGGCATCATTCGTGTAAGCCACATCGATTTGCGCATCTTGATAAAGCTTGTATTTCCGATACGCATCATACTGACTCAAGCCCTCGAGATGTGGATATTTGGAGTAGAGTGTCTGGAACAGACCCCCAAACGATTCTTTCATGATCTCCCACCCTTTCCCTTTCGAGCGATAGTCATCTAACACATCATCCGGGTGAATGAAATGGGAAACGAGCCCGAAGTTGGCAACAGCGTCGATCACAACAAATAGGTCATCCGGTGTCTCGTTGTATCCGCTCGACACGCGAGGGAAATCGTACAAGTTCGGATAGACCGGGTCGGGTCCGAACTCTTGAATGTAACTTCCTTTTGTCGCATCTCCGCTGTAGAGTCCTGCGACAATCAGCCCTTTCGGAAACTTCTCGTTCAACACTTCAAGTCCGGATTGACCGATGATGTTCGATGGTGGCACATAGCTGCGGATCCGCTCATTCGGCAAGTAATAGTCAAACGCCTCAACGACACGGTCAATGGCGGAACGCATATCTTCCTGACTGTCCCATTTTGTATATCCAAGCTCCGGGTCCATCACTTCATCTCCCATGACGAGTGGCTGGTGGTTGAACCCGTGTAGCCCGACTTCCCCATTCGTTTGGAGTAAACCGCGACCATATTCGAGCATCGGTGCCCGAATTTTTTCGATGAGCTGTTCTGTCGTCTCTTCATTCGTCGCTTTATAACTGCCGATCAGGAAACCAGAATAAGTGACGTCGTAGTCAGCACCGATTTGCTTCATGTCTTTCCACCAAATCTCTGAGAAGAACTCTTTGATGGACAAATCATATTCTTTCGTGATGACCGGATTCGAATAATTTGGTACCGGTGCCGGGAAGTCGTCAAGGTGAACGACCTTGATGCCAGCTTGTGGCATGACGAACGCTGGGAACAGCATCGAAAGCGTCTGCACCATCAAGCCGCGTGAGTTCTTATCCGTCAACGACGTCGTATTCCAAAACATCACTTCGCCCTTCCCATAAGGAGACTGCCATAATATTGGTTCGTTTTTGGCAGAAATGAGGACGTCCGCCTCTTCTTTCAGTTTGACGTCAGCAATGCTGTGGACGAATAACCCTGAGTCTTGAGGCAAGTCGACATACCCAGGGAAAATTTCTTGTTCGAAAATCAACCCGTTGACTCCATCTTTAAAGTCCCCAAAATCGCTTACGCCGACCAGGTCTGCCCAGTCTTGATCGATGAATCGTCCGGCAACGTAGAGCCGTCCACCTTTTTCAACGAAGGACCGAATTGCCTCGTACGGCCATGATTTCGTATTTTCTCCGCTGACGACGAGAACGTGTCGTGGAGAAGGCTCAATCGATGCGATGGCCTCTGCTTCAATCGAGGTATAAGGCAACTTGGCATAGTCGAGCGCATATTTAAAGTTATTCAAAACAGCTGTCGACAAATCGCCGTCATTCTGATGGATGTAGATTTGAACCGGATCCCCCTCCACCGCTCTCACCTCACCCGCGAGTGTCGTAAAGGATTTCGGCTCATGTGCTTCTTTTGGGATGAGCCGATGACCATAGTCAAGCCGTAAAAACTGGACAACGACAATCATCGCGATGAGTAAAGAGAACAAAGACGCGATATACGTCGTAATCGATTTATTCATATATGGGCACCTTCTAACTGTTGAATGACAAAGCGATAGTCCTCCGGAATGTCTTGCAAATCGAGATGTTGATGCAGGCGGTCGAGGGTCGGACGTAGGGACGTCCAATCGCCGTTCGTCATGTGGTGTTCAATCAACATGACATATCCATCGGGTACTTTTGGATGATAAAGGGTGAGCGCCTCAGCCAATCGTTCTCCCGTTTCCAAGTCACCCGAGCGGAACGAGAGGCGGGCTTTCGTGCGTAAGTACGTTTCGTCTGTTTCGTCGTACTCACTCAATTGATCGAGGTGAAATAATATCCGTTGCTGGATGCGCATTTGCATATCATGATCCAAGAGACCGCTATCTAAGAACGAAATCCCGGTTTCAATTACCGGATAAATCGTCTCCGGTCGCTCCGGATTCACTTGTGCGATTCGCTGTTTTAACATCAAATCGTATCGGTCGAACAGTGTGTTTCGGACGGTCGCTGCATAGTGGACCGTTTCCGTATCCTCGTGTTCGAGACCTAAGTGTAAATATTCTTCTGTATTCATGAGCGGTGTCGACATGAGTTGTGTGATCGATTGTTTCCGCTTGTTCCCGTCCATCTGTAAGGCTTCCGTCAATGGGACGAGATCTAAATCTTCTTTCGCCTGTTGCTGCAAGCGTTCTAAGTTGACCGTCTCAAAGTTGATGTACTCATCGTAGTCGAGAAGCGTCTTCGGTGAGGCGAAGCGTCGGGCAATCACATATCCAATCAAACCAAACAGTTCTCCGACAATCGGGATGACGGCACTGACGAGAAATATCGAGAGCCAGACTCCCTTTTCCGTCGCATCGACTTTCGGTCGTACAATCAGTCGATACAAGACGAAAAGGACCGTCGCATGCAGAAGGAAGAAAAGAAGAATCATCCAACCGGTCATAGGCGTTTCCCACCTTTCACATAGAAGACATGCTCAATCCGTTCCTTGAATCGTTCGGCTGATTCAACCGGTGTACCTGGGAGGAGAAAATGAAGGATGCGATCGTCTTCGTCATATCCGATAACGTCAATTTCACGCATCGACTGTCTCAAAATCAATTCCATTTCAATCAATGACAAGTCCACACCCTCTACAGGCAATGTGACCGTACTATACGGTTGACCATATTGCTCATGACGAAGTACTTGTTGGGCCACTTTTTGTTCGAATGCTTCCATACGAAACATGTGCGTCCCGTCGACGAGTTGGTCGCTGACGAGCATCCATTCGAGGGCATCGGCCTTTTCAATGCGCGTTCCCGTCCAATCCAAGACGAGTTTCATCATGTTCATCTCATGACTACGTAAGCGTAAGATATCGATTTCATGGACGACCAAGACTTCCTTCACCGTTCCTTCATAACAAATCGGTGCAACGAGAAGCGGTCCATCTAGCTCATCCGCTAAACGAAGCGTCGGCTTTTTCGATTGGAACATCCGTGCGAAAATTCCCTCCTCCGAATCGATGAAGAGCGTCTGGGGCAAACGTTCTACCTCTCCGGAACGGACATGAAGACGGAGTGTGCGCCGCGATGCATCCACATGATATAAAGCGAGTTGACGAGCACGGAAGACACGCGTGAACGTTCCAATTAAATGATCACGTACTAAAGCGGTCGCATCCTGATCAAGTTGTAGTCCAATCTCATAAATTTTTGAGAGCGTATAAGTCGAGTCGAGCACCCGCTTCCGCATCTCCCCTTGCGACTCTTGTAGTTGTTGTATCGTCTGTTTCAGTTGTTCGTTCTCATCAATCACTTCTTCTTGACGAATGTGGAGCGACTGGTAACGCTCCCGATAAGAAGTACTGAAGACACCCGCACTAAGCGCGACGAAGAAGTGTAGCAAAATCCAAGCCAGTTCATTCGTATCGTAAAGGAATAAGAGCAAGTCTGAGCCTTCCATCAAGAGGAATGAGAAATGGTAGAGACTCGTCAACGCGAAACTGACGAAGGCACCGAGCAAGCCATATCGTAAAGAAAACAGGAGGATATAAAAAATTAACGGGTCAATCGCCCAATCTGACAAAGAAAGACTAAATGTATAGTCCAAAATGCCGATAAGTAAAATAGTCACAATCATTTCAATCCATTTGATGGATGTGCGGTGTTGGGTATAAATCATAGTGTCACTCATTCCTTTACGTGGTATTTTAGTAGTAGGACTTTCAATGGATTGTCGACAAAAATTTCATATCGAGACGGGCAAACTTACTGAAAAGTAAGGGCGCAAAGACATGGGTCGTCGATCTTTTTAGATACCGATCGCCAGTCTGCAAAAGCCGCAGCCGCTCTCTGATAACTATCAGGAGGGTTTTTTTATGGGTATTTTCTCAGCCAAACGAATCGTGACCATCTGTTGTGCATTTCTCGTTGGATTGGCGTTTTTGACGCCGCAACAAGCGGTCGCTAAAGCGAGCAATCCGCTCGCAAACGTCGAATCGTACAAGATTTATTACGATATGCCGACAAAGACCAAAATTAAAAAGATGCAACAGTATGACCTTGTCATCATCGAGCCTGTTTATTATACTGCAGCGCAAATCAAAGAATTACAGAAATATGGGACAAAAGTGTACGGCTACATCAACACGATGGAAGCCGACAATTGGAACGTCGATTTCATCAGTCAGATGAACGAGTCGGACTTCTTCCACCGCAACGGACAACGTGTTCATTATGCGGAATGGGATTCTTATTTAGTCGATATGACGTCAACTCACTATCGTGAGTTGTTGACGCGTGAAGTGGAGAAACAAATCGTCGCCAAAGAATTGGATGGTGCGTTCTTAGATACCGTCGGCAACATCGATAACGAGCACTCGGAACAACCGACCATTTTAAAAGCGCAACGTGACGGGATGAGTCAGTTCATGAAGACGATCAAATCCAATCACCCTTCCCTTTCTCTCATTCAAAACTGGGGATTTGCGACATTGAAGACGTATACGTATCCATATGTGGATGGCGTGATGTGGGAAAGCTTCAACTACACGACCGTAGCAAAAGATCAATGGTCAAAAGACCGCATCCAAGAGTTGCGTGACCTTGATACACGTTACGGGATCAAAGCGTTGACCGTGTCTTCGAAACAACGTCCAAAGAGCGCGGCGTATGCTGAAAAAAATGGGTTCATCCATTTCCATTCAAACGCTTCGTTAGATTATAATAAATTCTGACTTTCATTTACATGATTGTACAAGCATCTGGTAGTTTCTACAATGGAAATGCTAAAAAAACATCCCACGTGTATGCCTTCTTTATCGGCAGATTCGTGGGATGTTTTGATAGATTCACTTCATTCTAGTGAGATAAATCATAGCCTGTCCGAACACGGCCATCCGGTTCTTGATACACCACATGATCTAGTGACAATTCCGTCGGCGATTGAACGCCTGCCGCAGCCGTCATATTGTACAGCCCTTCCCGGAGCGAGATGATGTAGTTCGTCACCCGAAAACTTTTCTCATCGACAACGAGGGCACGCTGCAGTTTCGGGTCAGTCGTCGCGACACCGACCGGACAGCGATTCGTATGGCAAACCTGTGCCTGGATGCACCCGACATTGAACATAAGTCCGCGAGCGATATTGACGAGGTCTGCGCCGAGCGCGAGTGCGATGGCTATCT